>JAVBPW010000001.1:0-455036 GCA_031549385.1 Alphaproteobacteria bacterium
ACATTTGCAATTGGTGCGCCTGTCATTTCAGAGAAAATAAATCCACCTGTTGCTGTTGTAAACAATTTACCAGTTAGAGTTCCATTTCCACGATAGTTAACTTGTGTTGTTCCATTGTTATAAATTGCATAATTTGTTCCAGATATTGAAGCATTGTTCTTTATTGTTAGGTAATTAACACCACCCAATATATCAATTGCTCTGTTTGTACTTGTCACTGCATGGTTAACATTTAAATTAGCTTGATCTGTTGTTAATCCAACATCCATAATTCTTATATCTGATGCTGCCACTGTTGATGTACAATCATTTGTTCCAATACAAGTATAACTTTTATCTGTAAGATGAGAGTTATCACCTTGTGTCCAATAATCTATTCCAAATGTTAACCATAGTTCTGAATATCCTCCATTAGATACAACTTTCAATCGATATGAAGAAGAATCCATAGCAACTCCATTGTTTAATAATGACAAGTTATTATAAGAAACAAGAGTATTAGATTTTGCAATTAAATATGAATCAGAAGACGATGTTAATATAGCACTACTATTTAAAGTTAAATTTAATGAAACCGTATCAAAAGCCAAATTTCCAATATTTGATAAAATTTTTGCTACCGCAGTATCGCTTGTAATATAAGCAATACTCAATTGTGTTGCTCCACCTTTATTAGAATATTTAATGCCATTTGCACCAGTTGCTGCATTAAATTGAGCAAGTTTAGATGCAGATGCCACAGTCATATTAGAAAATTCAAATCCACCAGCTGAATGTAATCCTCCAACTAAAGTTCCATTCCCTTGATAATTAATAGCTGAAGCAGTATTTAAATTGTAAATAGCATGCTCTGTTCCAGAAATATTTCCAGTTGTATTATTGATAATACTTCCAACTAATTTACCTGTAGTATCAAAATTAATACCTATTTTTCCGCCAGTAATATCTTTATTGTTTATAATATTTCCATTATATATCGCAGAAGTTAGATATGATATCCCATTTATTCCACCATTAATAGTTCCATTATTAGTAATATCACCATAAGAACTTGAAGATGAAGAAAATTCAATACCAGATTTTCCACCAGTTATAACTGATGAAGAAGTTCTATTCAAAATATAAGATTTGGATGAAGATATTCCAAATTTGCTACTTGCTCCTGATACAAGTATACCTACACCATTTGTTGCATTTACACCTTCAATTTTCAAAGAATTATCTACTGTACCATACATAGCTGAATTTGTAGCAAATGTTATTCCTGAAAGATCCCCTGATATTGTTCCATAATTTTTTATATCTCCATACATTGCACTATAAATATCAAATAATATTCCATTATTTTTACCAATAATCTTTGAAGTAGTAGTCTGGTTTATTAGATTAACACTTTCTGTATCTGAACCAAATGAAGACAGCATAGCAACACCAACTCCCTTTAATAAAATTCCAGAACTTCCAGAATTCAACCCTTCTATTGTGTTTGAATTTGTTAAATTTCCTAACAATTTTGCAATATATAAATTAATTGCACTACTACCACCACTTATAGTTCCTAGATTTTCAATATCAATATATGAAGATGTATAGTATGAATATATTCCACTATTTCCTCCAGTAATTTTTGAAGATGCTGAAGAATTAAGTATTTTAGAATGATTTAAACTTGTACCTTGTGATGCATTATCTAATTGAATAGCATAGCCTGTTGCAGTATTTTCAATTGTTCCAGTATTTTGAATTTGACCATTAAAAGAATATAAACTTAAAGCAGCATAGGATGAAGAAGTTGCTCTAATTATACCACTATTTACTATATTTCCAGTAAATATTCCTCCAAAAGGTGAAGTTTCAATTGCACGATTTGAAGCAATAATAGTACCATAATTTTGTATATCACCATTCATGTTTCCATAAACTTGTATAGCATTCGTTACTTGTATAGTTTTTCCAGAATTATTTCTTATATATCCATTATAAGTTGCACTATTATCAATTTTAATAAAACTACTTCTCGGCATATCAGAATTATTTATTATATTCAAATAATTAACTCCATCCATTACATTAATTGCAACACTAGCGTAGTTACTCATATCGTGATTTAATGTCAAAGTTGCATAGTCTGTAGATTTTCCAACACTTTTTATATTTATACTATCAGAAAAATTTAAAGAAATTATAGCGCTGGCCATTGTGGAACAATCATTACCTGTGCCTGTATCACAATTAAACCATTTTGATTCTACATGAGAATTATCACCTTCAGTCCACCAATCAAGAGCATAAAACAACCAAAATTTTTTACTATCTAAAGAACCAGTTGAAAAATCAGATGAATATTTTAAAGACCTATTTGTTAAATCAAACCCATAGCCATGAGCATGAGCATTATTATCTAACGATGTAACCACAGCTACATTATAAACATCAAAATAAACTTCATTTGCAGCACTGGCTAATAAAAATTTGCCTGTCTGGGTAATTACAGCGCCATCTTTTTTTAAATTTAAAACATACATATTATCATCTGCACCTAGAATAGATAATTTATCTGGAGATGTAATTTGAGCAAACTGAGACCAACTTTGATTCAACTCTGCGGTTGTGTAATTTAAACGTAATAAAGAATCTCCATAATTATAACCGGATATATAGGTAATTGTTCCTGTTCCTGTTATAACATTAGTCTTGTTTAACGGAACTTTATTAAATCCTCCAATATGAAAGTCTGCGTCTTCTAATAAAATACCACCAGTTAAAGTACCATTCCCTCTATATTCAACCAAACCTTTTGCATGCAAGGAATAATTTATACCTTTAATTGTTCCGTTATTAATAAAAGAAGCACCAGTATTATATAATACAGCTCCAGTATCTCCACCTTCAATCAAACCATTATTTAAAACCATACCTCTATCAAAACTTATCCAACTTAAATACACCCCATACTTACCACCTTTAATTATTCCCCCAACATTATTAACTAATGCATTTTCACCATCAAGTCCAAAATAAGCACCGCTGCTATTTCCAACATTAAAACCAATACCATTAACACCAGTTCCTTCAATTGTTCCAGAATTAGTTACAGTTCCTTTAATATAAACTATATCTATTCCCATTAATAATCCTGATATCGTACCAGAATTAACAATATTTCCATTAAGTTGTGCCCCACGCATAGAACCCTCTGGTGAAAGAGCCATTCCATAACCACTGGTTCCTTTTATGGTTCCTGTGTTAATTATATCTCCATAAATTTTCACATAAGAATTATAGTAAATTCCATTATATCCTATTATTGTTCCATTATTATAAATATTTGATTGTTCAGAGAGACTGTTTCCAAATTTACCACCATAAATTTTAATCCCAGCATCTTCAATATTTACACCATTACCCTGTATGATATTACTGTTTGTAATATTACCAACATAGATATCTCCTGAATTAAAAGCTCCAATAGAAATTCCAGAACTTCCAATAATCTTTCCTTTGTTTAAAATATCAAGATACGAACCTCGAAGATAAATCCCAACATCTAAACTACTAATTTCAGAAGTTGAGGTTTCATTTGTTATAGTTGTTTTCAGTGAAGCAGAACCCATATTGGAAAAACTTATCCCATTTCCATAAGTTGATTGCGATATTATTTTACCATAATTTTTTATATCAACATAACCACCAGAAGATATAATTGATGTCATCTGCCCCGCAGCATCATTTATAATAGTAGCATTCTTACTTATAGATCCAAATTGTCCTTCAACTGCAGCATAGGAACTTGAAATAATACCATAATTTGTTATAGTTCCTGTAAAGTTTGAAAGACTATTAACTCTTATACCATAATTACCTTGCATAACCCCACTTGAATAATTTGTAATATCCCCATACATATTAGATGTAATAGAAATCATCGCATTACCAAGCCCACCAGTAAGTAACCCATAATTATTTATATCCCCATACATAACTCCACTCATAGAGATTGGGATACCAGAATTAATTGTTCCACCATAATAATTAACAATATTCGAACGATCAGTTTCTAAACCAAATTGTCCGTTAATTTCTATACCAATACTATATCCAAGCATGTTGTTATTTATTGATCCATAGTTATAAATATTTCCAATAAACAGCGTAGAATTAGCTTCCCCAGATTTTCCAATAAGAATTGCAATTCCACCATTTCCTTCTATACGTAATTCCCCTCTGTTTGTAATATCCCCATACATTTTCACCCCATTGGATAAAGAAATTAAATCCCCACCATATTGATTTGTAATTAAAGCACTAGCTTCATTTACAATATAAGATTTCAATAAAGAAGAACCAAATATAGTATTTGCTCCAGCCATTGCAATTGATCCAAAACTGCCTGAACCAAAAGATGTTGTAAAAGTTGCATTATTTGTGATCGTTCCATACATAGTACCATTACTAAAATAAATAACTGCCCCTCCATTTAATTTAAGTTCAGCATTATTTACTATATTCAAATAATTTGTTCCAGAATTTATTTGAACAATATGAGGATTACCAACATATGTCGGACTAACATTATGATTGAATATCAAGTTTGCATAATTAGCCGAAGACCCAACTCCCTGAATTAACAACATTCCAGAACCAGAAGGATAGACTGCTTTTGTTTTACAATCATTAACTCCACCATCAATACTTCCATCACATGTAAAATATGTTGCGTTTGGTATTGAAGTATTTGCTCCAGTCCAAGTAGTCTGTGAAAACGAATCAGTTGATGTGAATAAAAATGTTGCTGTTAATATTGGAAATATTAGCTTTTTAATAAAATTCATAGAATCTCTCCTTCTCTCTTCTAGTAAAAACTTAGCATTTTAAAATATGTTTGGCAAGAAATTTTGTTAATTTGATTTTTATCAAATTATTACTTTTGAATTGAATCCTATTTTAGAAAAATTTTAATAAAAAAAGAGCCAGAATTGGCTCTTTATTTTTGTCAAAAAATGCTAAATAATTATTTTTTATTTGCTACTTTTTTCATTGGAGCTTTTTTTGCTACTTTTTTGTTTGCATTTGCAACTTTCAATGGAATGATGTTTGCAACTGGTTTCATTGGAGTAACTTTTTTAGCTTTTACTTTCTTTGCTTTTTTTGCTTTTGGAGCTTTAGCGATTTTTGCTTTTGCTATAATAGCTTTCAAAGATGATTTTTTTGATTTTGTTTTTTTAGCTTTAGCTTTTTTTGCTTTTGGAGCTGCTTTTTTTACTGCTAATGAAAAAGAAGCTTTCTTTTCAACTTTCTTTAATGCTTTCTTTACTGCTTTTTTTGCAACTTTTACTTTCTTCTTTGCTTTAGCTTTTACTTTTTTTGCTTTCTTTGCAACTTTCTTTACTTCTTTTTTAACAACTGCAACTACTGGAGCTGCTGCTTTTTCAACTGCAACAACTTCTTTCTTTACTTCTGCTACTAC
Source organism: Alphaproteobacteria bacterium (assembly GCA_031549385.1). GTDB lineage: Bacteria > Pseudomonadota > Alphaproteobacteria > Rs-D84 > SZUA-605 > JAVBPW01. Next base: position 5,468 of record JAVBPW010000001.1, read on the forward strand.
TTTCTTTGCAACTTTTTTTGCTTTAGCTTTTTTAGATTTTTTTGCTTTAGCTTTTTTAACCGGTGTTGCTTTTGCAATTACTTTTGCAAGTTCTGCTTTTCCAGCATCAGTTGTTTCTTTTACATCAATATTTGTATTTAAGAAAAAGCCGATGTGTTGTTTTGCTTCATTGTAAATTTGTTTATCTTGGTTTTTTGGCATTCCACGATTCATCCAAATATAGTAAGCAACCATTTGTATGAATTTTTCATCAACCATTCTGCTATTTAATGTCATTTAATTTTCTCCTTATAAAAAATTTTTCCCTATTATTCCCTCAGGTAATTTCTAGTATACTATATTTTAAAGAGAAAAAAAAGCTTTTTTTTAATTTTTTTAACATTTATTTTTTCTCTTTTAAAAAATTATGTTTTGAGATAACATATTATTATGATTAAAAAATTATTTTTATGTTTTGCTTTATGTTTTATTTCAGCTTGTCATATGTCTGAATACTACGAATATGCTGATGCATTTGAACGTGGACAAAATATTTATTTAGCTAATCAAGATAAATATTTTAAAAAAACTTTTAATGATGATGATTTAGCAAAAACTAAAAATAAAAAATAATTAAATTATCTTTTCTGCAAACTTTGCATTTTCTACAATAAATTTATAACGAGATTCAGCTGTCTTTCCCATTAAATCTTCAACTAGTTTTTTAGTACGCCCAGCATCTTCCATATCTTCTTCTGTTCTGTTTGGAATTACTACTCTTACTAATTGACGAGTCTTTGGATTCATTGTTGTATCTTTTAATTGATCTGAATTCATTTCACCCAAACCTTTAAAGCGAGAGGTTTCATACTTTCTGTTTTTAAATTCTTTTTCTATTATTTCATTTAATTCTTTATCTGTTTTTGCATAAAAACTTTTTCCACCACCTGATATTTTATATAATGGAGGTAGTGCTATATATAAATGTCCATTAGAAATTAATTCTGGCATTTGTTTATAAAAGAATGTCATTAATAATGAAGCAATATGTGCACCGTCTACGTCGGCATCAGTCATTATGATTACTCTTGTGTATCTTAATTTTTCAATATCAAAATCTTTTCCGAGTCCACAACCTAATGCTTCCGCTATATCTGATAGTTCTTTATTTTCATCTATCTTATCTTTTGATGATGATGCTACGTTTAAAATTTTTCCGCGTAATGGTAATATAGCTTGAAGCTCACGATTACGTGATTGCTTTGCAGTACCACCAGCTGAGTCTCCTTCTACTATAAATATTTCTGTGTTCTCTCTTGTCTTAGATGAACAGTCCGTTAATTTACCTGGAAGACGGAGTCTTTTTGTTGCACTTTTTCGCGCAATATCTTTTTCTTTACGAGATCTTAATCTTGATTCTGCTACTTCAATTATATCGTCTAATAATAATGTAGATGCTTTTGTGTTTTGTGTTAGATATAAATCTATCGAATCCTTTAATGCATTTTCAATTAACTTTATAACTTCTGGTGAAGATAATTTTTCTTTTGTTTGACCTTGGAACTGTGGAGTCTTATAAAATAATGAAAGTAAACAACAAGCGTCAGAAAATAAATCATCTGTTGTAATTATTTCTGCTTTCTTATTTCCTATCATTGCTCCAAAACTTTTTAAACATTTTAATGCAATGGATTTAAAACCACTTTCATGTGATCCACCTTCTGGTGTTGGAACTGTATTACAATATGATGAGAAAAAACTTTCTCTGCTTGTACACCAATTTAATGCCCATTCTATTTTACCTTGTTCGTTTGGTAAACATGATACTCCACAAAATTGTGATGGCATTAAACATTCTTTTCCTTTTAATGACTCTGATAAGAAATCAGATAAACCATTTGGAAAATAAAATTCATCTGTTGCTGGAATACCCATATCTTCTGTTATTAATTCTGGATTACACTTCCATTCTATTCTTACACCTTTTTCTAAAAATGCTTTTGAACGTGCAAGACGATAAATTCTTTTTGGTTTGAATAATATTTTATCTGTAAAAATAGTCGAATCAGGACGGAATGTTACTTTTGTTCCATGACCTTTTGCATCACCTAATACTTCTAAACCACCTGTTGGTTTTCCATAAGCAAATGTTTGACGATATTTTTTTCCATCTTTTATTACGATTATTTCCATAAATGATGAAAGAGCATTTACTACTGATGAACCTACCCCATGTAAACCACCTGAAGTTTGATAGCTTTTTGAGCCTGAAAATTTTCCACCTGAATGAAGAGTCGTTAAAATTACTTCAAGTGCTGATTTATTTGGAAATTTTGGATGTGGATCAACCGGAATACCACGACCATCATCTGTAATTGATATTAAATTGTCTTCTGAAAGTTCAATTGTTATTTTTTTTGCAAAACCCGCTACTGCCTCATCCATAGCATTATCCAAAATTTCAGATACTAAATGATGATAGGCATTTTCGTCCGTTCCACCGATATACATACCTGGACGTTGACGAACTGGCTCTAAACCTTCTAATACTTCTATATCTTTTGCACTATATGAATTCACTACGCAATTTCCTTTATTTTCCAGTCTATTATATAAATTGGGATTTCTTTTTCAAGAACTTTAAAAGATATTTTTCTCATTTGCTTGATTTTTCTGAAAAATATCTTATATTTCTACTTACTATGTCGAAAGATTATTATGAAATTTTAGGAGTATCAAAAACAGCTAGCGACGATGAGCTTAAGAAAGCTTATCGTAAATTGGCTATGAAATATCACCCTGATAAAAATCCGGGAGATAAAGAAGCTGAACAAAAATTTAAAGAAATTAGTACTGCTTATGATACTTTGAAGGATAAAAATAAAAGAGCTCAATATGATCAATTTGGAGAAGCTGGGGTAAATAACGGTTCTTCTGGATATGGTGGTGGAAATTCTTCTGGCTTTAATGGGTTTAATGATTTTGGTAGCGGATTTAGTGGAAATGATTTTTCAGACATATTCGAAAATATATTCTCAGAAATGATGGGCGGAATGGGAAATCGAGGAAGACGTAAGAAACCTTCTAATAAAGGCGCAGATCTTTCTTATCATATGACTATTTCTTTATCTGATGCTTATCACGGTGTTACTCACACACTTTCTGTTTCTAAAAATAATACTTGTTCTAAATGTCATGGAACTGGGTCTAATGATGGAAAAGCTTCTACTATTACTTGTCCTAAATGTGGCGGAGCTGGCGTGCTTCAAATGCGTCAGGGATTTTTCGTAACTCAAGTTATTTGTGATGAATGTAACGGCTCTGGAACAGTTGTTAAAGATCCTTGCACAAAATGTGGTGGAACTGGAACAGAATATGGGGATAAAAAATTAGAAATTAAAATTCCTGCTGGAATCGATACAGGAATGAAAATAAAATTAACAGGTGAAGGTGATGCAGGACTTAGAGGCGGCGAACCTGGTAATCTTTATATTATTATAGATGTTAAAAACGATAAAATATTTAAACGTGAAGGTGATGATCTTTATGCTGATGTAGATGTTCCATTTACTACTGCTATTATGGGTGGAGATATTGAATTGAAACATATTAGCGGCGAAGAATTTAATGTTAAAATTCCTGCTGGAACAAATCCTGAAACTCAACTTAGATTGAAAGATAAAGGTATGCTTAAATTACAATCTTCTTATTTTGGAAATTGCTATATCACTGTTAAAGTAAAAATGCCTAAGAAAATTTCTAAGAAACAAGCTGATCTTTTAAAAGAATTTGAAGCCGAAGGCAAAAAATCTAAGAGTTGGTTTTAGCAACCTGACGTTGCACGCTTAGTTTTTCTTCTTTTTAAAAAATCCTAACACTTTTTTAATCTTTGATACTTTTTGTCGGCTGTGACGGGCTTGATATTCGTCTAAACGTTTTTCTAATGGCAATACCCTTATCTTCATTCCTGCAATTTTCATGATTTCATATTCTGATGTGTCTAATACTGGTGACCATTTACCATTCTTTTTATATTGATAGTCACCTATTAAATCTATATTAACACCTTTGATTTCATACTTTCCATAACATGAACGGTACATATCTGTTTGACTGCATACCGGCTTTTGCTTTCTGTATTCTTTTATAAGTTTATCAACTTTATTACATTGAGATGAGTCCAATGCAATATCTATGTCATATGAAACAGGAACATTTACATCTTGAAGTATCAAGGATGTTGATCCTATTAATGTCCATGGTATTTTATTTGGATCTACTTTCTTATAAAATATTTTTAATGCGTCTAAAACTTCTTTAAATTCACTTGTATTTTTCATTCGCACAATAGTACTACTTTATAGGAATGTTTTCAATCTTTTGGAGAAATATTTTTAAAAAAGGCTCTTTTTCAGAGCCTTAGATTATGCACCTTTTTTGAGTTCCGTGAGGAATTCTTCAATTGTTGGTACTTTCCCGTTAGCAAATAATGGATCGTTTGCAAATCTGTATGCACTGTGACCTGAAAACATTAAATTGTTTTCTATATCACCACCATGAGCTACTGCTACTAGTGTCTTTTGAATACAGAAGCTTCTTGGATCTGGTTCTATCTTTATATCGTCCCTTTCACACCAGCCTGAAAATTTACAGCCAGCTAAACATCCTACACAGGATTTTTGCTCTGCTACTATTTTCAATGCTTGGCCTGGAGTTTCAAACACTAATGTAGAATCTGGTGTTGGAAGCGGTACGTTAAACCCAGCGTTTGCATATTCTGTTATTTTGTTTAATGAATCTGTTGATACATATGTATTTTTACCCGACGGTAAAACATATAATTGATCATTTGTTTCATTTGCTTGGTCAGAAAAAGCAACTTGTCTTTCTTTACGAGCATTTAAATTTCTTACAAATTCATTGTCAATTGCTGATGAATACATTCCAGTTGGTGAGAATTTTTGTAGCTTAATGTCACCTTCTTTTAATGATAACATTTTTTCTCTCCAAGCTTGTGATACTGGAGATTCTTTTGTTAATAGTGGACGAGTTCCTAATTGGAATGCTACTTCGCCTACTTCTGGATTGTTCATATATTGGGTACATTCTGACAATGTCCAAATTCCACCTGCTATGATGATAGGAACTGCTGCGAGTCCTACTGAATTCATGAACTTTCTTAGTTCAACTATACGGTCGTATGCACTTTCTCTTTTTTTAGGATCTTCAGCACCTGAAATTCCATTATGACCACCTGCTACCCATGGGTCTTCGTATATTACACCACCTAACCATTCTTGTGTCTTTTCAAATCCTCTTGACCAGAGGGCTCTGAATGCACGAGCTGATGATACTATTGGTTGATAATGTACTTTGAATTTAGCTGCTATTTCGCCTAGTTGGTATGGCATTCCTGCCCCTACTGAAATTCCGTGGATTTTACCTTTTGCACGTTCCAATATTCCTTCTAGGATTTCACGAGAATTACTTACACCCCATAAGATGTTCATCAATATACGACCTTTACCTTGTGATTCTTTGTAAGCTATTTCTGCGTTTGCTACTCCACCTTCTATTGAAAGACGTACTAATTCTTTATGTCTTTCTTTAGGAGTATCACCTTTTATGATGGCTGGATTGGGATTTCCATTTTCATCGTATGTGTCTGCCATAACTGCACTGAATGTTCCTGCACAATCTTGAGCAGCAAAACGGCCAGAAGTTAAACCTGTAGATAATGCTACACCTTTTCCACCCTCGATTATTGGGTCGATAAGTTTACCGGCTATTTTAACTTTTTTTAAATTTAACATTTAAATCTTCTCCTTTGTAATGTTAATTTCGTCCTTATTTCTAGGATAAAAATCTTTATAGCACAAAAAAATTGTGATATAAAGCAATTTTTTACATTATTTTTTTAAGATTTTTAAGACTTCATCCAATATTCTTGTTATAGATTCTTGTGTATTAAATGCTATATGGGGGGTGATTATTACATTTTCAAGCTTCTTTACATCAGAATTTTTTTTCATTATTGAAAGAATCTTCTTTTTAGTAGCTGAATCCTTGCTGGATAGCTCTGATTTTGATGGTTGAGTTAATACCTCATATTCCATTACATCTGATGCAAAACCTGATACTTTCTTTGATTTTAGAGCATCATATAATACAAAAACGTCTATTAATTCGCCACGAGCTGTGTTTATTATTAAAACTCCGTTTTTCATCTTAGAAAATAGTTTCTTATCAAACATATGATAATTTTGAGTCGGAATATATGGGCAATGAAGCGAAATTATGTCTGAATTCTTTAATAATTCATCTAATTTTGCATATTTTATTTCTTTGCTCTTTTTTATCTCTTTTTCTTTAAATGGATCGTGAGCTAATACTTTCATATTGAAAGCTAATGCAAGACGAGCCACTTGTTGACCTATTTGACCGTAGCCTATTAAACCTATTGTCTTTCCATGAATATCTGTTCCTATAAAGTTTGCATAGTCTACTTTTTTGTCTATTTGATGTTGCGCTGCTGGAAGAACTTTTCTTGTTAAAGATAGTAATAATGCAAATGTATATTCTGCTACTGTTATTGCTCCATAACCTTCTATGTTTTTTACTTGAATGTTTTTAGATTGGCAATAATTTAAATCTATATGATTTGTTCCTGTGGAACGAGTTATTATTAACTTTAAGTTTGGAAAATTTTTTAATTCTTTTTCTCCAACTTTTGATGTTATGAAAATTGATAACATTTCAACTTGTTTTTGAAGTACTGATAATTTCTTTATTGATGATAAATTTAATTCATCTTTTATGTATGTGAAATTATATTTTAGTAAGGTATTCTTTGTAAGGTAGTTTTTTTCTGTTTCCTTACAATCAAAAAATAATATGTTTTTCTTTTTCATGATACGCTGTATTTTATCATATTTTTAATATGCTTTCAAGAACACAAAAAATGGCAAGAAATAATCTTGCCATAATTAAACCGCGATTGGAGCTTTAATGCCTGGATGAGGATTATACCCTACCACTTCAAAGTCTTCGTAAACAAAGTCTTCAATATCTTCTACCTTACGCTTAATTATAAGCTGAGGCAGTGGACGAGGCTCCCGAGTAAGTTGTAATCTTACTTGTTCTTGATGATTGTCATAAATATGAAGGTCACCATAGGTGTGGACAAAATCTCCTACTTCATAATTACACACATGAGCAATCATGTGAGTCAACAAAGCATATGATGCTATGTTAAATGGAACACCAAGAAAAGTATCACAACTTCTTTGATACAATTGACACGAAAGAGTACCTTCATACACATACCATTGAAATAAACAATGACATGGAGGAAGTTTCATTAAAGGAATTTCTGGAGGGTTCCATGCACAAATTACATTTTGTCGGGAATTAGGATTGTTTTTGAGTTTTTCTATTGATTCTTTCAATTGATCAACCCCTCCGCAATTTCTCCATTGTTTTCCATACACGGGACCTAGGTCACCGTTTTCATCTGCCCATTCGTCCCAAATTGTTACTCTGTTATCATTAAGATACTTTATATTAGTATCTCCTTTTATAAACCACAAAAGTTCATAAATAATTGATCGCAAATGTAGCTTTTTGGTAGTCATGAGCGGAAAGCCTTCCTTTAAATCATATCTGGCTTGATAGCCAAATACACTTTGTGTGCCAGTACCTGTACGATCTTCTTTGAACACTCCTTTATCAAGGATATGTTGCAACATATCTAAATACTGTTTCATTTTTTAAAATTTGATTATTTACTTTTGATTTTAGTTTTGTTGACATTTTAGTTTCTTTTTTGGAAAAAGCAATTATTTTATTGCCTGTTAGTTTTTTATCAGCAATAATAAGGACATGAAAAATTATGATGTAATTATTATTGGCGCTGGTGCTGCTGGATTAATGTGCGGCGGGAAGATTAAATCTGCATCTGTACTTATTATTGATTCTTCTTCTGAAATTGGAAAAAAGTTAAAAATATCTGGAGGAGGAAAATGTAATTTTACTAATAAATATCTTAGTGATGCTAATTACATCAGTCATAATCCTAAATTTTTGAAATCTGTTTTATCTAAATTCAAACCTGAAAATATTACTTCTTTGCTTGATAAATATAGTATTTCATATGGAGAGAAAAAATTAGGGCAATTGTTTGCTACAACTTCTTTGGATATTATCAATATGCTTAAATCTGAATTAGGGGATAATGTTGAATTTTCTTTAGAAAATATTGTTGAGAAAATTAAAAAGATAGATGATGGATTTGAAATAAAAACTTCTTCTGGCAATTTTAATTGTAAAAAACTTGTTATTGCAACTGGGGGAGCATCATATAAAAACTTAGGAGCTTCTGACTTTGCTTTGAAGTTAGCTCAACAGTTTGGAATTAAATACTATGAATTTACCCCTGCTCTTGTGCCACTTACTTTTTCTTCTTGGAATGATAGTTTGATGGGAGTTTCTTTTAAAACTCAAGTTTGCTTTAATAAAATATGTTTTGTTGATGATATTTTGTTTACTCATTTTGGATTAAGTGGACCTGCTGTGCTTCAAATATCTTCTTATGTTAAACAAGGGGAAAATATTTCTGTTAACTTTTTACCTGGAGAAAATGTTAAAAAGCTTTTAATGGAAATAAAAAAATCTGATGGTAAAAAAAGTTTGTGGCAAATTTTTTCTGAAAAAATGCCTAAAAAACTTTTGGAGTTTTTGCTTGCAGGATTTGATAGTAAAACGTCTTTAAATCAAATGTCTGATAAAATTCTTGAAGCAGTTGCTGCTAAATTATCTCATTTTGAATTAAAGGTTGCTGGAAATAAAGGTTTTGATATGGCTGAAGTTTGTCTTGGCGGAATTGACCTTAATGAAATAGATAATAAGTTTGAAGTGAAAAAAGTTAAAGGACTTTATTTTATAGGTGAATGCTTAGATATTACTGGTCAACTTGGTGGGTTTAATATTCATAATGCTTTTGCTAATGGAGCTATTTGTGGTGAGGCATTGAATGAATAAACTTGCAACTGAAATTCAAAATAAAGCTTCGAATCCTACTATATCTGCTTGGGTAGATGCTTCTGCTGGAACTGGAAAGACTAAAGTTTTAACTGATAGAATTTTGAAGATACTTCTTTATGGCGGAGATATTTCAAAAATACTTTGTATTACATATACAAAAAATAGCGCTAATGAAATGCTTAATCGATTGATTGAGACTTCTAAGAAATGGGCTATGATGAATGATGAAAAGTTGAAATGTGAATTGGGTAATATATTAGAAGATGAGTATATAAATGATGAGCTAATTTTAAAGGCTAGAACTTTATTTGCTGTTGTTTGCGAAAATATTGAAAGCATTAAAATTAAAACTATTCACTCTTTTTGTGAAGAAATATTAAAGAAATTTCCTGTGGAAGCTGGAATTAATCCTCATTTTAAAAATATTCCTGAAAATGAACGAAAAGCATTTTTGAAAAATGTTATTAATGAAATATTCAAACAAAATGATGTTCAAGTTTTAGACCAAATAAGCTACTTAGCTTCATTTATTAACCAAGATGCGTTTGGAGATATTCAAAAAGATATTATTAGTAATGCTAATAAATTTGAAGAATTATTTAAGACTGATTTTAAAACTATTGATAATAAACTTAGAAAAACTCTTGAAATCAAAGAGACTGATTTAGATAAAATTAAGTTAGATTTTATAAAAAATCATATCGGACTGTTTAATGGGTTTGTTAACATTTCTTCTGCTCTTAGTGAGACTGCAAAAAAGTATGGAAGAGAATTATCAGAATTCTTATTACTTAATGATATTGATAAAATCAGAAACTTTAATTCTGTTGTTAGCATTTTTTTAACCGGAGATAAAACTGTTAGAAAGACTCCTAAAGAAGATAATTTTCAAAATTTGGCCAATAAGGTTTTTGAATTTTATAAAGTTTTTGTTAATATTAATGTTTATAATCAATCAAAAGCTGTTCTTATTATTGCCAAGAAATTCTTAGACCAATATAAACAAGAAAAAGAAAAACAAGGGTTGCTTGATTTTGATGATTTAATTTCTAAAACTCTTGCTCTTTTGACTAAAAAAGATATTTCTTCTTGGGTTATTTATAAAATGAATGGCGGAATTTCTCATATTCTTCTTGATGAAGCTCAAGATACTTCACCCTATCAGTGGAAAATTATTGATGCTATATCTGAGAACTTTTTTGAAACTAATCCAAGAAATTTTGCTGAGTTTAAATCTATATTTATTGTGGGAGATAGAAAGCAATCTATTTATTCTTTCCAAGGAGCGGATGTAGAAAACTTTGAAAAGTATTTTAAATATTTAGAAGATAAAATTGATAATTCTGATTATAAATTTAAAAAAGTTGATATGAATGTATCTTTCCGTTCATCTGAGACTGTTTTGAATTTCGTTGATGAAGTGTTTAAAAAAGATGAAATTCTTAAAGGTGTTTCTTTAGATAAAGTTAAGCATATTAACGGAAAAGAACTTAACGGAAGAGTTGAACTTTACCCACATATCAAATTAAATGAAAAAGTCAAAAAAGACTATATTGAAGGACATTTTGACGAAAAGTTTTATGAAAATAACTATTTGAATTTGGCGAAAGCTATTGCAATTAAGATTAGAAATCTTTTAGATAGCAAAATATATCTTGCTGATCAAAAGAGATATTTATCAGAACAAGATATTATAATACTTGTTAAAAGCAGAAATAGAATTGTGAGCTATTTAAACAAAGAACTTAAAAATCTTGATATAGAATTTGAAGGAATCGATAAATTTAAACTGCTTGATGATATGGCTACTGAAGATTTGCTTGCTTGCGGAAAATTTGCAGTGTTTCCTTTTGATGATTTGAATTTAGCAGGTCTTTTTAAATCTCCACTAATTGGCGGAAGCGAAAAGGAACTTTTTGATCTGTGTTATGGACGTGGGGGAGAAAGCCTTTGGGATAGGATTTTAAATTCTTCTGATGTTGAAATCGCTAAAAAAAGAACAAAGTTACAGAAAATATATGAACATAGAAATGATACGCCGTTTGAATTTTATTCATTTGTTTTAAATAAACTTGATGGAAAAAAATTATTGCTTAAAAGGCTCTCTATGGCTGCTCTTGATAGTATAAACTATTTTATAAATACAGCGCTTGAATGGAATAATAAAATTGTTTCTGATTTGTCTTCTTTCTTAGACTTCATTGTTAATGGAGATATAGAAATTAAACGTGAGGGACAAGGTAATAAACAAAATGGCGTTAAAATCCTTACTGTTCATGGAGCTAAAGGACTTGAAGGACAATATGTGTTTCTAGCTGATACTTGTAAAGTTAAAAGCAATAAAGCTGAAGATAAGTTTATATTTGATGAAGAATTGTTTTTTTGGTTCGTTAATAAGAGCTTTGTTAATGAACAAATTGAAAATTCTTTAGCTCATCAATCAGAAAAAGATATGGAAGAATATAAAAGATTGCTTTATGTTGCTTTAACTAGAGCTAAAAGAAATCTATATATATTTGGATTAGAAAAGTGCGAGAAGAATTCTTGGTATGAAATACTTAGAGATACTTTTAATTCTTTAGATAAGAAAAAGATTGAAAGTGTTCCTGAATATTTGGCTGAATATTATGAAGAAGATGCTAAGATACTTTCTGTGGAAAATATTGTGGAAGAAGTATCTGAAATTATTGAAGAGAAAATTGAAAAGAAAAAAGAAAGTAATTTCAACTATCCTCAAGAACCTGAAATTGAAACACCTGTTTTAAAGAATGACGTTGAGTTAGATAAAAATGAAGAATCTATTAGAATAGGAAATATTATTCATAAAATTATGCAAAATGTTTCTCAAATACCTGAAGATATTAGGCTAGATTGGGTTAGTGAAAAAATTGAAAATTCTGATTTAAATGATAATCAAAAAGAAGATTTTAATAATAGTTTGAAAACTATTTTAGATGATTATCCTTGGATGTTTGAAAATAATAGACCTGAACAAGAAGTAATTGTTAAAGGGAAAAATGGAACTCAAGTTTATAGAATCGATAATCTTATTATTAATGAAGATGAAGTCATCATTATTGACTATAAAACTGATAGAAAAGCTTCACTTGAATTATTTGAACTATATAAAAAGCAATTGAAAAACTATAAGCTAGCAATTGGCGATATTTATAAAGATAGAGCCATAAAGACTTATATTCTATGGCTCCTAGACGCTTCCTTACAAGAAATTATTTAGATAGATTTTGTATTAATTTTACTAAATTTCTTTGACCTTCAAGAAAATACAATTCCTCTTTAGTTGCTGATGATGGAAGAGTTTTATTTAAAGTTATCTGATTTAAATATTCTAACACATTCTTTCCATTTATATTATTGAAAGTTAAAAAGAAACTTCTTTGTAATTGCTCTCTTTCTTGTTTTTCTCTGACGTTAAACATTTGCACCTTCCATTTGCTTTTGTGTTTTTTGTATCATCCATTCTTTATAATTTTCTAGATTTTCAGCTAAGACTTTATCATCTAAATTTATCAAGCCATCTATTAAATTTGCTGGCATTTTATGAACAAACTCTAAAACCTTGTTTTCATATTCTTCATCTTTTGTTAGTAAAAAACTTTTAGAAATATTCATCTTTTTAGTTATTGATTGAAGGATTTCTTCTTTGTCTATCATCTTTTCAAATGTTTGACCTAAGGCTGATACCATTTTTATCCAATCCAAAATATTCGATACATCATCATAGGACTTTAACTGGCCTAGTTTTGATACATAATTTATCTGAATATCACTTTTAGAATATGGATCTTTAATCTCACCCCTTCTTTTCAATATTGAATATGCTCTTAAAATTAATGGATTTAATAACTCACTTTGTAATCTTCCATATGTTGCTCCAAGTACCTTCAACGAGATACTTGAACGTTGCAATACTTCTGTTGCTGACATATTAAAGTTTTGATTAAATGGCTGTAATTGTGTTGATAATAATGCAGATTTTATATTCTCTCTTATATCTTTTAAAATTAAGTCTGAAATATTAAAATCTGTTCCTACTTTCAACGGTGTTAGCCCACTTGACCCCATTGCTTTTGGTATTATTGCCCCTGGGGTTAGTTCTATATTTGCTGGATTTAGCACTCCATCATCGTCCGCTTGCCATACTCCGCTTACTGCTAAAGAAGCATTTTTTAATACTAATTCTACTATTTTATTTGCTGTTTTTATGTCAGGTAGCGCTTTCATTATTGGAGATCTTCCATAAAAAACTGATGGAGATTTAGTAAAGCGGAAAATTATAAATGGATTTTGCTCGAATGTTCCTGATGCTAATACTTGATTGTCATTTTCTGTGAAAATAAAATATTTAAATTCATTGTTTTGCTTGTATACACATTCCACTATATTCAACTTAAAGTCTGAGTCATTCTTTTGCACATCTTCCATTTGCTTTGTCGGAATAAAATTTGAAAACTTTTCTTTTATTGCTGCTAATCCCATTTGACTTTTCTTATATATGGTTTCTGGATGGGTTGAATTGTTTTCATCTATATAAATATCACGCATAGAAATTGCTTTGAAATTAAAGGCTGAATTTTGTCCTAATTGAGCTTCTTCAAATAATAAACATGCTGTTCCTATTACACATAAATCTATGTAGCATTGATGAATTGTTGAAAAGAAATTTGAGCGACCTAAATGAGCATATATCTTTTCTTGAGTTTCATGCAATGTGATTTCTGCTAATCTCTTTGATTTTCTATCTTTAGTTTCATAGTTTGAATGCAACTGAAACCATGATGAATAAGGTGGAGTCATTTCTGATAAAAGATGTGAAGCTAATTGGTCTACACAATCTGATGCAGTTGAATCAAATAAATTATCTTTTCTTGCACATGATGCAAATACATTTTGAGAGGGAAATGTATAATTATAACATTCTTCCCAAAGAGATTCTAAATCTCTTCTTTGCTCTTTTATTTTATAATATTTTTGTATTTTATTTTCCATATTTTCTCCTTACTGTTTTATAGGAAATTAATTTAGCCCTGAATTAATCAGGGCTATTAAACGTTACAAATTCGTTAAATTTATTGCTGTTGATACTTAATTAAATCTGAAATAGATTTATTTTCTTGTATATCACTTATCTTAATTCTCATTGGTTCACATTCATAACTTATCTTTGTATTTGTTATAAACTCAACTACTGGTGTTATTAATGTCATTGTTATTAAACATACTGTTATCATTACTAAAGCACCTGCAAAATTAATTTGCTTACCACTTGCTAGCATATCAAATACCATTTTTAATATAACAAAAAATATCATTATATATGCTAACATTTTTAAAAAATCGATTAACTCTTTTACGTATTTTTGAAAACAACTGTTTGAAGTTACTACTAATGAATCTCCACTGATTACATTTTCATATCCAACAGATGTGAAATAATTTTGCATCTCTGATAATGATACTGCAAATAAGTTACTGCATGCAAATATTATTAGAAAAATTACAAATATTTTATTCATCTTGTTCTTTTAAAAAGCTTTCAAAAGTATTTTCTTCTTCATTTAATGATGGCATGTCTTTGAATAAATCCATCAAATCATATGAAGCTGGTGTTTCTTTTTTAACTGGCTTTGGTTCTGGCCTTACTGGTCTTTCACCTTCTTCTTTAGCACCAAAGATATTTTTTAATTTACTTGAAAAAGATGCGTTTTTATCATCTGGCTTTGGTTCATTTGTTTGACCAATTGCCATTGATGAGATATCCAATGCTTGTGGGGTATCATCAAATTCTTCGATGATTACTTCATCCATTGTCATTGGAAATACTTCTTCAATTTCTATTACTTCTTCTTGTTCTTCTTGCACTTCTTGTTCTTCTTCCAATGGAATAAATGTTTGTTCTTCATCTTCTTGAGTTGGTATCTCTTGAATTATTGTTGTTTCTGTGATTTCTATTATTCCATCTAATGGATCTAAGATTTCACCAGCTTCTTCTTGAACTGGTTTTGCTTCATCCAATATAGGTTTGATAAATTCATCAAAACTTTTATATTTGAAATCTGTATTTACTGAACCACTTAAACCTGTTGCTATTAATGTTAGGATTAATTTTCCATTTAAGCTTTTATCAAAGTTTGTTCCGAAAACAAAATTTTCTTGTGTCTTTAATTGATCCCTAACTTTTTCCATTATTCCTTTTACTTCACTTAATCTGATATCTGTACCACCAGAAATTTGAAGTAATACTTGTTTTGCTGAAACGGCACTTCCTTTGTCTATTAAATGATTTTCTAATACTTGTGAAACAGCATCTTCTACTCTGTTATCACCTGTTGTGATTGCAGAATTTACCATTATTTGACCACCATTATCTAAGATAGATTTGATGTCAGCAAAGTCTAAATTAATTTGACCTGTTGTATTTATTATGTCTGTTATTCCTTGTATACCATTTGCTATTTGCATATCTGCTGAACCAAATGCTTCTGATACTGGAATGTTATTATCAAATGCTGTGAAGAAATTTTCATTTGGTATTATTACGTAACTTGATGTAGCTCCTGATAAATCATCCAGTGCGGAATTTGCTACTTTCTTTCTTTTTTCTCCTTCAAATGAGAATGGAAGAGTTACGATTGATACGTTTAATACACCTGCTTGTGTTGCTGCATTTGTTAATATTGGAAGAGCTCCTGAACCTGTTCCTCCACCTAAACCGCCTACAAAAAATATTAATGAAAAATCTTTAAAATAATCTTGAATTGCTGCAATATTTTCTATTGCACTTTGTTTTCCTATTTCTGGATTTCCACCTGTACCAAATCCTTTAGTCAATTTTACACCAAGAGGAATCTTTGTTTCTGATAGTGAACTTTGTAAACTTTGAGAATCTGTGTTTAAGGCTACATATGTAACGCCTGATATTTTCTGCTTTATTAGAGTGTTTAATATATTTATACCTGCACCACCTACACCTGCTATTAATATTTTTGGTGTAACATTATCTTCAAATTTAGCCCATGTATCTTGCATATTTCCCTCCGAACTTAGTGTCCGATACTTTTTGTTTTTAAAGTATTTTCTTTAAAAATCCAGTTTTTTCCTTATTCGGTACACATTATAACATATTGTTTGTTTTTTTTATAGACTTTTTTATTTTTTTATATTACTATGCTTTAGTCATTGGCCAGGTAGCTCAGTTGGTAGAGCAAAGGACTGAAAATCCTTGTGTCGACGGTTCGATTCCGCCCCTGGCCACCACTTATTTTATTTTCAATAAAATCATTGTTGGAGGAGACGTTTCCTCACCTTCGGTTCGATGTCCTCGGCAAAATTGCCTGCGGGCTTCGCGTACGCATTTTAAATGCTACTTGTCGGGCCGCCCCTGGCCACTACTTATTTTATTTTCAATAAAATCATTGTTGGAGGAGACATTTCCTCACCTGCGGTTCGATGTCCTCGCAACTTTCGTTGCTTGCGGGCTTCGCGTACGCATTTTAAATGCTACTTGTCGGGCCGCCCCTGGCCACCACAAACTTGAAGTTTGACATTTTATTTTAAAAAACTAAATAATTTTCCTAAATATCTAATTTTAGAATTGCTATTATTAGTTTATTTGGAAATTTTAATCTTCTATGAATGGGTAGGATTTTACTGCTTCGGCTATCTTTTTTACTAATAATCTTTGATAGTCGTTTGTCTTTAATCGTTTCTCTTCTTCTCTGTTTGACATGTATCCTAATTCAACTAATACTGATGGAATGTGAGACTTTAATACTGCAAATGGAGCGTATCTTTGATTAGTGTCTAATAATGATACACTTCTGTCCTTCTTACATTTTTCGATTACTAACTTTGAAAAGATTATTGATTCCTCTTTTGTTTGTCGTAGTTTTAAATCACTTAACATACTTACTACTTTTTTATCATAATTTTTTGATAGTGATAAATCCATTAAGTCGGCTGCGTTTTCTCGTTCGGCTAGTCTTTGAGATTCTATGTCAGATGCTTTGTCTGATAATGTATATATAGATAACCCCTTTGTATTTTCTTTTGGATGAGAGTCAGCATGAATTGATATAAATAAATCTGCCTTTTTCTTTCTTGCAAATTCACTTCTTTCAGCAAGCTGTAAGAAAGTATCGTTGCGACGAGTTAGATATACTTCATATCCCATGTTTTCTAATTCTCTTTCCAATAACTTTGCTGCTGATAAAGTTATTGTTTTTTCATAAGTTCCACCTTTTCCTATTGCTCCTGGATCTTTTCCACCATGACCTGCATCAACTACTATTATCTTCTTTGTATGCTTTTTCATTTTTTGATCTTGAGTTATTATTGGAACGTTTGTAGTTTTTGGAATAACTTTTTCTTCGTCATCATCTTTATCTTTTGAACCTGATTTGCCTTTTTGAACAGTATCAAAAACTATACGATAGTTTTTATTTGAACCTTGTGGATTTAATATAAAATGTTTTTCTATTTTTGCATCACCGTCTACATCAAGGACTACTCTGTTTATATTTGGTAATTTTCCATAACGAACATCTTTTACATAGTCTAACTTTGAACCTGAGCCATTTAACTTATAAGCTTTAGCTTGTTCTATATTTATTACTATGCGGTTATCCATATATAAAAATGTATATTCTGGCTTGAAAGGAGTTTCTAATACAAATCTTACTCCACCCTCTGGACGTTTGCCTAATCTGTAGTCCATAGTCTCTGGTGCTCCAAATCCTTGCGAAAAGATTCCACATAAGAATAAAAAGAAAAATAATAAACCTTTTATTTTATTCAAATTCTATATTCAGTATATTTACTGCCCCTTCTTGACATTGTAAGTCTTCACTTGTTTCTGCATCTCTTCTTACTGCACTTCCGTTTAACCAAACTTCTTTTGCAGATTTCCATTCTGAAAGTCCATAGAATATACAATCAGCTTGGGATAATTCTTCATAGGAAATTATAAAACCTTGACCACCTTCTGATGGACGAACTATAAATTCTTTTCCATATGCATTTCTGTTGTTTCTTAATGCTCCATATCTTTGTAAGTAAGATATAGTCAATAAACCGTAATCTGATTTTCCTTGGAATAATGTCTTTATGTTTTCTGATAAATCTTCAACTTCATTTATTGTAGACATTCTTGTTAATTTTTCACGTGATCTTGTGTACATTGAAACAGCACCGATTGTTAATATTCCTACAATTGCGATAACGGCCAAAGTTTCCAACATTGTTCTTCCTGATTGTCTCATTTTGTGCTCCTTGGTAAAATATCTTTGATTTTGTTAAAAGATTATAGCATAAAAATTATTTTATTTCAAATATTGAAATTAGTTTTTGCTTGATAAAATGCTTTTTTTTCATTTGAATTTATAATTACTTTTCTTGATAAACTTCCAAAGTTTGATTCTAAGCCTGTTGCTATTGCATCTATACAATCATCTTTATTATTTTGACGCTCTATTTTGAAAGATTCTAATTCTTCAACTAACACTGAAGTAGTCAGATTTGCTTTTATATAAAAATATGATGAATATAAAAGTGGTTGAATGTTTCTTATTATTCTCTCATTCTTGTTTTGTGTTTGGACTACCTTCTTTATAAATATAGGATAATTCATAGTTTTTGCTGTTTGAATTATCATCTCTGATAAGAATGCACCTATTCCATTTGTTTCAATTACTAAGTTGAATAAATTGTTCTTTTTCATAAAAATTATTACCTCTTCACACTGATACTGCGCAGATGAATTTTCATCTTCTTTATTTAAACATTTCAAATCATTTATATAACAATTACTTTGATCATCTTTGAATATTGCTACTACTATACTTTTATCACTTGTTGCTTTACCTAATGATGGATCCCATGATACACATCCGAAAGTTAAATTTCGACCATCCAAAAAATATTTTTGTATTCCATTACTTTGAAATAACTCCACATCTTTGTTGTATACATTTATTAGTGAAGTATCAAAAAAAATATTGTCCGTTTCTGGGACAATAAGCAACATTTGTGAATTAAATTTTAATGGACCTGAACGATGTGCTATTTCTTTACATTTTTTAGGTGAAAATCGTTCTGGCCAAACTGAATTTCCTTTTTCATCAAAAAGCGGTATTTTTAATATTTCAAACCCTTCTAAGAAAGGTGGAGATTTTGAAACTAACATTTATTTCCTTATTTTTGCGAATCCAAAATGCTTTATCAACCTTTTAAAAGGCAACTTATCTTTGTTTGAAATTTCAATGATTTATAAAAAAAAGAACCCGGGGCAACTTTTTTATAGGAGAGGAGGAAGGAGAAAAAGAGAATGCCTCGGGATTTTTTATATAGACTCGGAGCCTATACGGTTCACACTTTAAACACCTGATTCTAAATTGTCAAGCATAAAGTTTTCTTTAGTATTTATTTATTTGCATATATTGTGTCATAAGTGTGTGGAGTACCTATATAAAGCTGTAAACCATTGGGATTCAATATAAAATCTAGTTCTGATAGAAATTGGCGAAGATTTTCTCTTTTTTCCGAATTATCGCTGTTTTTTGGCACTTCGCAGTCATCACATATTATTATATCAGCCCTGTAACCCGTTATATTTCCCATTACTGATGCTGAAATTACAGATGGATCTCTTAATTCTTTAGTTCTTTCAACTGTAAAACAGTCTGAAGCCCATTGCTCTTTCTTTAATGGGACTAAATTTTGGGTTAAAGGATGCTTTTGTATAATATGTTTTATATTTCGTACCATTTTTGTTGCCAAATTTTGTTCACATGACAAGATTAATATGACTAAATTTGGATTTTTATATAAAATCCATGCACAAAATAAACCAACTATTGATGACTTGCCTGAATTTCGAAAAGCCATCAATAATCCCTTTTTAGTTTGTGATGTGTGTATTTTTTCCAACCAAAATGCTATTTGTTTATGATGATTTGGGGTTTTGAATTCGTTTTGTTTGTTAAATATATCTATAAATTCATAAAAATTTACTTTGATTGCTTGATTAGATATTTCCGTAATCTTCGCTTTCATTGTAAGCTTCCATGATAGTTCCTAAATCTTGAGAAAGTTCAGGAAATTTTGCTTTTAATAAATCAATCATATTTACTACCAAACCATAACAACTTCCATCGTTTGAATTATTTAACAACTTTTTCATATCTTCAAATATTATTTTTATATCTTCATATGTTTTTTCAGCTGATAAACTTTCATCAAGGAAATCAATTTCTGAATTTACTAATCGTTTTGCTGTTTCATCCCAGACTATTGCTTTTTTTGCTTCTGCTTGAGGAAGAGTTGTTTTTATTTCACCTTTTTCTGGATCATATTTAATACATTTCTTTAGCTCCTCATTTGTCTGTCTTATTAATTCAACTATGTAATCCATATCTAGATTTAAATCTTGAGCAGATATTACCCCATATTCTTGTAAATCTGTTTGGCGAACTATTTTTAAATTCCTTTTTATAACTATTTTACTATTTAATGCTGGTGGAATGGAAAATATTATTTGCCCATAATCATCACTGAGCTCTGTATGGTAACCACCCTCTTGCTTTAATCCATTTATATAAATTTCTAAATTTTCTGGTTTAAAAACTTTAAAGTTAAATGAAAATTCTGTTGTTGTACCATTTGCTTTATATGTTACTTGATTATCCATTTGTACCTCCGCTGATTATTGTAGTTGTGCTTTTTGTTGTCTTTGGCATTGCTGAACTTACTGTTGTTACTGTACTGCCTACTCCAGAAATTAGATTTCTTCTTTTTGACATTAAATTCTTTGATAATGTGTTATCTAAATCTCTTGTCAAATTTTTTGAACTTGCTTCATAGTCTTGTTGATTACTATATTGTCTTTTAGCAGATTCTTCTTTTATATTACTTAACACTGCTGATGAAGATTCTGAATCTATTTCAATTTGATTAGCTCCAAATCTTGCACTTTGTTCTGCTAATGTTCTTTTTAATAATGAATTTTCTGTTTCTTGTTGCTCCTTATAATTTCTGTCCAAAGCTTCTTTTTTAATCTCATAATCTTCCATTATTGTTTTCTTTTGTTTTTTATTTTCATCTGCATTTAAGGCTTGATCTATACCTTTAAATATTAAATCAAATCCTGTTGCTGCTACCGTTGCTGCTGCTGTTGCCATTTAAAACCTCCTTTAAGATAGTGCTTTAATTTTTAGTGAAATACTTTGCATACAAAATTTAAATGGTGCATCACTTTGTATTTTCCAAAGTGGAGTGTTTCCATTTGTTTTATATCCAAATGATGACATTACATAATTACCTGTGAATTCTGTTAAACCTTTTCCATAACTACGTTGCTCCAGTTGTAATTTGTTTAATCCAAATCCTGTGTCTATTTCTAATATTGCTGATTCTTCTAATCTTATTGATAATTCTATTAGTCTGTACTTTTTGTAACCACCGCCTGATAACTTAGTAAATGGAAATGGAACAATCGTATGTTTATATGGATAGCCTATACAATAACTTGAAACAGGTTCGTTTAAAATCATTGTACTTTCTTCTATTTTCTTTTTTGAATATATAAAATCATCAACTTTAATATAAATTTCTTCTCCTAAATATTCACTTAATTCATAAATACCTGTTATACTTTGTTCTTTTGAATGTTCGTATTTTGCACAATCTAAATATAAATCGTCTTCAAATTTTTCCAGATAAAAGTTTTCATTTCTTTTAGTTATTACATAGGTATTATTATCTAATGTTGTTGAATATAAAAACTTCCCATATGTTTGATAGTTACTCCAAGATAAAACTTGATTCTGAGGAGATACTGTTAATACTGCCATTTCTCCATTTGATAAAACTACATACAATTGTCTTTTAGACTTATTATAAGTCATATCAGTTGGATCTTTTATTAAATGTGAACAAAGTTGCGATAGATTGTTTGATGTATAATTTGCTACCACTTGTCCATATACAAATTCTCTGATTTCTTTTTTGTCTTTTGATACAAAAATTGTTGCTGATTCTATTTGTAACACTGGTAAAAATCTCTCTGTTGGACTTCCTATTGCTGTTTGCTTCGATAAAGATACTGTTGATGGTGTTATCAAATTTGTTGGAACTATCCATTCACCACTGTATGTTAAAATTTGTAAATGAAGGGCTGAAAATATTGTCTGAATTTCTTCCATACCTGAAGATAGGAGACAGAATTCTATTGCTTCATCATCTAACCCTTGTCCGCAATCAAAGTTTCCATATGTAAAAGTTTTTGAAAACCATAACTTATTTGGCTGAGTTGGAGTTGCTCCAAAAACTAAACGACCTTGATGAAAACATGAAGTTTTTGGATACCCTCTTGTATCAGAAAAAGCAGCCTCTTTGTATGAACCTTGAGCAATATTTTTAAATTGCTTTAAGACCTGAATGTTTGCTTTTACTAAAGAAATTATACTTATAATTTTAAAAGAACCTTCGTTAAATATAAATTCTTTATTAATCATGTCTGATGTAAAAAAATCTACATTAGATGTTATTGTTGTTGCCCCTGTTATTCCAGCCGGTGTAAATAAAACACTCTTTTTATCATCAAATTTATAATAAGGGTAAAGACTTGTTCCGTATGTGTCTTGAGCGAACACAAAATTCTTAAACACAAAACCATAAGTTTTTTCATAGGTCAAAACTTTTGGATGGTGGTTTTGATGAGTGAAAATCATTTCTGATAAATTCTGAGATGTTTGTATTTGATCGATTTCACTTTCTTTATATGGAGTTTCTAAAATATCAAATAACGCATCGTCTTTGTATAAATACATTAGACCTGGAAGTAATACTATTAGATAATTATCATTACTTTTTAATGTAAAACTGAATAATTTTCCCTTTTGTGGAAGTTTATGGACTAGTTTTAATCCGCCTCTTCTTTTTATTGCTCCACTCTCTGTTGTGTGAGCATTTTGTAAAACTGATACCCCGTTTGAATGTGCTGCTAAATCAGCACGAGATGTGTAACTTTGAGCAAGTTCTCCATTTAAGAAAGAGTTTTGTGTGTGTGTAAATATTGTCATTGCCAACTCCTTAATATAAAAATAGTGTTTGTGGTAAGTTTGTGTAATTGCTTCGAAGATCGAGATGTATAAATGTTTTTGCTATACCAACTGAAAAGCCTAAATTAAGTGCACACCTTATTAGCTTTGCATTTAAAATCCCGTTTTGTTTTGCTATATCAATTGCACAAGTTGCTAAATTTTGCTTTTCATCAAAAATGTGAAAACTGTTTTTTACTCCACCTATTTCTTGATTATAAGATAAACTTCTGCAACATGAATTAACAATCATAGGATGTCCATAAAGCAATCTTAATTCTTTTAATTTTTCTGCAAAACTACAAGCTAGTATTCCGTCTTTTGATTTTTTACATTGAAGTTCCTTTATGGAAAAGAGAACTTTTCCATTGTCGTCTTTTATATCTTGTAACATATTAACCTCGGCAGTCTATTAATGAGAATTTAGTTATTTTTTCTGGGGTCTTTTGTTGAGCGTCTATTAGTTTTGCTAATCTTTCTTGGCTTATACAAACTTGGTTTAAGTAACTTGATTTTGCATGGTCTTCTGTTAATGGAAGACAAAATTCATAAGATAAAAAATCCACTAATAAATTTATGAAAAATGGAGGCATTTGACTTTCGTCAATATCCTGAATCACTTTTATTGTTACTATGTCTGAGTTTGCATAAAGTCGGTCTTTCATTATTTTATATGAAATGTCTGAAAAATTATCCCCTGCCCCACATGAAATTATCCTTAAAATATTTTTAGGTAATAAATAGGTATATGAATAACCTTGAATTGCAGGTTCATCTAATGATGCTGGTTGAATTAAATTGCAAGCAAATGTCCATGGGTATGATGAAAGCAATTTTTGTTTTACTATTTTATAAAAAGATTTTGAAATTTTAGCTTCTGCTGTGTTTTGATTAAAATTTGATATTGTATTTGCACCTATTTTAAGCAATGCCATAGAGCAAATATCTATGTTTGTGTAATTCATTAGAAATACTCCTTTTAAAGTTTAAAGGGGGCAAAAAGCCCCCTTTTATTACATTGCTACTAATGTTACTGCTGTGTCAGTTACTGCTGAAACTGCTGCAATTACACTTTGATCACTTGCATTGATGAAAATAAAATCATTAGCATTAATTACTTTTGACATGTCTGCAAAATATGTAGATGCCATTGTTACTGCTTTTGTATCTGTTGTTTTATAGTGCCACAATGTGAAGCCATTTGCATAGGCTAGTACGCTTAAATTGTTTGTTTTAAAAGCCATAGTATTCTCCTTTATGCTACTATTGCTGCGTCATCTTTGCAGCTGATTTTTACTATTCCACTTTCGTCAATTACACATGAACCTTGGCTCATTGAGTTTGATATGAAATGTGATTGGCGATCGCCTTGCCATGAAATGTCAGATTTTACTTCTGAACCTACAGCATGACCTATTGCTGTTTTATGATAAATAAAGCATTGGCGATTTCCTGAAATTAATGGAAGATTGTTGTGTAAAATCCAAATTACTCCCATCCATTTTCTTGCTTCACTTCCATTTATTAATGCATAGTTTTCACCACAATATTCTGATGAAGTGAATTCTTTAATGCTTAATAGTTCTGACCATTGATGAACACCTACTACACCAAATCTTTGACCGTCGTCTGGACATGAAAGTTCATTCAATTTTTCAATTGCTTTCATAATCTTTTCTTTTGTTAGACCTTTTGTGTCCGCTGCTACTTCATTTGTTGCTTTTGAAAGTGCACTAATGATTAATTCATCTGTTTTTCTTCCTAATGCATATGCTCCAGCTGAAGCTATTACTTTTCTTTCGTCTGTGTTTGTTTTTAATTCATCCATAGCATCGCACCAATCGCCTGCATAAAAATCTTGCAAAACACATTCTATTGGTGTGTGTTGAATGTTCATTGTTGGAACTAACCCATGACGAGATTTTGTTGATGCTGTGCCTTTGCCTACTCTTTGGAATGTAGTTGAAGAACCTTTTACATCATTTTTTACTCGCACAGTGTTGCGTAGTTTTGTTCCGTATTGTTGATATTGCAAATGTACATCTGCTTCAAATTGTTTGATAAATGCTTGATCTATTGTTAAAGACATTCTTATTCTCCTTTAATTAATTATTTAATTGTCGACTTTATACCGGAGGGTGAGTCTTTATTTATTGTTATCCTTGCGGGCAATAGTTTTTATTTGTATAGTTTTTCAAATCCTTCTTTTACCTTTTGGCAAAATTCCGGATCATTTTCTTTCCAATATTTTGGATTATTCATTAGCTTCTTTAGTGAATCTAATGTTAATTGTTTTGATGGGGATGATGTTTCGTCTAAGATTTTAGGCTCTGATGAATTCAACATCTTATATAGTAATAATACTCCGTCATATGATGAAGCAAGAACTTCATATAAATCTTGAGATAGATTATTGTCTGCATATGTTTGAATTTGAGATGCTACTTTTTCCCAATTTTCTTGTCCACCAAAATAATTTTTTAAATTTTGTAATTGTGTTTGTTGTTTTAAATCAAATTCTGTTTCTTGTATCTTTGTATTTAAATTCTGATTCAAAATATCATGAACACATTTTGCTTGTGATTTTGTAAATTTATTTTCAAATAGTTTCTTACCTATAGCTTCATCTTGAAAATCTAGTTCATATTCACTTGGGTCTTGAGGTAAATCTAAATTTATTTCTTCTTGATTTGATGTGCTTAGCTTTTTTTCTAAATCTTTATATGATTTCAATAAATTTTTTGCGTTTAGTTGACCTGTTTCTTTATCCAAAAATTTTTCTGGTATCTTTATTTCTTGATCTGTCATAATTGCTCCTATTTTAAATTTTCATCAATAGATTTTCTTAAGAAAACTATCGAAAATAATGGGAAGATTGTGGAAAATAAATTAGCTAAATCTAAATCTCCTAATAAATATCCTGAGACTGCTGAAATAATTCCTGTGATTGATACAAGGTATGTTTTTTTACCTTTTAACATTCCACCGTTTAATAAATTCATTTTAATTCCTTTATATTTTGTAAAATAAATATTGTTTTATTTGAGTTTGGTAACCTTTTCCTTCTGCGAGTTCTGGAAATTCGTCTTCGTGATGGTAAAAAGTAGATCCAAAGGTTGTATCCTTTAAAATTCCTCGTAGCACTTTACCGGCTAGCCTTGAACATATTGCAAATTCAGGATTGGTTATTGTGGTACCTGGAAGTTTATTTTTTAATTTTTGATAAAAGTTTTCATCTAAACAAATTGAGTCTATGGTTTTATTAGCATGATTTGAATTTTTAATTCTGTTTGCTATTGTGCATGCTATTGCTTCTTTTAAAATTAATGAAAGACCATAAGATTCATGATATATGGTAAAGGCTAGTATAAATTGTTGGTGTTCTTTCTTTTGACAATCTTGAAGTAATATATCTTTATATTCTTTGGTTGCATTTGATTTTGTGAAATCACAAAATTTTAAACTATTTAACATTATACTTCCTTTTTTCTAATTTTTCTTCTATACGCAATAAATGATTTGTTAGACGAGTTTCAAGATCTCTAATGTAAGAAACCGAACAATAGGACATTGCTACTTCAAGCTTGTATGAAGATAAATCTTCGGCAAGCTTTATAACATTTGCCTTTGCTTCGTCTTTTAATTGATTTAAATCGTTTTGAGTTTGCCTTGAATGGGATCTTAGTAAAAAAAATAAGCCTGTTAGTGCAGGCAATTCTATTACTTGTATCCACCAAAAATAGCTAAATTCCATTAGTACCCCCTGAGTTTAGATGAAAAAAGCCCAAAACCTTTCGATTTTGGGCAAAAAAAGAGGAGACCGAAGTCTCCATAAAAGTGAGAACCGAAGTTCTCATAAAGTGAAGTCCGAAGACTTCATAATTTCTTAGGAAATAGTTTTCCCTTGAAGACTTATCAGTATATAGAACTTTTTCATAAAAGTCAACTACAAATTTGAAATTTTATACATTGTTTTTTAATTTACAACAAAATACTCTCTAAATACAATCTCTTAAATTTGTATAATTTTTTTCAAAAAGTGGACTAATTTTTCATTTTTAGACTAAATATTATAATATTTTGTAATTTTGCGATTCGTAAAGTTTTCATTATTTACTTGCATTTTTGGTTTTGGACTGTACTATTTAACCCATAAGAGGAGAGAGATATGTTGAAAAAAATTTTGTTTGCATTAGTTTGCGCAGTTATAGGAACATCTTATGCCCAACTTAGCGAGGCAGATAATAAAGCAGCAGTTGATAAGATGAAAGCTTTAGTTACTGATGTAGAAGATAAAATTTTAAAACGAGATATCCCTCAAGATGAGAAAAATAAGCACTTTGATGAAATTCTTGTTTCCCAAATGGATTTGGAAAAGGTTTCATCATTTATTGTTGGAAAACCATGGAAAGAAGCAAATTCTGCTGATAAGGACAAATTTTTAAAATCTTTCAGACATTTTCAAATTTTAAGATTTAAAGAAACTTTTAATTCTTACTCTGATGAAGTTATTGAAGTTGGGGGTACTTTACCTTCTTCTTCTAAAAATCAATTGTTTGTTGAAATGCAAATTAAGTCAAAAAGTAAACAAGGTGAGCCTATTGATATTAAATGGAAAATGGCAAAAGAAAATAATGGAGATTTCAAAATTACTGATGTTGTGATTGAAGGAGTTTCTATGGCTGCTTCTTTAAAGCAAGAATATTCTGCTATTTTAAATAACGCTACAGGCAATAAGCTTGAATATCTTGCAAAAAAAATAGATGCTAAAGCAAAAGAATTTGAAAAGCCTAAAAAGAAATAAGGCGGTTCCTATGAATAACAATACTTATACTAATATTGCTACTGCTCTTCGTATGCTATCTGTTGATATGGTTGTTAATGCTGGAAGTGGACATCAAGGTATGCCGCTTGGTATGGCTGATATTGCAACTGTGTTATTTTGTAATCATTTAAATTTTAATACTCAAAATCCTCATTGGATTAATAGAGATAGATTTATTCTTTCTAATGGTCATGGTGTTGCTCTTCAATATTCACTACTTTATATGGCTGGGTATGAAGATATTAAACTTGAAGATATTAAAAATTTTAGACAAGTTGGCTCAAAAGCTGCTGGACATCCTGAATATCGTTCTTTTGATGGAATTGAGACTACTACTGGTCCTTTAGGACAAGGGTTTGCTAATGCAGTTGGAATTGCTTTGGGACAAAAAATATTAAATAAAAAATGTGGCAAAAATGCTTTAGATTTTAAGGTATATTGTTTCTGTGGAGATGGCGATCTTATGGAAGGTATCTCATATGAAGCACAAAGTTTTGCTGGAAAAAACCAACTCAATAACCTGATAGCTGTTTTTGACAATAATCAAATTACTATTGATGGTAATGTTTCCCTTTCTCGAAAAGAAAATATTAAAGAAAGATTTTTATCAACTGATTGGAATGTTATTGAAATAGATGGTCATAATTTTAAGCAAATTGATGACGCTTTTAAAAAGGCTAAAAAGGAAACTAAGCGCCCTACTTTAATTATTGCTAATACTATTATTGGTAAGTTTAGTGAATTTGCTGGGGAAGCTAAAGTTCATGGAAATCCTATTAATGCAGAGGGCAGAGAAAAAATTGCCAAAAAATTAAATTGGAAATATAAACCTTTTGAAATACCTGATGATATCATTTGTGAATTCCAAAAACTATCATCACGTGGACAAGAAAAATTTGATAACTTTGATAAAAAATCTTTTGATGTTTTCGAAAAATTTTATGGCGATAGTTACAACGAAAAACAAATAAATTCTAAATTAAAAAAATATATTTCTGATATTGTTAAAAACAAAAAAGATGTTTCTACACGAAAAGCTTTCGGTGAAGTTTTAGGATTGGTTAAAGATGATATTTTTGACTATGTTAATGGGTCTGCTGATTTGACTGAATCTAATAATTTTATAGTTGATGATGAATATATTAGATATGGTATCAGAGAACATTTTATGGCTGCTTGTTCGAGTGGACTTTCATTAATGGGTTTTAAAAGCTTCTGTGGTACTTTCCTTGCTTTTTCTGATTATATGAGACCTGCTATTCGATTATCTTGTCTTATGGGGTTAGATGTTAATTACGTGTTTACTCATGACTCAATTGGGGTTGGAGAAGATGGACCTACTCATCAACCTGTTGAACAATTAAGTGGATTACGATTAGTGCCTAATATTACTGTGTTTAGACCTTGTGATGCAATTGAAGCAACACAATGTTTGAAGTATTCGTTAGAAATAGATACACCAAAAGTATTTGCATTATCTCGTCAAAATTTGCCTGTTATTTTAGATAGCAAAACTGATAAAGTAAGTTATGGAGCATATGCTATTGTTGATTGTAAAAAACCATCATTAATTATTATGGCAAGTGGCTCAGAAGTTCAAATAGCTTTAGAGTTGGCTAAAGATAAAAAAAATGTTCGAGTAATTTCATTTGTTTCTATGGAACTTTTTGAAAAACAAAATGAAAAATATAAATCAGAATTATTGCCAAAAGGCGTTAAAAAGGTTGCTATTGAAGCTGGAGTAACTGGTCTTTGGTATAAATATGCTAATCAAGTTTTTGGTATTGATACATTTGGAAAATCTGGAAAATATAAAGACATTTTCGAATGGGCAAAATTGACTTATAAACAAATCAAAATTTAGTTATCATCTACTTTTCGTCCTTTTGCTTTAAAAATACATGCTGAAGATTTACTATCCCAATTTCCACCACGACTTGTGCAATCTTTTTTATATGCATCATTTTTAATCTCTTCTGCTTTTTTCTTTTCTTTATCTGCTGCTTTTTGCTCTTTCTTTTCAGCTTTTGCTAATGCTTTTTCTTCTTTTTTTATTTTATTTAATTCAGAATTAATTTCTTTTTCTTGAGCTTTTTTGATTTGTTTTTCAATTTTTTGAGCAGTTTTTTCTTCTTTCTTAGTTATTACTGGGAGATATACCAAAATCCATATTATCTAAATCTTGTTGGATACTTTTATTTAAATCTTCTTGATCTTTTTTAGACTGTTTTAATGCGGCATCTAATTCTTTATCTTGAGCTTTTTTGATGGATTTTTCTATCTTTTCACCTTGCTTTATTTCTTTATCAGCTGCCTTTTGTTCTTTTTTCTCCGCCTTTTCTTCTGCTTTTGCCTCTGCCTTTGCTTCTTTTTCTGCTGAACTTTTAAATAGTGTTCCTGCTTGTAGTTTTCCACCAAGAATTCCACCTGCTATAGCTCCTACTCCTGCTGCTACTCCAGTTACTATATTCTTGTTTCCTTCTACTTTAGATTTTACTCCAGAAATTGGGTCATAACCAAAAGTTGCTGCGTCACATTTTAATACTTCACCATTGTTAAATGTTAATTTAATTTCACCAGGATCGTTTGCTCCTACTGCTGGATATTTTAATGATACGTCAAATGTACATGAACCAACACCATTGAATGTTCCGTTAATATTTTCACATGCTTTTTGCCATGCGTCAAATTCGTTTTGCATAGATTTTTGATCTTTTTCTATTTTTGAAATTACTTTGTCATATCCATATGATCCTATTGATTGACATCTGTCTATTACTTCCAAACATGTTGCTCTGTATGTTGCACGTGAAATGCTGTCAAAACAAAGTTCATATTGGTATTTTTCACCACGACATGCTTTAGCCATACATGATTCTATTTCAGAATCACATTTACTTATTGCTGCTAGTTTTGCTGAATCTAAATTACCCTGTCTTGAATTATCAAGTTCCATTATGAAATTTGCCCATACGTCTTGTGAAACTGATACTCCACAATCTATTAAAACACCTTCACAAGCTTGTTTCTTTAATGTTACTTGGTCAAGATTTAATGTTGCACAATTTTCATAATTTGCTCCACACACTGAACCTGATTTCATACATCCATTAAATTTTTTTGAACAATCTGAAATATTTGCTGAAAGCATTCTTTCAAATTCTGCATCTGCTTTATTTTGTTCTGCTATAATTTCTGCTTTGAATGCATTTAATTCTTTTTCATAAGATTTTGCTATATTTTCAAATGTGTAAACTTTATCTTTGATTTCTATCATTGTGAAATCTGTAACTGTTGTTGTGGCAGTAGTAGTTGTTGTTGCAGCTGTTGTTCTTGGAGTAGTCCCTGCTTTTGTTGTAGTTGTTACTCTGTTTGCACCTGTTCGACTTGATGCAGCACGACCACTTGTTCCACGAGATGCAGCAGCCTTACTTCTTAATTGAGTACTTGAACTTGAGCTTTTACTTGATGAAGATGCAGCACTTTTAGAAGCTGAACTTCTTCCTGTGTTTGCTCTTTGAGAATATGAGTAAGAAGATGCAATAACTAGCATCGCAAACAAAATTAAGTATCTTTTATTAAATTTGTGCACTCTTTTCTCCTGAAATCTTGTCATATTGTATCACAAAATTCGTTGTATTAAAAGCATTTTTTAATTTTTTTATTGCTTCTTTCTGGTTTTATGCTATAAGGTAGGAAATTTAAATATATGAGGTTTTTTATGGATTTGATTATTCGTGGACAAGTGGGAAGGATTGAGGCTGCATATCAGAAGAATCCACAACCAGCTGCCCCTGTTGTTTTAGTTATGCCTGATGCTCCTAATGTTAGTGGAGCTAATATGAACGATAAGTTAACTTATACACTGTTTCATTCATTCGTTAATGAAGGGTTTCATACTTTAAGAATGAACTTTAGATCTGTTGGAAGATCAGAAGGCGAATTCACTGGTGGCGAAGGCGAACTTGCTGATGCTGGGTGTATTTTAGACTGGATACAAAAGAATCATGAATATTCTGAAAATATCTGGGTAGCTGGAGTTGGCTTTGGTGCTTATATAGGAATGCAACTTTTAATGAGAAGACCGGAAATTACTACTTTTATTACAGTTAATCCACCATTGGCTGATTTTGACTTTTCATTCTTATCACCATGCCCTTGTAACGGTTTGATTTTAAACTCTGCTGGAGATACTAACGAAAACCATAATTTACGTAAAGCATTGGCTGATAAAATTAATGAACAAAAAGATGTTAAAGTTAAATACGTTTCTTTAAAAGATACTACTCCGGCTTTTGAAAATAGATTGCCATTACTATTTAAAACTTTGAGAGAATATATCGCTACACAAAAAGATAAAGAAAATAAGTTGATATAATGAATAATGATGAACAAAGAATTTTTGATGCTAAGAAAAAAGATGAAGACATTTTATCTTTAAGACCAAAGTTTTTAAAAGAACTAATTGGTCAAATGGAAGTTAAAGATAATTTAGATGTTTTTATTTCTGCAGCGCTTAAGGAAAGCAGAGCTTTGGATCATGTTCTTTTTCATGGACCTCCAGGACTTGGAAAAACTACACTCGCTCATATTGTTGCTAGAGAATTAGGAGTTGGATTTAGAGCAACTTCCGCACCTATGATTTCTAAGGCTGGTGACTTGGCTGCTATTCTTACAAATTTACAACAAAATGATGTTTTGTTTATTGATGAAATTCATAGATTAAACCCAGCTATTGAAGAAGTTTTATATTCTGCGATGGAAGATTTCCAATTGGATTTAATTATTGGTGAGGGTCCTGCTGCAAGATCTGTTAGAATTGATTTGCAACCTTTTACTCTTGTTGGAGCTACTACAAAAACTGGGCTTTTAACTTCACCACTTCGTGAAAGATTTGGAATTCCTATGCGAATGAAATTTTATTCTCATGATGAACTTGCTCAAATTGTTTCTCGTTCTGCCAATCTTTTAGGAATTGATATTAATGATGATGCAGCACTTAAAATTGCACAAAGTTCTCGTGGAACTCCTCGTATTTCTAATCGTCTTTTAAAGAGAATTAAAGATTTTGCTGTTT
This sequence comes from Alphaproteobacteria bacterium, assembly GCA_031549385.1. Taxonomy (GTDB): domain Bacteria; phylum Pseudomonadota; class Alphaproteobacteria; order Rs-D84; family SZUA-605; genus JAVBPW01. The sequence continues at coordinate 38,508 of JAVBPW010000001.1, forward strand.
ACAAAAATTTAGAAAAAATATCTTTTGATATGACCTTAGATGCTCTTAAAAGATTAGGTGTTGATGAAATCGGACTTGATGAAATGGATCAAAGATATTTGAATTATATCATTAATAATTATGGCGGTGGGCCTGTTGGAATTGAAAATATTGCAGCTGGACTTTCTGAAGAATTATCTACTATTGAAGATGTGATAGAACCATTTTTATTACAACAAGGATTTATTCAAAGAACACCTCGTGGAAGAGTTGTAACTGAAATAACTTATACTCATTTGAAAAAACACTAATTTAATAAACTTAATTTTTAAAACCTATTATATATGAATACAAACAAACAGTTCTGGAAAATTGTGAATAATTCAGATTCACAAAAAAATCAAATTTGCGAACTTATCAGATTGATAAGTAAACTTGACGGAAGATTAACTGAACTTGAAGAAGTTATACTTTGGATACTTCTGTCCGAAAAAACTTTAGGACAAACAGCGCTTGTTCGTTATTCTATTAAGTTCAATTTTGACTTTAGTACTATTACCGTACCTATTAAAGTAATAGGAGATTTTTTGAAAGGGGAAAAGGAAGTAAATTTTATTCCTGAAAATCCGGAGCAAGAAAAAGAACTTGAAAAATCTTTAAACCTCTTGAGTGATTTAAAAAATCTTTATCAAGAAGTTGCTTAAAAAATTAGAGCCTGTTTTTTACAGGCTCGTTTTTTTATAAAGTTGATACAGTTACAACGTCAGGAACGCCACCTGCAAGAACTGATTTATTTTCGTCACTTCTTTTTCCCAATGTAATTACTATATTGTCACCGGATTTTAAGCCTAAATAATTTGCAGCATATTTTTTTGCTAAACTTTCAAAATCTGTATAATTTGGATCTTCTTTTTCTTCCAAAATAACTGATCTTACACCCCAAAACAATTCACTTTGTCTTGCAAATTCTTCATTTCTTGTTAAACATAACATTGGAGTTTGTATACGATAAGATGACATTATTTTTGGTAATGTTCCTGTTATTGAAAAACATACTATTGCTTTTGCATTTATTTTTTTTGCTAGCTTTGCAACCATTAAACCAATTGCTTCTTTTAATGTTACTACATCTTTTGAACGAGCTGATGCATTTAAAAATTTATTCCAATTTGATGAATGTTCTACATCTTCAATAATGTCTTCCATCATATTTACTGTTTCTATTGGATATTTTCCTGTTGCTGTTTCCGCTGATGTCATTACTGCATCTGCTCCTAAATAAACCGCTGTTGCTACGTCTGATGTTTCAGCACGTGTTGGTGATGGATTTTCTATCATAGATTCCATCATTTGTGTTGCAACTATTACTGGCTTTCCATACTTTTGACACATAGAAATTATATCACGTTGAATTGATGGAACTTTTGATTGACCTATTTCAACTGCAAGATCACCTCGAGCAACCATTATACCATCTGATTCTTTTACTATATTTTCTAAATCTTCTACGGCTGACGGTTTTTCTATCTTAGAAATTATTTTTAATTTTCCATCTGTTTTACTTCTTACTTCAATTACATCTTTTGCAGTTTGAACAAATGAAATTGCTAAATAATCTACATTTTGAGTTAGAACAAATTTTAAATCATTTTCATCTTTTTCTGTTAGTATTGGGATATCCAAAATAGTGTTTGGAATATTGAAACCTTTTTTATCTGATAATTTATCACCATACAAAACTTTTGTTTCTGCAAAATCCTTTCCAGCTTTTAAAACTTCAAGCGCTACATAACCATCATTTAATAAAATTTTTTGACCTTTTGTTAGTACTTTAAATACTTCTGGATTTGGAAGACGAACTCCTTGTTCATCTCCTAATTTATCTTCTAGATAAATTTTAAAATCCTGACCTGGTTTTAATTTTATTTCACCATCTTTAAAACAACCTATTCTGTGTTTTGGACCTTGTAAATCAGCCAATATTGCAACTGGACGATTTAATTCTTTTGATATTCTTTTAATATCTTTTATTTTTGCACCTTGTTCAGCATGATCACCATGACTGAAGTTTACTCGACATACATCCACACCAGCTTCAAGGATTTCTTTTATTTTCTTCTCTGATGATGGACCAATTGTTGAGACTATTTTTGTAAACGTATTTTTTGACATAAATTTTCCTTGCTTTTTTTCTCTATTTATCTTACATTTTTGAAAGTCCATTATAATACACATTTAATTTAAAATAAAGGAGAAAGTTATGGCTGAAGCAAAAGGTGTAGCAAAAGAACAATTAAAAAAGTTCATTGAAAGAATCGAACGTTTAGAAGAAGAAATGAAGAACTTAAGACAAGATATTAAAGAAGTGTTTGACGAAGCCAAAATTACTGGATTTGACGTACCTGCTTTGAAACAAGTTTTGAAAATGAAGAAAGTAGATCCTGAAAAGAGAGAAATGCACGAAATGATGGTTAAAACATATTTCGACGCTATTAAATAATAGGATTTGAAAAGATATAAAAAGAAGCCCCAAATGGGGCTCTTTTTAATTTCGGTGTTCAATTTCATGAACAACATTTCTTTTTTCAAAGGAATATACGGCTTTTCTGCTTGATGCATTACTATTATGAACAATGCAATATACCTTTTCGAAAATATTGAGTGTTTTGAAACACCATGGCTCTTTGATTTCAACACGTATTATATCACCCCTCTTCATATCGACGAATTTATAAGATGTGTTTTCTTTTTCGTTTTCATAAAAAACATGAACACCACCAGTTCCCAGTTCTTCATGATGGTAAGACGGAGCTTTTTTGAAAACTGCAGGAAGCTTTATAAACATAATAGGGGAGCCGCCTACCGACATATTCCTGAACATGATTAAATTTGTATCCTCATGTATGATTTCATACATTTGATCAAATTTGATATCATCCCACTTATATTTGTCTTTATACATCTTTGATATTTCTGTTGGTTGCCCGTCATGGATAAATGTCAGGCGATTGTCCTTTTCAAAAAAGAACATTTGTTCACTGATCCTCCAATGATGCACCTTTAGGATATCAAGTACCCCTGTTGTTATTTCATCTGCCATATTATTGATTTTTAAGTTTGACTTTTAAATATTTAGCTGATTTATGACATAGAATATTAGGATTGTCAATTACCCATCCTACTGATTCGTTAAAATTAACCTTTCAAGACCATATTTTAACCTATTTTAAATCCCTAAAGTGAAAATTTTTGATATTTAAATCTTTGATTTTCGACTATTTTAAAATTTATTTACATTTTATATCTTTTTTATTGACAAATAACTATTACATATATAATATGTCAATCATAAAATAATAAGGAGTAACGAATATGACACAAGTTAACCAAATTACTACTGATAGTAAATATAAGACTTATAACATCTTATTGTTAGTGTCTGTGCTTGCACTTTTAGTTTTGTACTTATTTGTACAATCTAATAAGCCTATCAATAAAGTAGTTAAACCAAATAATATTTTTGTAACTAAAACTTCACCAACTGCACCTACTGAAGATATAGATGCTAATAAAGATATTGAAGCTCAAGACAAATTAATTGGAGCTCTTGTTGGTAAAAATGAACCAGTTAAACCTGTAGTTGAAGAAGTTAAAGAAATTGCAGAAGTAAAACCTGTTGCACCTAAGGTAGTAGAACAACCTAAAACAACTGTTAGAATTAACAGAAAAATAGTAATTCTTGACTTCGGTAAAAAAGAAGAAGGTAGAACCGTTATACCTGGAGATTATGTAGTTTCTAAAGGATCAAAAAATATCTTAAGAGAAAATACTACAGTTAAAGGAAATCTTTATATAGTTAATATCGCTTCTAACTTTAAACTTCCTAAAGGATTACGAGTTGAAGGACATATATATATGAAAAATGCTAAAGCTGTTAGATTAAATGAAGATCTTTTACTAGATGGAAATATTTATGTGTATGAAAGTGCTATATTACCTGTTGCTGAAACAGCTAAGATAGGTGGACAAATCATACTTTAAAGGTTTCGACCTTCGGTCGAATAGGGTTTGTTGGCTCCCTCCTTATTTTCTCTCTCCTCTTAAACCAACAAACCTGAACTTGGCTCCGTGCAATGCGGGGCCATTTTCATTCAAACTTGAAGCTGTATACTTATTCTTTTTCAATAGTTTTAATAAAGTTGTAGCAAATGCAATTCAAAGATTTGAAAAGGAAAATCCATATAATGTAGTATCTTATTCAATTATGTGGGAGTAATAACAAAATTAAAAAACGCTGGTATAACCCAGCGTTTTTGTTTTCTCTTCCAACCTATTACTGTCTTGAGTAGAATTCGATAACCATATGTGGTTCCATTTGTACTGGATATGGAACTTCTTCCAATGTTGGTACATGTGCATATGTAGCTTCAAATTTATTTAAATCTACTGCTACATATTCACAGAAATCACGTTCTGGTGATGATAATGCTGTTAATACAAAAGGAATATTTCTTGCTTTATCCTTTAATGTAATAATATCACCTGCTTTACATTGGTATGAACCAATTGTTACTCTTTTGCCGTTTACTAATATATGACCGTGTGATACTAATTGTCTTGCAGAGAATACTGTTACTGCAAATTTTGCACGGTATACTATTACGTCTAATCTTGATTCTAATGAAGCAATTAAATTTGCAACTGTATCACCTGATTTAGCTGCAGCTTCTTTGTAATATCTTAAGAACTTTTTTTCTGTGATATTACCATAATATGCTTTAATTCTTTGTTTTGCTTGTAACTGCTTACCATAATCAGTTAACTTGTTTCTTAATGTTTGACCATGTTGGCCTAAACCATAAGGTCTTTTATTTACTGGAGATTTAGCACGTCCCCATAGGTTTATTTTTTGACGTCTGTCAATTCTGTGTTTTTGAGCGTGAATTCTTCCGCTGTTTACTTTTGCCATAGCAAATTTCCTTTGTTTAGTCAGTTTCGCCCGGTATTCCCATTAATTCAGGTGAGACGCCTTATGAAAAGCTGTTGATAAGCTTTGTTTAATCAGGTCTACATTCCCAGACATTGCTGAGGATTTTATTTTATTCTTTAGAAAATGTCAACAGTTTTGATATTTTCCTTGAAATTTTTGAATTATTGTCTTATAAAGTAGACAAACAAATAAATTTCAAACTTAAATAAAAATAATATGAATATCGTAGAAGGAAAGACAAAACGTATTGTTCCTATGGGAACAGTTGATGGTAAAGAAGTTGTAGCTTTTGAGCAACTCGGCCGGTCGGTAAATGCCGATGGAACAACAGTAACAGAAAGCGAAAAAAACGTGTCTGACACGTTAATATCAAGTTTGGTTTCACAAAACCATAACATGTTTTCACTTTTGAATAACTTAGGAGTTCCAACAACCTACCTTGGCCGGGGTGAACAAACCCCCCTTATACTGTTGCATGAAAGGTGTGAACCTTTGGCATTGGAATTTGTGGTACGGTTTGCTGTTTGCAATGCATCGTCTATCATTTACAGGGAACCGGAAAGATATGGAAAGAAATTGTACGATGGAACTTTTTCGTCGACTGAAGCTGATCCTAAATTCTTCAATGAAAAAGGACAGGTGATTCTTTTTAAAAAACCTGTTGTTGAAACATTTCACAAAAAATGTCTCATAGAAAAGCCGGACGGAAGTATCGACTTGATTTTCGAAAGCGAAGCAAAAAAGGACCCCCGTTATTTCAAAGATGGAAAAATGACTCCGTTTATGCATGAAGACCCATTATTGTTTACTGACGGTTCAGATTGGTTAGTTTTTGACCAAAAAAAACCGCTTAGCCAACAAGGATATCTGGCAGTTATTGATCGCGAAAATCAAATACTGATGGATAAAAACTACAGGCCAATGCGGGAGCTTGAAGATTATGAATGTATTTCTCCAGGAGTAGAACATATTCTTCAAACCAGAACAGTTAAAACTTTGAGCTCAATTCAAGCTGCGTGCAAAAATACCAGCTTTAAAAAAGCCGAATTTGTTGATGGTAAAATCGTTTTCGATGGCGTCATGGAGACACCTGTAATAATCGATGGAAAATTGGAATATGGCAAACTTGCCAATAAGACATTCAGTTTAACGGATGACCTTGTTTCCGATAATATGCGATGGGCATTTGGTGGTTATCCACAAATATCTCTGAAACGATTATTCCAAAACTACGAAAGCTTGGAGCAAAAGCTTCTTGTAGCTGCAATGGTTGCGGAAGGCACAAAAAATTGGCCGACTGTAGAATTCGCAAAGAATATGGTGCCAATTTATTAAACTGATATTCTGTATTAAAGTAGAAGCCCTGAAAAGGGCTTCTTTTTATTTTTCTGCTTTTCCCATTATATGTAAATGCAAATGCGGAACTTCTTCACCATGGAAAAAATATTTTACTGGTTGAACCAAATTTAACATGTTTGAAATTTCTAATGCTTTGTCAAAAAATGCTTTGAATTCTTTTGCGTCTGTTTTACTTATAAAGTCTGCTAAATTTATATAAGGCTTCTTTGTTATTAGTAATACATGAATATCATCTTTTGGGTCTGTTGACTTAAAACATAGATAATTATCATCTTCATAAATTCTTTTTGATGGAATTTCATCTCTTAATATTTTTGCAAAGACATTATTTTTATCATACATAATTTCGCTCCTTTTTTATCTTATAATATTAAAATAAAAAATGTTAGAAATCAAGAAATTCAATTGTTTCCTTGAAAATTTAAAATTTTTCTTTATAATATACATATAACAAATAGAGGACTAAATTCATGCCAGATTCAAAAAATATTCCTAACCCAATTGATATTTATGTTGGGAGCAGAATGAAGGTTCGAAGACAAATGCTTAAAATGAACCAAGACCACTTAGCTAATTTGGTTGGAGTTACTTTTCAACAAATTCAAAAATATGAAGCAGGTTTAAACAGAATTAGCGCATCAAAATTATTTATGGTGGCTAATGCTTTGGAAGTTCCTGTAAACTTTTTCTTTGATGGGTTTAAAAGTGATGATACAAATATTAACACACATCAACAAACTGATAACTCTTATCAAGTGGCAGAAAACAAAGACCCTCTTTTAGATACTCAAACTATCAAATTAATCAATGCTTATTGGAAGCTTGATGACGATGCTCGACAAAAAATCTTTGACTTTATCGTAGTTATGGGAAAGAAATGAAATATAAACTAGACATCTATACCGATGGCGCCTGTAGTGGCAACCCTGGAAAAGGTGGTTGGGGAGCTATTATAATGATGGGAGATTGTTTGAAAGAACTTTCTGGCTTTAATCATGAGACTACTAATAATCAAATGGAAATGACCGCCGTTATTAAAGCTCTTAAGGCTATTAAAGAACCCGTTGAGGCTACTATTACAACTGACTCAAAATATGTTATTGATGGATTTACTAAATGGCTTCCTAATTGGAAAAAAAATAGCTGGAAAACAGCTGATAAAAAACCTGTTAAAAATAAAGAACTTTGGGTTGAATTAGACGAACTTTCATCAAAACATAAAATTGATTGGAAGTGGATAAAGGGTCATGCTGGACATGAATTCAATGAACGTTGCGATTATTTAGCTCGCAAACAAATCGAAGAAAATTAAAATTAAAATTAACTAATTTGATGATTTATAAAGTTGTGTAGATTTTTGTGAATCCACATTAATTTTGTCGAGAGTTATTGTACCTTCCCAACCTGCTACTTTTTTGCCATTTACATAGCAACCTGTTTGCTCTTTTTGTTTTGAAATCTTTTTATTAGCATTACCTGACATAATTACATTTGCTATACCACCAAGAGCCGCTCCACCAACTGCAGCACCGCCTAGTACACCTCCAACCTGTGCACTGGCAGTACCACTAATAAGAATAATAGATAAAACTATTATCAATTTTTTCATTGGTTATTTATTCTCCAACTGGTTCATCATCGTAATAAATGAATTCATCTTCACTTGTTACGTTTCCGTCTGTATCTTCATACTCATAATGAGATTGGTATGTTGAGTTTTCTGGGTTTTGTAAATCAATTTCTTCATCAACTTCATATACTTCTGTGATTTGTGATTGATCTATTGGTTCATCATAATCGTATTGAGCGATTGATGCGCCTGATGCCAATAATAAAACTGCAACCAATAATAATAGTTTCTTCATATTAAAATCCTCCTGATGCGCAAAGTATATCACAATTTTGAATACTTAGCAAATTATTTTTTAAAATCTTATCTTTGCCATTACTGTAAATACATTGCTTTGAACACCTATATTATTAGCTTTATAATGTAAATATCTTCCTTCTAAACCTAGGCGACCCAAAAATGGAAATTCAAATTCAAGACCTAAGATACCTTGATAGCCTGTCGATTGATTAGAGCTTAGTGAAAGACCCATATCTTTATCTGTTATGTCTGTTTCAAGCATTCCTATACCAAAACCAAGATAAGGAGATAGTTCCCATGTTGGCATTTGCATATATATATTTAACATTACACCTTGGTTTACCGCCGTTGTTGAATGTTCGCTTTTTACTCCTGATTGAACTCTTAAGTATTCTACTTCAAATCTTCCAAAGTCTATGAAAAAAGGTTGATAACCTATTGCCAAAGAATATGTTGCACCCCCTGCTTTTGCATCTGCTTTTTGACCTGGAATTAAGGGTTCATATTTATCACTTATTTTATAATTACCACCTATTGTTGAACCTATACCAAATGCAGAATAAAAACCACGTGGCTCTTTTGACTTTTCATCATCTGAAGCAAACGATGCTGTTGAAATTGAACCTAATAAAATTGATATTATTGATAACGATAGAAGTGTTTTTTTCATGGCATTTCCTTTTTAATTGTTCTTACCATTGTACCTTGAATCATAATTCTTTTCAATAGCGCAAGATTATGCCTTGTATTTTAAAAATAAATTTTGTAAAATCTGCGTTAATTATAAGGATATATTATGGAAAAGAAAAAATTTAATTTTTGGAGATTTTTATTTAAAAGTATTTTTTATGTTACTTTTATTATATTTTTAGCAACTGTATTTTTGTTTTTTAAATATGGTACTAATTTACCTAATTACGAACAACTAGCAAATTATAAACCATCACTTTCATCTCGTTTCTTTGCAAAAGATGGATCTTTGCTTACTGAATATGCTGCAGAAAAAAGAATTTATATGGAATTAAAAGAAATTCCTCAAAACGTTATTGATGCTTTTATTTCTGCTGAAGATAAAAATTTTTATTCACATTCTGGTGTAGATTTTACTGGTCTTGCTAGAGCTATGCTTGGTAACATTAAGAATGTTCTTTCTGGTTCAAAAAAACGACCTACTGGAGCTTCTACTATTACTCAACAGGTTTCTAAAAACTTCTTTTTAAGTTCTGACCTTTCTGTTGGACGTAAAATTAAAGAAATGATTCTATCTTTGAAAATAGAACGTACTTTTACTAAAGACCATATCTTAACACTTTATTTAAATAAAATTTATCTTGGTTATTATTCTTATGGAGTTGCTGCTGCTGCTCATAATTACTTTGATAAATCTTTAGATCAATTAACTTTAGGCGAAGCTGCATTCTTGGCTGCTCTTCCTAAAGCTCCTAATAATTATAATCCTATTTCAAATAAAGACAGAGCTATTGAACGTCGTAATTGGGTTTTATGGAGAATGTTGAAAAATAAAAAAATTAATGATGAACAATATAATACTGCCCTTGCTGAAGATTTAGTTGTTTCAAGTAAATTTAATAATAATTTACATTTTTACTCAATGTATTTTGCAGAAGAAGTTAGAAAAACTGTGTCTGAACAATTTTCTAATGATATTTTATATCAAGAAGGATTTTCTGTATTTACTACTATGGATCCAGAAATTCAAAAACTTGCAACTGTTGCTCTTAAAAATGGTATCGTTAATTATGACAGAAACAATGGATACAGAGGTCCTCTTGGAACTATGAAAGACGTTTCAGAATGGAGAAGAAGTTTAGTTAATGATTTTTCTAAACCTGCTGGAATTCCTAAAACTTGGGAAATGGCTGTTGTGTTAAATGTTACAAATGAAGAAGCTGAAATTGGTTTAGAAAATAATTCTAAAGGTGTTATTCCTGTTAAAAATCTTGGTTGGGCAAGAAAGAATTTGAAAGATCAAAGACTTGGTGAAGAAATTAAATCTGCTAGACAAGTGTTAAAAGTTGGTGATGTTATCTTAGTTGAAAATGATAAAGAAAACTCATACAAACTTACACAAAATCCTAATGTAAATGGAGCTATGATTGTTATGGACCCATATACTGGAAAAGTTTTTGCTATGGTTGGTGGATATGCTTTTGAACAATCTAAATTCAACAGAGTTACACAAGCTCAACGTCAAGTTGGTTCTATTATAAAACCATTCATTTATTTGACTGCTTTGCAAAAAGATGAATATACTCCATTTACGATTTTATTAGACGCTCCTGTTGTTATGGACAGAGGTGAAGATGAAGGTCTTTGGAAACCTGAAAATTATGAAAAAAATTTCAGAGGTAATTTAACTCTAAGATCAGCACTTGAATTATCACGTAACTCCCCTACTATCCGTTTGGCTCAAGAATTAGGTATTAGTGAAATTAGTGATACTTTTAGAAAGTTTGGAATCTATAACCGTGATATGACTAAGAGTGGGCTTTCTATTGCTCTTGGAAGTGGTGAAACAACTTTAATTAAAATGGCTGGTGCATTTTCTACATTTGCTAATGGAGGATATAAAATTACTCCTTACTATATTGAAAAAGTTCAAGACAGAAATGGAAAAAACATCTATAAAAATGAAACTAGAGAATGTGATGTTTGCAGATCTTCTGTTTTAAATAATAGTCAAACACCTGCTATAACAGATAATCGTGAAGTTATTCTTGATCCTCAAACTAACTATCAAATTATATCTATATTAAAAGGTGTGATTGAAAGAGGGTCTGGAACAAGAGCTTTTATTCCTGGTGCTTATTTAGCAGGAAAAACAGGAACATCTTCTGACTTTAAAGATGCTTGGTTTGTAGGATTTTCTGACAACTTACTTGTTGGTATTTATATCGGATTTGATAAACCTTCTTCTCTTGGAAATTATGGAAGCGGTGGATTAGTTGCTGCGCCTATATTTAAAGAATTTATGGAACAAGCTTTGAAAATGTATCCTTCAAAAGATTTCAAAGTGCCAGATGGAATTACATTCATAAGATTGAATAAACAAACTGGAAACTATGCTGAACCAGGTGACGAATCTGTTATAGTTGAAGCTGTTAAAGATTCCCAAATGAACAAGATTCAAAAGTCTAGTGAAGTACAACCTGAAGAAGAACATATTATAAGAGGAAAAGGCGTTAAAGTAGAACAAAACTATGACGCAGATATTGGCGGACTTTATTAATGAAAAAAATTAATTTGGCTGTTTATGATTTCGACGGAACTTTAGTACCTTTTGAAACTCAATCAAAAATATTATCTTTTGCAATTAAAAAGAATCCTTCAAAGATTCTTTTTTTACCTTATGTGTTAATATGTTTTGTTTTATATTTGCTAAAAATTGTTAATGAAACTTATATGAAAAGTTTGGTATTAAAATTCTTAAATAAAAAACTTATAAAAGAATTCTGGCAAACACATGAAAAATATCTTTTTAATTGGGTAAAGACAAAATTTGCTCAAGATAAAAAAGATGGAAAAGAGGTTTTTGTTATTTCTGCTTCTCCTGAAAATGTTTTGAAAGATTTTGTTATGAGAATCGGGGCTGATTATTTTATTGGAACACCTGTTTCAAAAGATGGAAAACGAATCATTGGAAAAAATTGCAAAGGAGTTCAAAAAATTGTATACTTAAACAAATGGGCTGAAGAGAATCATCTTGATACTGTTATTGAATCTATGTATTCAGATTCTAAAAATGATTTACCTTTAATGAGATTAGCTAAAATCTCTTTCTGGGTTGATACTTCAGGAAATTTGAAGAAGTTTAACAAATAAAAAAGAGAGATTATGCTATTTTTAAAACTTTTTTCTTCTGGGAAACAAAGTAATAGCTTGGACGAAAAAAAAATCAAAAAAGAAATAAGATTTATTTTAAATAAAGCTGATGCACTTAGACCTGCATTTACAAAATATATAAAAGAGAATATGGCTAAAGGACTGTCTTATGATATTGGCCCGACCAAAACTTTTGCTAGATCTTTTGAAAAAGTTATCAAAGAAAAAGGCGGTAATGTTTCTCGATTGAAAGATTCTTATCGTGGTGCTATTTATTTTGATACTCTTGAACAACTTTATTCTTTCATAGATAGATTAGTTAAATATCAAAATAAAGATTTTGAAATTATCCATATTGAAGATTCTTTTTATCCTATTGTGGTAAGTGGAAATATTAAAATTCATCATGCACAAGCTGAGCTTACCTCAAGATTATATAGAGATATAAAAATTATTGTTAATAGTAAAAAATGGAATATTCCAGGGGAAATTCAACTTCATTTTAATCAATATGTAACTGTGAAAGATGAAACTTATAGACTTTATGGAAAAGAAAGAGAATATATTTCTCAACTTAAACAAGGTTTCTTAAATGATGGAAGAAATATAAGAATTTTTAGAAAAATGATGAGATATAAAAAACAAACTATTGCTCTGAATGAACTTGCTATTATTAAATATAATTTAATTTCAAAAGATATTGAGTTTATGAAAACTAAAGATGTTGTTTATCTTTATATGAAGAAAAATAAAATTACCGATTATGATTATGCTCTTTATGAAATTATTGTTTCACGTACTGTTAAAGAATTAAAGTTTCGAAAGAATTTTTATTTGAAACAATTTTATAAATATGATCTTGATTTTATAAAAGCTGTAATTTCTTAAAAAATAGAGCCCTCATCGCGAGGGCTCATGTTTTCAGTTAACACTACAACTTTATTGCATATTTTGCCAACTCTGGTCACTTAAAACCAACAGGGAACTTTGGCATCGTTTGCGCTTTTGACTTATTGGTTGCGGGAATATGCGAACCCGCGCTGGATGTGTGTGCCGTAAACGGCGATGAAGGAGAAAACACCTTCGGGATATCCAGGAACCAATTTAGCCATTTTATGACTTTGTGCATTTATATTTTTATTTTTTAAGTTTGTCATATCAAATTAGCAAATAATTATTTTGAAGTCAATAGGATAAAAAAATGCCCCGCTATCTCTCGATAGTTATGGGGGCAAATATATCTACACAGAACTAATGATTTAATTCACTACTGCCAATAATCACAGCTACGTGAAGCCTGATGAAAAAAGCCTGAACATAATGTTAACTGGTTAAGTTTGTAACTTGATTCTTAGAGCTTTCTTTTAGTCCCCTCCAAAGGACGTTTGATTTTTTAAATAAAAAAGTTTTTAACGTGAGTTATCAATATAAATTTGTTTTATCTTTAAATCAAGCAAATAAAAAAAGCCCCGCTATCTCACGACAGTTATGGGGGCTTTTGTAAAGTTATTCGATAGTTCTCGCGTCTACAAGGATACTACGAATAAAGGAATATTCTTAAAAGAAACTTCTAGATATCTCACGACATGGGGAAGAAGTTTCTTTGATGAGACATATAATGAAGACATTATAGCTCAGCGGCATCTTTAAAAGCTCAAAGAGCTTTGTTAACGCGGGGAGAAAAGAGATCAGAACCCGAAGGCTCTTTGTCTTAACTCCCCCAAACGTGATGGAGGCACGTTTAATATTTTATAAAGATACTTATTGTCTTTTAAAAAACCCAGCACGAGCTATGAAGACTCCTAAACCCCAGCGGAAAGGGGAATTTGGCACAGGAGTTACGTGCTGGGTTCGATTTTGCACCCTTGACCTCAAAGAGGTTGCGACAGTGCGGTGTATTTATTTAATTTTATTATTATGATTTCTAGTAATTTAGAATCTTTTTATAAATTTGTCAACCAAAAGATGAAGTTTAATAAAAAAAATCCCCAGCATTAAAGCTGGGGGCGGAGTTAATACCCTTTATTCCCTTGTATTCAGGAGGATAAGTTCCGGTCATATACTTCTTATAATACAGCTCCTTAAGCCGCCCTTTTCGCTCGCCACTACTGGTGACGCCTTAATTCTCTTCTGTCCACTGTTTTATGTATTAATAAGATGTAGCCTTACTTTATGAAAGATATTGGGATTAGTCAATAAAAAAAGCCCGTATTTCTTGGATTATTGGTGCTTTTCTAGGAATGTTTTCAAATCTTGAGCTAACAATTTCAAAGAACTGTCATAAATATTAGCATTAGATGCTTCCAGCTTTTGCTTTTGCATCACCTTTTTTGTGGTTTCTGATAATCCACCGTCAATTACTTGAAATTTTGATCTTTTTTCAAAAGGTGATTCTGGTAATGCCATCTTTTTTGCTTTCCTTTGATTTTTGGTTGCTATTTCTCTTAAAACTTTTATTATTATATCATAATTTTTAAACTAAGGAAAGAAATTTTTATGAAATTGTTAATAGTAGAGTCTCCTGCAAAAGCGAAAACCATCAATAAATATTTAGGTTCTGACTTCAAAGTTATTGCATCTGTAGGACATGTGAGGGATTTGAAGGCTGAAAATAATGCTGTGGATACTGAAAACAATTTTAAACCTTTATGGGAAGTTTCTAAAGACAAAGAAAAACAAATCAAAGAAATTGAAAAATTACTTAAGCAAGCTGATGAATTGTACCTCGCAACCGACCCTGATCGTGAAGGAGAGGCTATTTCTTGGCATTTATTGGATATTTTATCTGAAAAATCACCTATTACTATGCCTGTTAAACGAGTCGTATTCCATGAAATCACTAAAAAAGCTGTTCAGGAAGCAATGGCGAATCCAAGAGATATTGATCAAAACCTTGTAAATGCTTATATGGCACGCCGAATCCTCGATTATTTAGTAGGATTTAACTTATCCCCAGTTTTATGGAGAAAATTACCAGGATCTAAAGCTGCTGGTCGTGTTCAATCTGTAGCTACTCGATTAGTTGCTGAAAGAGAAGGCGAAATTGAAGATTTCGTTAAAGAAGAATTTTGGTCTATTGATGCTAAATTCAAAACTCAAGAAGGAAAAGAATTTGATAGTAAGCTTTGGACATATAATAATGAAAAGCTTGAAAAGTTTTCTATTAAAAATGAAAAACAAGCAAAGGAAATCGAATCCGAATTAAATAAACTTACTTATTTTGTTTCAAATGTAGAAAAAAAGAAAACTACACGAAATCCATTTGCTCCATTTACCACTTCAACTTTACAACAGGAAGCTTCACGTAAACTTAGATTTGCTGCAAAGAAAACTATGCAAGTTGCTCAAAAGTTATATGAAAATGGACTTATCACTTATATGAGAACTGATAGTGTGAATTTGGCTCAAGATGCTGTTGTTGCTATTAGAAATGAAATTAATACAAATTATGGTGAAAAATATTTACCAGAAAAACCTATTGTATATGCTAATAAATCAAAGAATGCTCAAGAAGCTCACGAAGCTATTCGTCCTTCTGATGTTACTAAGTCACATCGTAACTTAGATGGAATCGATGCAGATGGTATCAAACTTTACGAACTTATATGGAAAAGAACTATTGCTTCTCAAATGGAAAAAGCTCAATTTGACCAAGTATCTATTGATATTTCTTCTCAAGATAAAAAGAATACATTTAGAAGCGTTGGTACAACTTTAACATTTGATGGATATTTAAAAATATATAACGAAGATAAAGATGATGACAACGATGATGAAGCATCAAAATTGTTGCCTCTTATGAATGAAGGTGAAAAATCTGATTTAGTTGAATTGAAATCTGAACAACATTTTACTCAACCGCCTGCAAGATATTCTGAAGCGACACTCGTTAAGAAGCTGGAAGAATTAGGAATTGGAAGACCTTCTACTTATGCTGCTATTTTAGCGCGAATCGTAGACCATGAATATGTTAAATTAGAAAAAATGAAATTCCATGCTACTGAACGTGGTCGTTTAGTTACTGCATTTTTAAAAAAATATTTTCCTATATATGTTGAATATAATTTTACTGCTGGAATGGAAGATAAACTCGATGACATTTCAAATGGAGATATTGATTATTTGAAAATTTTAAGAGAATTTTGGGATCCATTTATTTCTACTGTTAAAAATTCTTCTGGATTGCAACTTGAACAAATTGAAAAAGATTTACAAGAAGAATTAAAGAATCACTTATTCAAACCCCAAGACGGTGTTGATGTTTATAAATGTCCTGATTGTGCAGATGGAAAGCTTGGTTTAAAACTTGGAAAGTTTGGTGGGTTTATTGGATGTTCTAATTATCCTGAATGCAAATATACTAAACAAATTGTAACCAATGAAATTCCTGTTGCTGCTACTGATAAAAATGGCTCTAATGGAGATGCTGGATTAATCGGTAATGATAATGCAACTGGTCTTGGTATTTATTTGAAAAAAGGACCTTATGGAAATTATTTACAACTTGGCGATAATGCGAATCATGTAAAAAGATTTTCATTACCTAAAAATTTTGACGAATCAACTTTGACTTTAGAAAAAGCACAAGAGTTTTTATCTTTGCCTAAAAAATTAAATGAAGAAATAGAAGTTGGTATTGGAAGATTTGGACCTTATATTAAACGCGCAAATGCATTTACTAAGATGCCTGCGAATCTTGATCCATTAACTATTACTCTTGATGAAGCATTAGAAATTTTAAAAGATGCTCCTTCACGAGAAGCTGCTATTAACTTAGGAGTCGAACCTAAATCAAAGAAAGATGTTTTATGGTATAAAACTGGTAGGTACGGACCTTATGTAAAATGCGGAAAAGTTTCTGCTTCTATTCCTGCGGAATATAAAGACAAAGAAATAGATTTGAAAATTGCTCTGCAAATCTTGAATGATAAAGTTAAAAAGAAATAGCAACCTGACGTTGCACGCTTAATAAAAAAAATAACCCCGAGAAATCGGGGTTTGAATTTTTATATTTCTTATTATTTCTTTTTGCCTGTTGTTTTTGCAAAATACATTTGATAGCCAACAACTGCAGCTGAAATACCTACTAAAATATAGATAATTCTTGCAATAATGCTGCCGCCAAATAGGAATGCTACTAAATTAAAATCTAATAATCCAAGTAGTCCCCAGTTTAATCCACCAATAATTAATAATGGGTTAAATAAATATTTTGTTAAGTCTTTCATCGTTCTTCTCCTTTTTTTGTTTCTTCTCTTAACGAGATTTTATTATTATATCATATTTTAAAATAAATTCAAATATGGAAAAAATTCATAAAAAATAGCCCCTTTTGGGGCCTATTTTATAAATAATAATTGTCAACACCTCCACTTTCCATATGTTTGATAATTTGTGGACGACCGCCCCAATCTTCAACATGAACTGAAGTGTATTGAATTGAACCTTCTATTTTATGAGTCAATAGATTGTATAATCCGATTAAAGGCTTACCATATTCTGCAATGGCAATTAAATCCTTTTTCACTTCATATTTCGGCTCACGTTGCCAACCGTTTTGGTACTTGACGAATTCATATCCGATTTCTTTGTCGCTGGCAATGTAGTGATAAGTATCAACATTTTTTGATGAATAATGCCAATAATTGATATTGCTTTCAATCCAGACATAACTGCCATCTGTTAATGGGAAAAAGTTTTTATCCAATAACAGACTACTTCCACCACTTCGCCAATAAAATTCACCATTTTCATGCTTGTAAATAAAATGATTTTCATCTTTTACAAATAAGACTTGGCATCCTGCTTTTTTTATTTCTTCTAAAGTCCTTTTAAACATATTTTTAATTTTTAAGTTATGAAGTTACTATATGATAGAAAGCACCATTTGTCAATGTTGTTTATCCAACACTTTTTAATGCAAAAAATGTTGAAAAAATAAGCATTTTTTGCTTGTTTTTATTAGCCACAAATGCTAAGATTTTAACACAATTTAAGATAAGTTAGCAGGAGAAAAAAATGTCACAAAAACAAGATGATAAGAATTCAATAATTGTAGATAAAAATATAGAACAAGTTGGTATAGTTAAGGAAATGGAAACAAGCTATCTTGAATATGCTATGTCCGTTATTGTTTCACGTGCACTTCCAGATGTTCGAGATGGATTTAAACCAGTTCACAGACGTGTTCTTTATGGTATGAAAGAAAATGGGTCTACACATAATAAACCTTACACAAAATCTGCTAATACCGTTGGTTATGTTATGGGAAATTATCACCCTCATGGTGACACTGCTATTTATATGACACTTGTTCGTATGGCTCAACCATTTTCTATGGGATTGCCATTGATTGATGGACAAGGAAACTTTGGTTCTATTGACGGTGATAGCCCTGCTGCTATGCGTTATACTGAATCTCGTTTAGCTTCTATTGCTCAACATCTTTTAGCTGATCTTGAAAAAGATGTGGTTGATTTTAGACCTAATTACGATGAACGTTTAATGGAACCTTCTGTACTTCCTGTAAAATTTCCACAACTTTTAGTTAATGGAACTGGTGGTATTGCTGTTGGTATGGCTACAAATATTCCTACACACAACTTGGGTGAAGTTATTGATGCTACTATTGCTTTAATACATAACCCTGAACTTACTGTTGAAGATTTGTTGCAATATGTACCTGCTCCTGATTTTCCAACTGGAGGTATGATTTTAGGTCGTCGTGGATCTCAATCTGCACTTCTTACAGGAAAAGGCTCAGTTGTTATGCGTGGACGCACTCATATTGAAGAAATCGGTGGACATGAAGCTATTATTGTTACTGAAATTCCATACCAAGTTAATAAAACTGAACTTATTAAAAAAATTCAAGAACTTGTTAAAGATAAAAAGATTGAAGGAATTTCTGCTATTCGTGATGAATCAGACAGACATGGAATTCGTTTAGTTGTTGAACTTAAAAAAGACGCTTTTGGTGAAATTATTTTAAATCAACTTTTCAAAATGACACCATTGCAAAGTAATTTCCCTGTAAACATGTTAGCTATTAGCAATGGAAGACCAGGTATTTTAAACTTGAAAGAAATATTAGATGCATTTATTGAATTCAGAAAAGAAGTTGTACGTAGATACTGTATTTTCGATTTAGATAAATCTCGTAATAAAGCTCATAATTTAGTAGGACTTTCTATTGCTGTTGCTAATATCGACGAAGTTATTAATTTAATCCGTAAATCTAAAGATCCAAGAGATGCTCGTGAACAATTGCTTGCTCGTGAATGGAACGCTGATGTTGTTGCTCCATTAATTGAACTTATCGATGATCCTTTAAGCAAAATTATTAACGGAAAATATAAATTATCTGAAGCTCAAGCAAAAGCTATTCTTGATTTGCAATTACAAAAATTGACAGGGTTAGAACAAGATAAATTAGCTAATGAAATTACCGAAATTGGTGTTGATATTAAAGATTTATTATCTATTTTACGTGATGAAAATAGAATCAAAGAAATTATTATAAATGATCTTAATGATATTAAAACTAATTATGCAGTTCCTCGTAGAACTGAAATTATCGAATCAGAATTTGAAGCTGATATTGAAGATTTAATTGCTCGTGAAGATATGGTTGTTACTGTTACAAACACAGGATATATCAAACGTGTTCCATTATGTACTTATAAAGCTCAAAGACGTGGTGGTAAGGGACGTAATGCTATGAATACTAAAGAAGAAGATTATGTAACAAAAGTGTTTGTGGCAAATACACATACACCTATTTTATTCTTCTCTGATACAGGTCTTGCTTATAAATTAAAAGTTTATATGTTACCTCTTGGCTCACCTACTTCACTTGGAAAAGCTTTAGTAAATGTTCTTCCACTTCAAACTGGAGAAAGTATTTCTGAAATGATGCCACTTCCTGAAGATGAAGCATCATGGGATAATATGTCTATTATGTTTGCTACACAAAAAGGAACTGTCAGACGTAATAAACTTTCTGATTTCCAAAGTGTAAGAGCTAATGGAAAGATTGCTATGAAATTAGAAAATGGAGAAAGATTAGTTAACGTTAAAGTTTGTGACGAATCACATGACGTGTTGCTATCTTTAAAAGGTGGAAAATGTATCCGCTTCCCTGCTTCTGCTATCAGAGTTTTTGCTTCTCGTAATTCTGTTGGTGTTAGAGGTGTAAAACTTTCTAAAGGTGATGAGGTTATTTGTATGTCTATTATCAATCATACTGATTTAGATTCTGAAACACGTGCTGCTTATATCAAAGAATCACGCGCTCGCAGAAGAGATGAAGTATTGGCTGGAGATGAAGAGGCAAATACTACTTCAACTGTTACACTATCTGAAGCAGATTTCAAAAAGTATGAAAGCGAAGAAGAATTCATTTTAACAGTTTCTGATACTGGATTTGGAAAACGTTCAAGTGCTTATGAATATAGAATTACTAACAGAGGTGGATCTGGAATTACTGGTATTAAACTTGGGGATAAATCTAAGGGAGTTGTTGCTTCTATGAAAATTGAAGATCATCAAGAAATTATACTTGTTACAGACCAAGGTAAGTTAATCAGAATTCCTGTAGAAAATATCAGAATTGCTGGAAGATCAACTATGGGTGTTACACTATTTAAAGTGGACGATAAAGAAAAAGTAGTTGGTGTTGCAGTTGTTGATATTGATGAAGATGAAAATGAAGAAGCATTCGAAAAATGCGATATTGATGCAGGAAATATTATTGCTGATGAACTTGATAGCAGCAAAAATATAGAAACTGTAATTCAAGAAACTGAAGAAGTTGTTGAAGACGAAGGTGTTGTAAAGACAGATTTGTTTGAATAATTTACTAAGTTTTAATAAATTTTACTTTAAAGCTCTGTTTATCAGAGCTTTTTTATTACAAGTTTAGACTTGACAAATGAGGAGTTTTGTAGGAATATGAAACTGACATAATTATATTAAACTTAATTTAAACATATGGAAAAAGAATCAAAAAACTTTACCTTATTTCCAGTAGGGGCAGACTTATGGAGAGTCGAACGAAAATTAACCGGAACCCTAATTGAAATTAACGGAGAAACTGAAATCCCTGTTATTGGATTTTCACCGGAACGTGAAATCCTTTATGTTCTTGATAGAGAACGTGGGGAAGACCCTTTACCTGACGATGTTGGTGAGGAAGTTATCCGAGAATGGAAAATTGGAAATTTGGGAAAACCCAAACTTGTAGATACCTATGAAGGGTTTTCTATGAGAGGCCTTATGGAGGAATTGGGAGTTTTTGAGGAAGAGGAAGCTTAAGGCTTCACGGTTTAACTTTTATTCGCCGCCCTTATTGTGGGCGGTTTTTTTACAGATTACATTTAAATAATATATAAATCATGATTAGAATTGGTTATAAAGAAATCCCTTTAGACAATGGGTTGTCTAGAATTGAAAAAGACACTGGAGAAGTTATTTCATTTAATGGAAAAACTGACGTAAAAATCTTGTTTAATCAAGGTACTTTAATTTTTCTTGAAGTTTTAACTCCTCTAGCTGAATTAACCGTTGAAGAATGGTTCTTAGGAGAAAAAGTGTTTATTATAGAAACACTTACTGGTCAAGAAGCTCAAATACAAAAAAGACATTTATTAGAGGGTAGCAGTTGCTAGCCCTCATTTTTTATTTAGTTGACAAAATTAAAAATGTCTGACAATATGTAAGCCTAAACTTTAAAAAATATATATAATATGGCAAACAAAAAAAATGCCTCGGCAGGCGAGACAGCTTACAACCAACATCAAAACACAATTAAATTCCAAGGACCGGTCACCGGGAAAAATAAACCTCATTATGGCCAATATGCCGCAACAACTCAAGAGTTGCGAGACAAAAGTAAACACTTGGTACAAGGCGGTGATGTTTTTATACCTTGGTGGTAAAAAAGTAATTAACTTTAAAAAATTTAGCCAGCTTTATGCTGGCTTTATTTTTTGTTTAGAATGGGATTTCATCGTCAACTGATGTATCTGAACCACTTGGTCCTGCAACCTGACTTTCATCACCCATATCATGAGATCCGTCACCTGCTCTGTCCATCATTACTATTGAACCTGCGTAATTTGAAATTACTACTTCTGTTGTGTATCTGTCTTGACCTGAATTATCTTGCCATTTACGAGTTCTTAGACTTCCTTCTACATAAACACGGCTGCCTTTTTTAAGATATTTTTCTGCTATGTCTGCAAGACCACTTGAGAACACTACTACTCTGTGCCATTCTGTTCTGTCTTTTCTTTCGCCTGATGATTTGTCTTTCCATACATCTGATGTTGCAAGTGAAAATGTTACTACTTTATTTCCATCTTGACCATGACGTACTTCTGGATCTTGCCCTAAATTTCCTACTAATATAACTTTGTTGATTGAACTTGGCATCTCTACTTCCTTTATTTTAAATTAACTCGCTTTTAAGTTTAATTTAAAATTTGTAAACTGCAAGAACTTTTATTCTATATACTTCAAATATGGAGAATATGGATACTCGTATTTTAATGCTTTTATTATCTCACAATGCTCTCTGTTTTCACATGTCAAACAATTAGTGTCGTCAAACAAACCATCGTCTTTTTGAAAGTTGATTTTATGAGTCTTTATTTGAGTTTGGACTTTATGATTTTTTACTACTGAATATTCTAATTCTAATATTATAGACTTAAGATTCGAATCAGTTGATGATATGCGTAAATCCTTTAAATCTGCAGTTTTCAATAGCCAATTACCTTGTTTATCTTTTATACCTTTTGATAAGCATATTGAGGAAGGAAGGTTTCTTATTTTTATAGAATGAAGAAATGAATCTTTATCTTCTTTTAATTGAAAATCATGAATTATACTAAACACTTTTTCTAACTTTTCTTTTGGCGAAGAATAGATTTTTACAGGAACTGAGGTAGATGTTTTATTTTCAAAAATTGCATTTACAGTTAATACAAAATCCTCAATTTTTTTATTTTTAGGTAATTGAAAAACAAATTCTTTTTGATCATTAAAATTATGACACATTATGCAATTTTCTATTTTTTTATCTGATTTTACTTTTATAAATTCTGGAACACCTTCTATTAAAATATTCACCTTTAATTTTGAATCATCATACACTTTAGCTAACAACTTTATTTCATCATCTTTAGATGAATGTTTTACTGATAAATATGGAGAGGAAGAAATTTTTGAATCGTTAAAAAACACATTAGAACTTGCTTCAAAATTATTTGAAATTGCTACTATTAAAAATTGGGATGTTAAAACATCTTGTTTCAATATTAACTCAGTATCTTCATATTGTTTTAAAGTTAATTTCCATAAACCATTACCCTTTTTTTCTCCGTTTGATAATTCAAATATAGAATCAGACAAAAATAGAACAAATAAATGCCCTTCTTTTACCTTTTCTTTTACTTGTTTTGGAATAATAGGTAATTTATAACTTGTATTCACCTTAAATCTCCTTTGTTATTATTATAGTAGGAAATTTAAGCTTTTTCAAGTCTTACTTGATTTAATTATTTATATTATAGTATTACTAGATTTAATTTTATGAACTTCATTTTCTATGTAAAAATTTAAGGTTATTGTATCCTTAGGTAAAAACGATTTTGCAATTTGTGGCCATTCTATCATTGTTATACCATTTGAAAAAAGACCTTGGATATCCAGTTCTATTAATTCTTCTTTGTCGTTTAGGCGATATAAATCCAAATGATTTATTATATTGTCTTTTCCTTTATAGACTTGGAGTATAGTAAATGTTGGAGATGGAACTATTGTTTCATTACCTAGCAAATGTTTTATGAAAGCACGAGCAAAGGTTGTTTTGCCTGTTCCTAAATCTCCATTTAATGCTATTACTTTTGGGGCAGAAATCGAATCAGCCATTTTTCTTGCAAAAGCTTCCATATCCTGCTGAGTTAAAAATTCATATATCTTTTCTGACATTAGAATATTGCAAACCCCATTGTCTTTTTTACTGCATCTACTTTCTTTGATGCTGTTTGACGGGCAGTGTCTGCACCTTTTTTCAAAATAGACTCTAAATAATCTTTGTTATTCATTAACTCATTTGTTTTATCTCTGATTGGAGCTACACACTCAATTACCTTTTCTGTGAGAATCGGTTTGAATGTTCCAAAATTATTTCCAGCAAACTCTTTTACTGTATCTGATAATGATAATCCTGAAAGAGATGAATAAATTGTTAATAGGTTTTTAACCTCTGGACGCGAATCGAGAGCTTTTATATTATCTGGTATTGGTTCTGTATCTGTCTTTGCTCTTTTGATTTTTGATGCTATTGCATCGTTGCTATCAAGAAGATAGATAATTCCATTACCTTCATCATCTGACTTACTCATTTTTTTGCTAGCATCTTTCAAAGACATTATGCGAGCACCCTCTTTCTTTATTACTGGTTGAGGTATTACAAATAAATTTTTTTTATAATCATGATTGAACTTTTGAGCTATATCACGACATAATTCAACATGTTGTTTTTGATCATCACCTACTGGTACATGAGTAGAATCATATAATAAAATATCTGCGGCCATTAATGATGGATAAGCATACAAACCTAATGATGCTTTTTCTTTATTTGTGCCTGACTTTTCTTTGAACTGTGTCATTCTGTCCATCCAACCTACACGTGCTACACAATTTAATAACCATGCTAGCTCTGAATGTTCTTTAACATGACTTTGAATGAATAAAGTTGATTTTTTGGGATCTATACCAGATGCTAAATATACTGCCGCTGTTAGGTAACTTCTTCTTAATAAATCTGATGGTTCTTGATAAACTGTTATAGCATGTAAATCTGCTACACAAAAATATTTTGTACCATCTTCTTTTTGAGTATCTAACCATTGAGAAACTGCGCCAATTATATGACCTATTGTTAATTCTCCACTTGGTTTGATACCTGAAAAAATAGTTTTCATTTTTTATCCTTTATTAATAGAAGTCAGCATTTGCATCTTTAACACCATCTGAAGTGTAAATTTTTTGACGTTTGATTGTAAAAAAATCTTTGCTGAAGCTTTTTGTTTTTTCTATGTTTTGTAATGTTACTCTTGTTGTTAATCCTGTTGCATCTTTTGTTTCCCAACCTACTAATTCAAATGGTGCTTTGCGGAAGTATATTTTAATATTTCCAACAGCTGGATCTTTTGCAAGAGTTGCAAGTATTTCATAATATTCATCAACTTGTTGTGTTTGAATTACTTTGATTTCTTTTCCGTCTAATAAATCTAAATCCTTTTTGAATAAAATTCCTGCTGGTATAGAATTTAAACCTATGTGAGTTACTTGGTCTAATTTTTTATCATAATAAATTAAATTCTTTCCATCACTTACCATTTGTTGTGGTGATTTGTAATCCAAACGAATCAATGATGGGCGGGAAATGTAAAATTCTCCACTGTCTTTTTTTGAGTTTGATGATTGTTGAACAAAGTCACCTTTTATATTTCTTGATTCATTTAAATATTCTTGAACCCTGATTAATAAATCTTTATCTACGGCAGCGTATGAGTTAGCTGCAAACAATATAGTTAATGCAATTAATAATTTTTTCATATCTTTTCCTCTTTATACATATGTACGTTGTATTATAAATTTGTATTCGGTCGAAAGCAAGAATATTATAAAAACGTGAAAATAGTATTAAAATAAAAAAGCGGAGATTTTCTCCGCTTTTCTTTATTTTTCAAGTAATTAATTATTTTGATTTTTCGTTACGTTGAACTTTTGTAACTTTTGTTGAAGATGTAGCTTTTGAAACTTTACCTTTGTTCATGTCTGCTTTTTCTTCTTTCATTACTTTTTTATCTGCATGTTCTTCGTGTGATGATGAGATGGCCGCTTTTTTCATTGCTTCTGCTCTTGCTTTATCTGCTTTTCCTTTTGCAGTTACATCACGGTCTACGAATTCTATGATAGCCATTGGAGCTAAATCACCATAACGGAAACCTGCTTTTAATACTCTTACATATCCGCCATTTCTTTTTTCATAACGTTTTCCAAGAACTTCAAAAAGTTTTTTTGCAGCTTCTGGATTGCTTTTTAAAATGTCGTTTGCTTTTTTCTTTGAAGCAAGATCACCTTTCTTAGCAAGTGTTATTAATTTTTCTACAAAAGATCTTAGGTCTTTAGCTTTTGGTAATGTTGTTTCGATTTGTTCGTGAATAATTAAAGCTGTAGCTAAATTTTCAAACATAGCTTTTCTATGTTCTTTAGTTACGTTTAACTTTCTTCCTTTCATTGCGTGTCTCATTTTATTTCCTTTTATCTTTTGCTTTACGCGGATTAAACAAAAGTTCCTACCCAGTTGCCCAGTATAGGAACTATATTATGTTAAATTATTTGTATGGGTCTTCGTATTTTTTTGCGAGTTCTTCTAGGTTTTCAGGTGGGAAACCAACTACTGTCATACCTAAATGAAGTCCCATTTGTTCAAGTTGTGCCTTGATTTCATTTAATGATTTTCTTCCAAAGTTTGGTGTTTTTAGCATATCATTTTCTGTTTTTTGTACCAATTCACCAATATATGTTATGTTATCATTCTTTAAGCAATTGTTTGCTCTTACTGATAATTCTAATTCATCTACTTTCTTTAATAACTTTGGATCGAATGGAAGAGATGCAGCTGCGTCTTGTTTTGTAACTGTTTCTTTTTCTTCAAAGTTAATAAATAATGATAATTGGTCTTTCAAAATTCTTGCTGCATATGCTACACAATCTTCTGGTAAGAATGCACCATTTGTTTTTACTGTTAATAACAATTTATCAAAGTCTGTATTTTGTCCTACACGAGCTGAGTCTACTTCAATTGCTACATTCTTTACTGGTGAAAAAATAGAATCAATTGATATATATCCTACTACTTGTTCTTTTGGAGCATTTTGTTCAGATGTTTTATATCCTTTTCCAGTTGTTGCTGTAAATTCAATTTCTAATTTTGCATCTGCATCAAGATTGCAAATTACAAAATCTGGATTGATAATTTCTACATCAGATGGACATGAAATCATTCCTGCTGTTACTACTTTTGGTCCTGTAACTTTAAGAGATAATTTTTTGATACCTTCTGCATGTTGTTTAACAACTACTTCTTTTATATTCAATATAAAATCTGTAATATCTTCTTTCATACCTTTGATAGTTGAAAATTCATGCACTGCACCTTCAATTTTCATACCTATGATTGCTGCACCTTGTAGTGAAGACAAAAGCACTCTTCTTAATGCAACACCCAATGTCATACCAAACCCTTTTTCAAGAGGAGCGGCTACTATTGTTGCAATATTATTTTTTTCATCTTTATTTTCCAATAAGATTTTTTCTGGTTTTGTTAAGTCCATCCAATTATGTTGTATCACTGCGTGCCTCCGTTTAAATTAAAATTTTATATTCTTGGTATTATATGCGGCGGGCTTTTTTAGGGCGACATCCGTTATGTGGAACTTTTGTAATATCTGTTACAGTATTTACTACTAGTCCTGCTGTTTGTAACGCTCTTAAAGCTGCTTCACGGCCTGATCCTGGACCTTCTAATTGAACGTCTACATTTTTCAAACCCATTTCCATAGCTTTTCTTGCTGCGTCTTCTGTTGTTGTTTGAGCAGCATAAGGAGTTGATTTTTTTGCCCCTTTAAATCCGTGACAACCAGATGTTGACCAAGAAATTACATTTCCAGCCATATCTGTGATTGTTACTCTGGTATTATTGAATGTTGCAAGAACTTTAGCTATTCCTGATACAATATTCTTCTTTACCTTTTTTTTAACGATTTTTTTGCCGTCTTTTTTTACTTCTTTTTTTACTTCAGCCATTATTACTTACCTTCTTTCTTTTTTCCTGCAATTGCAACAGCTTTACCCTTACGAGTTCTTGCATTTGTTCTTGTTCTTTGTCCATTTACTGGTAATTTTTTTGAATGTCTTATACCTTTGTAAGATCTTAAGTCTTGCATTCTTTTTATATTAACAGAAACTTCACGTCTTAAGTCACCTTCTACCTTATGATTCTTATCAATGAATTCACGAATTTTTAAAACATCTTCATCTGTTAATTTATTTACTCGCAACATTGGGTCTATTTTCAACTTCTTACAAATTTCTTTTGAAGTTGTTTGACCTATTCCGTATATGTAAGTAAGCGCGATAAATGTTGGTTTATCTGTTGGGATATTAACTCCTGCAATACGAGCCATTTATACTCCTTTTTCGTTTTTTTTATTTTTTTTCTCGTTAAGTTTAAGACTTTTTTTAAAAAAGTCAAATAAAAACTCGTTATTCAAGTTTTTACTTTTGGGTAACGTTTTTATCTAAACCTTCTGTTATTTTGCATCTTTTTCAATACGCTTTCGTATTGGTATGCTAATAACTGGGTTTGTATTTGTGTAAAGGTCTTTGTTATAACGTTACACACGATAAGCAATGTTGTTCCACCGAGGTAGAATGGTACAGACATCTTTGTTATCAAAAAGTCTGGAAGCAAACATATAAATACTAAATATGCTGATCCGAATACTGTTAATCTTGTTAATATAAAATCTAAGTAACTTGCTGTTTGTTCACCAGGTCTTATTCCTGGAACAAATCCACCACTTTTCTTTAAATTTTCAGCTGTTTCTGTTGGGTTAAATACCATAGCTGTATAGAAAAATGCAAAGAACACAATTAATCCACCATATATTAACATGTAACTCACTGAACCATGTTGTAAATGTTTCAATATCATTTGCAACCATTCTGGACCTTTACCTTGAGCTGTAAATTGAGCTATTGTTGTTATTGATCCTAATAATGATGAAGCGAATATTGGAGGTATAACGTCAGCAGTATTTACTTTTAATGGTAAGTATGATGTTTCTGGACGACCAATTTGCATACCTTGTTTT
This sequence comes from Alphaproteobacteria bacterium, assembly GCA_031549385.1. Lineage (GTDB taxonomy): Bacteria > Pseudomonadota > Alphaproteobacteria > Rs-D84 > SZUA-605 > JAVBPW01. The sequence goes on from JAVBPW010000001.1 coordinate 67,507, forward strand.
GGATAATGAAACTGTACTCTTCTTTCTGCACCTTCTACATATGAGATTAATGCTACTACTGCAACTGCAAGTAATAAAATGAAGATTATTGCTATTGGTGATAATTGTCCTACTTTTCCAAGTTCTAATGTTTTTAAAACTGATGATGGAAGATTTGCTATAATACCTGTGAAGATGATTAATGATGAACCTTGACCAATACCACGTTGTGTGATTTGTTCACCTAACCAAACTACAAACATAGTACCACCTGTTAGAGTTAAGATTGTTGAAAATCTGAAGAATAATCCTGGATTTATCACAGCTGGAATTCCATTTTGAACAATTGCTTCTAATCCAACTGCAATACCAAATGCCTGTATCATACAAATTACTAATGTTAAATATCTTGTATATTGATTTATTTTCATGTGTCCAACTGCACCTGATTCTTTAATAGCTTTTAATTCAGGAGATACTGCTGTTAATAATTGCATAATGATAGATGCTGAGATGTATGGCATAATATTTAATGCTAGTACAGCCATACGTGATAATGATCCCCCAGAGAACATATCAAACATTCCCAAAAGACCACCTTTATTACTTGTAAAAAATTCTGTGATTACATTTGCATCTACTCCAGGAATTGGGATAAATGAGCAAATTCTGTAAACAATAAGTGCAAGTAAGGTAAAAATTAACTTTTTCTTTAAGCTTGTTGCTCTTGATAATGTTTCAAGAGAGAAACCAGCGCGTGTATCTATTCCAGCCATTTCTTACCTTCCTTTCCTATTCTTATTTCTTTTTTGCAACTTTTTTTGAAACTGGTTTTACAACTTCAATAACTGTTACTTTTCCACCAGCTTTTTCAATTTTTGCTTTTGCTTGAGCTGTGATTGCAGAAACTTCTACGTTAACTGCAACTTTTAATTCACCATTTGCTAAAATCTTCATTGGATTTGCATTTGATTTTAATAATCCTAATGAGATGAATTCTTTTAAGCTTACTGTATCTTTAATTCTTTTGCAATCTGATAGATTTTGAATGTCAGTTAAAGTAATTATTGTATATTGCTTTTTAAAGATTTTATTGTTAAATCCCTTTTTAGGTATAACCATGAATATAGGTTTTTGTCCACCAGCAAAGTTGCTTAATCTTACACCTGTTCTTGACTTTTGTCCTTTGTATCCACGACCAGCAGTTTTACCTTTAGTTGATCCAATTCCACGACCAAGTCTCATTTTTCTGTGATGTGCACCATAATTGCCAGATATTTCATTCAATTTCATTTTATTTTACCTCTTCAACTTTTGTAAGATGAGCTACTTTTTTTACTTGACCCAATGTTGAGTCTGTTTTTTTGTAAATTTTTGATTTACCAATTCTTCCTAAACCCATAGCTTTTAATGTAGCTTCTTGAGTTTTATTTCGACCAATTGTTGATCCTGTTTGAGTTACTTTTATCTTTTGTTCTGCCATTTCTTAGTCCTCTTATTCCTGTACACTTTCAACTTTTGTTTTTGGTTCTTTGTTATCTCTTACGCTAACAATTTCAGATATTTTTTTACCACGTCTTTCTGCAACAATCTTTGGAGATTGCACTGTTGATAAAGCTTTGAATGTAGCTTTTACAATATTATGTGGGTTTGCACTTCCAAGAGATTTTGATACGATATCTGTTATTCCTAATACTTCAAAGATAGCTCTCATTGGACCACCTGCAATAATTCCAGTTCCTTGTGGAGCAGTTCTTAGTACAACTTTTCCAGCACCATATGTAGATGTAATGTCATGGTGCAATGTTCTTCCTTGACGAAGTGGAACTTTAATCATAGCTTTTTTAGCAGCTTCAGTTGCTTTTTTTACAGCGTCTGGAACTTCTTTTGCTTTTCCTGTACCATATCCAATATGACCTTTTTGATCTCCTACTACAACAATTGCAGAAAAGCCAAAGTTTTTTCCACCTTTAACTACTTTTGCTACTCTGTTGATAGATATCAAACGATCAACTAAAGCGTCTTCTGTTCTTTCTCTGTTTACTGGATTTTTTGCCATCTCTTATTTCCTTTTTATATTAAAATTTTAGTCCTGCTTCACGTGCAGCTTCAGCTAATGCTCTTACTCTTCCATGATATGGATATGCCCCTCTGTCGAAGTATACTTCGCCAATTTTTGCTTTTTTAGCAAGGGCAGCAAGTTGAGTTCCTACTGTTTTAGCAGCTTCTACATTATATGGTTTGCCTTTAAAATCTTTAGCTCTTGAAGAATAATAAACTAAAGTTTTGCCAGCTACATCGTCGATTATTTGTGCTTCAATATGTCTGTCTGAACGAAACACTGTTAATCTTAATTTAGAAGGATTTAATTTTTTTAAATTCCAACGATTTTTCTTTTTTCTTTTTAAAAAATCTAATTTCATATTCTTCATTTCATTTTACCTTTATTTCTTCTTTCCTTCTTTACGACGGATATATTGTCCTTTTTTGTGTATTCCTTTTCCTTTATAAGGTTCAGGCTTACGGAATTGTTGTATCTTTGATACTATCAATCCTAGTAATTGTTTGTCTGCAGAAATTAATTTGAATTCTGTTGGTGATTGAATTTCTGCTTTTACACCTTGTGGTAATTCAAATGTAACATCGTGTGAAAATGCTAAGTTAAGTTGTAGTTTATTTCCTGATAATGCTACTTTATATCCTACACCTTTTAAAACAATTTCTTGTTCCCAACCAGTTGAAACACCTTTGTTAGCATTTGAAATCAATGAACGTAGTGTTCCCCACATTGTTCTTGCTTCTTGTGTTTGTACTAATGGTGACAATATGATTTTATTATCAACTTTTTCAACTTTTACTTTATCTGAAGTAGGTATTGTTTGTTGACCTAATTTTCCTTTAACAATAATTTCTTTAGGAGTTAGGTTTATTTCTACACCTTCATTTAATATAACTGGTTGTTTTCCCAAACGTGACATCTTTTTCTTCCTTTAAAATACGTTACACAAAATTTCGCCGCCAAGTCCAAGTTTCTTTGCATTAGCATCTGTCATAACTCCTTTTGAAGTTGTAACAATTGCAACACCTAACCCATTATGAACTGATGGAATTTTTGTTGTTTGACTATATACTCTTCTTCCTGGTTTTGAAATACGAGAAATTTCTTGAATTACACCCGCACCATTAAAGTACTTTGGGTATATTTTCAAATCTGAAATTCCAGCTTTCTTTGATACTACTTCATAGTCTTCAATGAAACCTTCTTCTTTCAAAACTTTTAGCAAGTTTTCTTTTAATTTTGAAAATGGTGCTAATATAAATTCTTTTTTAGCTGATTGACCATTTTTTATTCTTGCTATTAAATCACCTATTGGATCTGTTATCATTTTCTTATTCCTTTTATTATATTACCAACTTGATTTACGAACACCTGGAATTTTTCCATTACTTGCTAGTTCGCGGATTTGTATACGGCATAATTTGAACTTAGAATATACACCCTTAGATCTTCCTGTCAATTGACAGAAATTATGCAAACGGTTTTTAGCAGAACTTCTTGGTAATTTTGCAAGTTTCAATTGTGCTGCAAAAATATCTTCTGGTTTTGCATTTTTATCTCTTGCTATTTTTAACAATGCAGTTCTTTTAGCATCATACTGTTTTACAAGCTTTCTTCTTTTTTGATCTCTTTCTAACATACAAGCTCTTGCCATAATTTCTCCTTAGTTATAAAACGGAAAGTTAAAGTGAGTTAATAACGCTTTACCTTCTTCATTTGTTTTTGCTGTTGTACATATTATTACATCCATACCACGAATAGCATCCATTTTATCGAAGTCTATTTCTGTGAAGATGATTTGTTCTTTAATTCCAAATGCATAATTTCCTGCACCATCAAAACTTTTTGCGTTTAATCCACGGAAGTCTCTTACTCTTGGAAGAGCTACGTTGATTAACTTATCTAAAAAGTCATACATTCTTTTCTTTCTTAGAGTTACTTTAACTCCAATTGGCATTCCTTCACGTAATTTAAATGAAGCAATAGATTTTTTTGCACGTGCTGTTACTGGCTTTTGACCTGAAATTGCAATCATATCTTTTTCAGCTGCATCAATCTTTTTCTTATCAAGAACAGCTTCACCAACTCCCATATTTAAAACTATTTTTTCTAGTTTTGGAATTTGTAAATCATTTGCATAACCAAATTGCTTTTTTAATTCAGCTCTTATGGTTTTTTCATATAATTCTTGCAATCTTGCCTTTTCCATTTTCATTTTCCTTTATCTTATATAACTTCGCCAGTTCTTTTTGAAACGCGAACTTTTTTGCCATCTTTTTGTGTTTTGTAAGCTATTCTTGTTGCTTTTCCATCTTTTGGATCAATTAAAGAAACATTAGACACATGTATTGGAAGTGCTTTTTCTACAATTCCTGGAGCTTGTGTTTGTGTTGCTTTTTGATGTTTTTTTACAACATTTACACCTTCTACTAACACTTGGTTATCTTGAGGAAGAGCTTTTAAAACTTTTCCTTTTTTACCTTTATCTTTTCCTGTTAGAATAACAACTAAATCATCTTTCTTTATTTTCATTTTTTAATCCTTTATATCACTTCTGGTGCTAGAGATATGATTTTTGTAAAATCTTTATTACGTAATTCTCTTGCTACTGGTCCAAAAATACGAGTTCCTAAAGGTTCTTTATTTGTTGGATTGATTAACACAACTGCGTTTTTATCAAAACGAATTGTTGAACCATCAGCACGTTTTACAGATTGTTTTGTTCTTACAATAACTGCTTTTTTAACTTCACCTTTTTTTACTTTTCCTTTTGGAATAGCTGTTTTGATAGATACTACGATAATATCTCCAAGGGAAGCAAATCTTCTTTTTGATCCGCCCAATACTTTAACACATTGTACTGATCTTGCACCTGAGTTATCTGCTACTTCTAATACTGTTTGCATTTGTATCATAGTTTTTACGCCTTTTTATTTGATGGTTTCTTTATTACTTCAAAACTTTTTGTTTTTGAAATAGGTTTACATTCTTGGATGAACACTTTGTCACCTACTTGTGCTTCATTCTTTTCATCATGAGCATGGTATTTTTTATTGCTTTTTACAATCTTTTTATACAATGGGTGAGCAAAACGTCTTTCAACATTTACTACTATTGTTTTATCCATTTTTGTACTTACAACTTCACCTTGTAATATTCTTCTAGGCATTATTTGCCTCCTTTATTTAAAGCAGTTTTAACTTGTGCAATGTTCTTTCTTGTTTTTCTTATAGAACTTGTATCTTTTAATTGTCCTGAATGAGCTTGAAATCTCAAGTTCATCATATCTTTTTTCAAATCCATCAACTTTGTAGTTAATACTGACTTTGATGAAGTTTGTAATTTTGCTTGTTCGTCTTTTTTCAACATTTTATTCCCCTAGTCTTTCTACAAATTTAGATTTGATTGGTAATTTTGCTGCAGCTAGCGCTAATGCTTCTTCTGCTACTTCTCTTTTTACACCGTCGATTTCAAATAAAATCTTTCCTGGATGTACACGACATGCCCAAAATTCTACTGCACCTTTTCCTTTACCCATACGAACTTCAGCTGGTTTCTTTGAAACTGGAACATCTGGAAATATTCTTATCCATACTTTACCTTGACGTTTCATAAATTTTGTCATAGCACGACGAGCAGCTTCAATTTGACGAGCAGTAACTCTTTCTGGTTGCATCGCTTTTAATCCAAATTGACCAAATGATAGTGTAAACCCACCTTTTGCATCCCCATGGATACGACCTTTATGTGCTTTACGAAATTTTGTTTTTTTTGGCTGTAACATTTACTTATCCTCTTTTATTTTTCTTCAACTTTTTTCGCAGTTTGTTTTTTATCTTCTTCTGGTTGTCTGTAAATCCAAACTTTAACACCAATAATTCCATATGCAGTTTGTGCTTTTGCAAGTGCATAGTCTACGTCTGCACGTAATGTATGTAGAGGAATTGAACCTTCACGGTATTCTTCTGATCTTGCAATTTCAGCACCACCAAGACGACCTGATACACGTGCACGAATTCCAAGAGCACCCATTTTTAATGTGCTTTGCATAGCTTTTTTCATTGCACGTCTGTATGAAATTCTTTTTTCAAGTTGTTGTGCAATACTTTGTGCAGTTAAATTTGCATCAAGTTCTGGTTTTCTTACTTCTAATATATTTAATGACACTTCTGATTTTGTCATTGATTGTAATAATTTTTTTAACTTTTCAATATCTTCACCTTTTTTACCAATGATAACACCTGGACGTGAAGCGTGAATTGTTATAATAGCTCTTTTTGAAGGACGTTCTATTGTTACTTCTGCAATTCCTGCTGCTTTTAATTTCTTTTCAATAAATTCTCTTATTTTGATATCTTCTAATAATAAATCAGCATAGTCTTTTTTTGCAAACCAACGAGAAGACCAACTTTTATTTATTAATAATCTAAAACCAATAGGATTTACTTTTTGTCCCATATTATGCTTCCTTCTTTACTTTTGTTTCTTTTTTTGCAGCAACTTTTTTAGGAGCTGCTTTTTCTTTTTTTTCACCAGCTTCTTGTTCTTCAACAATTACTGTTAAATTTGAGAATGGACGTAGTATTTTAAAAGCTCTTCCCTTTTGACGTGGACGGAATCTTTTTAATACCATAGCTTTTCCAACATAACATTCTGATACAACTAATTTATCAGCGTCTAAACCTTGATTGTTTGTTGCATTTGCTATTGCTGATAGAACAGCTTTTTTAACATCAATTGCACTTCTTTTTGGTGAGAATGTTAAATAATTAAGAGCTTTTGCAACTGGCATCTTTCTGATTGCTGCTGCAACTAAGTTTAATTTTTGTGGAGATGTTGTTAACATTCCAACGTATGCTCTTGTCTGTTTTTCTGTTAATCCATATCTTTGTTTTGACATATTATTCTACCTTTTCTTATTTCTTTGCTGCTGGCTTTTGAGCTGGTTTTGCAGCTGCTTTTTTATCTGTACCACTATGTCCTGGGAATGTGCGAGTCGGTGCAAATTCACCAAGTTTTGATCCAATCATTTCTGGAACGATTAATACAGGAATAAATTTATTTCCATTATGAACTGCTATTGTTAACCCTTCCATTTGTGGTAATATAACAGATCCACGAGACCAAGTTTTAAGTGGCTTTCTGTCATTTGTTTCATTTGCTTTTTTTATTTTCTTAAGCAATGAAGGGTGAACATATGGGCCTTTCCAAATTGAACGTGACATTAATTACTCCTTTATTATTTTTTCTTAGCTTGGTGACGAGTTCTAAGAATAAAATTATTCGTTCTTTTATTTGTTCTTGTTTTCTTTCCACGTAAACCTTTACCTGTACGAGAAACTGGATGTTTACCAAAGTTTCTACCTTCACCTCCACCAAGAGGGTGGTCTACTGGATTCATAGCTGTTCCACGTACATGTGGACGTTTTCCTAACCAACGGTTACGACCAGCTTTTCCTAATTTTATGTTTCTGTTGTCTGCATTTGATAATGCACCAATTGTTGCAAAACATTCTGAATTTACTAATCTTAATTCACCTGATGCTAATTTTAATTGAACATGACCAACTTCTTTTCCAATTAATTGAGCATATGCTCCTGCTGATCTTGCTACCGTTCCGCCAGCTGCTGGTGATAATTCAATATTATGAACTAATGTTCCAATTGGCATATTTTTTAATTTCATAGCATTTCCAACTTTGATATCAGCTTTTTCTGCAGATACAACTTTTTGGCCAATTTCTAATTTTTGTGGTGCTAAGATATATGCTTTTTCACCATCTTCATAAGAAATCAATGCAATATATGCAGTTCTGTTTGGATCGTATTCTATTCTTTCTACTAATCCTGGAATGTTGAATTTTTGTCTTTTAAAATCAACTAAACGATAAAGTCTTTTATGTCTTCCACCTGTATTGATTGAAGTATTGTGACCTTTATTATTTCTTCCACCAGTTCTGCTTAAACCAACTGTCAATTTTTTATATGGCTTACCTTTATGCAACTGAGAACGGTCAACTAAAACTACGTTTCGTTGTCCTGCTGTTGTTGGATTTAATTTTCTTAATGCCATCTTTCTTTTCCTTTATCTTATATATTTGTAAAATCTATATTTTGTCCATCAATCAAAGTAACATAAGCTTTTTTTGCATTGCTTCTTGCCCCTAATACTCCACGGAATTTTTTAGATTTTCCTTCAATATTTACTATATTTACTGACTTCACTTGAGTTTTATATAAAGTCTCTATTGCAGTTTTTACATCTTGTTTTGTTGCTTTTGGATCAACACAAAATACAACTTTTCCATCTTGTGCAACAAATGTAGACTTTTCTGTTATGACAGGTTTTTTAATAATGTCATACATCCAAGCTTTTATTTCTTTTTTATCTGTATTTTTTGCAACTTTAGCCATATCTTAATCCTTTATTTCTCAAATCTTTTTTCTACAGCTTCCAACCCTTGTTTTGTTATAACAAGTGTATTGTGATTTAATATGCTATATACATTTAAACCAATAGCTGGAATTATATCCATATGTTTTACATTTGATATTGCTTTTGTGAAATTTTCATCAAAAGTATTTTCACCTACAAATAATGCTGATTTTAAATTTAATCCTTTTAGCATTTTTGATAAATCTTTTGTTTTGTCTGTTTTTAATTTTTCACTATCTAATATCACTAATTGTTTTTCAGCTTGCTTTGAAGATAAAGCCATCTTTAATCCCAATGCACGAAATTTTTTTGTTAAATTGTAACCATGATCACGAACAACTGGCCCAAATATTCTTGCACCACCACGCATTTGTGGAGAACGTAATGAACCTTGTCTTGCATTACCTGTTCCTTTTTGTGCAAATGGTTTTCTTGTTGTTCCACTTATTTCAGAAATACCTTTTGTTTTATGATTTCCTGATCTTGCTTTATCAAGTTGCCATTGTACAATACGATGTAAAATATCTTTTCTTGGATCGATTCCAAAAATTTCTTTTTTCAAATCAACTGAACCAACTACTTTATTATCAAAATTAACTATATCATGTTTCATAATTATTCCCCTTGATTCTCAACTTGTACTTCAGCTGGTTTTGATTTTGTTGTTTCAATTACACCTGCTGGAAAAGGCACACCTGCTGGTAATTCTTTTTTAACAGCGTCTTTGATTAATACAAATGCTCCTTTATGACCAGGAACAGCACCTTTTACAATTAATAAACCATTTTCTAAATCTGCTTCAATTACTTCTAAGTTTTGAATAGTTACTCTTTCAACACCTAAGTGACCAGCCATTTTCTTATTTTTAAATGTCTTTCCACCACCTTGTCTTGTACCAGTTGATCCATGAGAACGATGAGCTTTTTTCACACCGTGTGATGCTTCAAGTCCTGCAAAGTTCCATCTTTTCATAGGACCTGCAAAACCTTTACCAATTGTTACACCTATTACATCTACAAATTGTCCTTTAATAAAATGTGCCGGAGACAATTGTGTTCCGACAGCTAGCATACAATCTGGAGATACTCTGAATTCAACCACTTTTTGTGCTGGTTTTAAATCATTCTTTTTATATAGACCTGCCTCAGGTTTATTTACTCTTGATTCTTTCTTTTCACCAAAACCTAAACATACAGCTTGATAACCATCTTTATCCATGTCTTTTACATTAACAACACGATTGCTATCAATTTGTATTACAGTAACAGGTACTTGATGGTCGGAACCTTCAAATACTCTTGTCATGCCTACTTTTTTTCCAATTAATCCTGAACGCATATTATCCATCCCTTTACAATTCTATTTTTACATCCACACCTGCAGGAAGAACTATCTTCATAAGAGCGTCTACGGTTTGTGGGGTTGGTTCAACTATATCTAATAATCTTTTGTGAGTTCTTATTTCAAACTGTTCACGTGCTTTTTTATCAATATGTGGACCTCTGTTTACTGTTAATCTTTCTATCTTTGTTGGGATAGAAATTGGCCCTTGAATTTTTGCACCAGTTCTTTTTGCTGTGTTAACTATTTCAATAACTGCAGCATCCACACCTTTGTGGTCGAAAGCTTTTAAACGAATACGAATATTAGAATTTACCATTTTAATTCCTATTTTATTTTTTCAAATTTTTCTTTTTTATTTTTAAATCAACAGTTTGAGAGATTTTTATTTATTTTTTAAAATATCAAACTTTTGTTGATAAGACTAGCTATACCGCTGAGTCTTGTAAAACCTGCACAAAGAATAAAGTATTTCTTTTTATATTGCAAGCGAAAACTTTCGTTTTCTTTACTTTTTAAGCATAAAAAAACTTTTGGAATTTTTATTCCAAAAGTTTTGTTATATTTTACGCGTTTTGTTTGTTTTTTATTTCTTCTGCAACTGACGCTGGAACTTCTGCATAATGTGCAAATTCCATAGTATAAGTTGCACGTCCTTGTGACATAGATCTTAAGTTATTTACATAACCAAACATGTTTGCAAGTGGAACATGCGCATTAATAACATTTACATTACCTCTTGCTTCCATACCTGACACTTGTCCACGACGTGAATTTAAGTCACCAATAATATCACCCATGTATTCTTCTGGAGTCTCTACTTCTACTTTCATCATTGGTTCCAATAATTTTGGTCCACATAATGCCATACCTTCACGGAAAGCTGCACGAGCTGCAATTTCAAAACACATTACATTAGAGTCAACTTCATGATATGCCCCATCAATTAATGTTGCTTTGAAGTCTATACATTGATAACCCCAAATAACACCATTTTGTAATGCTTGTGTTAATCCTTTTTCTACACCAGGGATATATTCTTTTGGAACTGATCCACCAACAATCTTACTTTCGAAAACGAATCCTTCACCAGCTTTTAATGGTTCAAATACAATCTTTACACGAGCGTATTGTCCAGCACCACCTGATTGTTTTTTATGTGTGTAATCTTCTTCATAAGATTTAGAAATTGTTTCACGATACGCCACTTGAGGAGCACCAATATTTGCTTCTACTTTAAATTCTCTTTTTAAACGATCTACTAAGATATCAAGATGTAATTCACCCATACCTTTTAAAATAGTTTGTCCTGTTTCTGCGTTTGATGAAACTCTGAATGTTGGATCTTCCATTGCAAGTCTTTGTAATGCAAGTCCCATTTTTTCAACGTCTGCTTTTGTTTTTGGTTCAATAGCAATTTCAATAACTGGTTCTGGGAAGTCCATTGATTCTAATATAATTGGTTTTTCTGCAAGACATAATGTATCACCTGTACCTGTATCTTTTAATCCTACCAATGCAATAATATCACCAGCATATGCTTCTTTTAGTTCTTCACGGCTGTTTGAATGCATTAATAACATTCTGCCAATTCTTTCTTTATTATCTTTTGTTGAATTTAAAACGTATGAACCAGCTTCTAATTTACCTGAATAAATTCTTGCATATGTAATTGATCCTACAAATGGATCGTTTGCAATTTTAAATGCTAATGCTGCAAATGGTTCATCATCATTTGTTTTACGTTGTTCTTCTTTTTCTGTTTTTGGATTTATTCCTGTTGCATGATCAATATCAACTGGAGATGGCATGTAATCAACAACTGCGTCTAATAATTTTTGAACACCTTTGTTTTTAAATGCTGTTCCACATACTACTGGTACAAATTTTTGTGCTAATGTTCCAATTCTGATACATTTTTTTAATGTTTCTTCTGATGGTTCTTTTCCATTTAAATAATCTTCCATAGCTACATCATCCATTTCAACAGCCATTTCAATCATTTTTTGACGCCATTCTTCTGCTTTTGCTTTTAAATCTTCTGGAACATTTGTAACATCAAATTTAGCTCCATTATCTTCACCTGTCCAAACGTATGCTTTGTTTTCAACTAAATCTACAAGACCTTTATATGTATCTTCAGCTCCTATTGGAATTTGAATAACTAATGGGTTTGCACCTAAACGATCGCGAATCATATCTATACAACGATAGAAGTTAGCACCAATACGATCCATTTTATTAATGAAACACATTCTTGGTACGTTATATTTGTTTGCTTGTCTCCAAACAGTTTCTGACTGAGGTTGTACACCTGATACTGATTCAAATACAGCCACAGCACCGTCAAGTACACGCAATGATCTTTCCACTTCTACTGTAAAGTCCACGTGCCCCGGAGTATCAATTAAATTAATTCTGTGACCTTTCCAATAACAAGTTGTTGCAGCTGAAGTAATTGTGATACCTCTTTCTTGTTCTTGTTCCATCCAGTCCATAGTTGCAGCACCTTCATGTACTTCACCAATCTTGTGTGATTTTCCTGTGTAGTACAAAATTCTTTCTGAAGTTGTTGTTTTACCGGCATCAATGTGAGCCATGATTCCTATGTTTCTATATTTTTCTACTGGATGTGATCTAGGCATAATTTATTTTCCTCTTATTCCTTATATTTAATTTACGATTACCATTTGAAGTGAGCGAAAGCTTTGTTTGCTTCTGCCATCTTATGAACGTCCATTCTCTTTTTCAAAGAATTACCATTGTCATTTAAAATATCATTCAATTCTTTATATAATTTTTCTGCAAATGTTCTTTCGTTTCTTTTTCTTGCATATTGAATTATCCAACGAATAGATAAAGCTTCTTGTCTTTGAGGTCTTACATCTGTTGGAACTTGATATGTAGCACCACCAACACGACGTGATCTTACTTCGATTGTTGGTTTTACTTTATCTACACATTCTATAAATAAATCAATTGGATTTTTTTTGTTTTGTTGTCCTAATTTATCTAATGCTTCATAAACAATTTTTTCAAAAACTGTTTTCTTTCCGTCTTCCATTCCATAGTTGATAAATTTTGTTAAAACAACTGATCCGAATTTTGGATCTGGTAATATTTCTCTTTTTTCAGCTTGTTTTCTTCTTGACATATCTTATACCTATTTACCTTTCTTTGCACCGTAAAGTGATCTTCTTTGTTTTCTTTCTTTTACGCCATGAGTATCAAGTACACCACGTAAGATATGATAACGAACTCCAGGTAAGTCTCGTACTTTTCCGCCTCTGATCATTACAACAGAGTGTTCTTGTAAATTATGACCTTCACCAGGAATATAACAAGTTACTTCTTCGCCGTTTGTTAAACGTACACGAGCTACTTTTCTTAACGCTGAGTTAGGTTTCTTTGGTGTTGTTGTATATACACGTGTGCAAACTCCTCTTTTTTGAGGATTGCCTTTCATAGCTGGAGCCTTAGATTTCTCCACAATCTTCTTTCTAGATTTTCTTACTAATTGGTTAATAGTTACCATTTCTTTCTGTTTCCTTTTTCATATTTTTTAATTTTAGCTAAAAATTAATTGGCCAGCACGTACCAACAATAGTTGACCTATAATAAACCTTCAAATCCGCTTTTGTCAAGCGAAAAAACTCGGTTTGTGTGAATTTTGATTTGATTTTTAAACACGGTATCTTTACAATGGTTTTTATATGAAATTTGACGTAATTTTCTTTGATAAAGTTAAATCTACTCAGATAACTGCTAAAAAGCTGTCTGAAACTCGCAGATTTGTCTGTATTATAGCAGATGAACAGACCAATGGATATGGACAAAGAGGTAATAAATGGGAAGGAAATACTAAAAATTTAGCATATTCTTTAATTTTACCTATGAGTTTGTTTGAGAATCTGTATCACGTTAACATTTTAACATGTATGGCATGGCTTAAAGTTTTACGAAGATTAAAGGTTAATTTGGAATTTAAATGGAGTAACGACTTATATTTGCGAGGAAAAAAAGTAGGTGGAATGCTTAATGAAATAGAAGGTGATTCTATTATTAACGGAGTTGGAATAAATGTTTTTGTAGCTCCAGATATTGAAGGAACTTATAAAGCTATTGCTCTTAGAGATGTTAACAAAAGAATTCCTGATAAGAAAAAATTATTAGAACTTTTTTTACGAAAATTTGAAAAATTAATAGAAGAATACAAAAAAGATGGAATCGATAAACTACTTTTAAGATTTAGGGAACATTTACTTTATATTGGTGAAAAAGTTCAAATAGAATTTAATGGTAAAATATATAAAGGAAAGTTTTTAGGAGTTAATGATGACGGAAGCTGTACTTTAAGGTCTGGAATTATAAAACGTAAATTTTTTAGCGGAACTTTGCGACCATTATAATAAAATTGTGAAAACTATGAAAAGATGACTTTTCACAGTGTTTCACAATAAATAATAATAAAAAATTATTTTTTAATTTAGGATTACCTTTTACGGTGGCGCCATTTGTCTTCTTCCCAGAGAATACCCTTGTTATGAATTACTATTTCAGTTTGCTCATTAATCGGAATTAATGTTATAAATAGTAAAGCATCGTCTAAATCTTCCCTTGTCAGACTGCATGCAAAATCTTTTGTGATTTTGGTATTTAAATACACTTCTTTCATAAATTTAATTTTTAAGTTTAAACTTCTTTTGCAACGATATCTATTTTAAGATTTTGGTTTTCAACAGGTTCTGACGCAGATCCAAATATTACTTCATCTGTTCTTGCTCCTGATATTATTACACCATGTAAATCTTTATCTAAATCACCTTCAATTGTTACTGATGATAATTTTGCTGTTGCACCTAATTTTTTATCTGTTCTTAACTTTCTTACAGTTTTTAATATATCTAATGCAACTTGCATTTTTGATATATCCGTTTCTCTTTCTTGTTTGAACTCTGGGTAATTTGTTAAGTGAAGAGTTTGCTGTTTTTCCAAATCTTTATAAATCTTTGAATACAACTCTTCTGTTATAAATGGAATAAATATTGAGTATAGACCTATTATTTCACGCAACAATTCAAACAATGTTATTTGAGCTGAAAGCTTAGCATTTTCACCATATTTAGCCTCATTCCAGAATCGGTCTTTGATGTATTCCAAATATTGGTCACAGAATATATCATAGAAGAAATGATCTATATCTTCTCTTGCATTAAATGTGTCATATTTATCCATGTTCTTACGAACTGACACAATTGTTTTATTTAATTCTGATAGAACCCAGCGGTCTTCTAAGAATCGGTCTTTGATTTCTATATTTTTATGATTTTTTTGATCAAAATCTTCTAAATTCATAAGAACAAATTTTGATGCATTCCAAAGTTTATTTGTTAACTTTGTTCCTCTTTTTACTTCTTCTTCATTGTATCTTAAATCTGTTCCAATTGGAGCGCACGATACCCAATAACGAAGAGCATCTACTCCAAATTTTTTTATAACATCAAGAGGATCAACACCGTTCCCTTTTGATTTAGAAAATTTTTGCCCTTTATTATCACGAACAAGCCCATGTAAATAAAGTGTTTTAAACGGAATTTCATTCATTGCATATAAAGACATCATTATCATACGAGCACCCCAAAAAAATATAATATCTGGTCCCATAGACATATAGTCAGTTGGATAGTACTTTTTTAATTCTGGTGTTTGCTCTGGCCAACCAAGAGTTGAAAAACACCACAAACCTGAAGAAAACCAGGTATCTAATGTATCATTATCCTGTACTATTTTTTTATTTTTAGCAAGCTTAGTAGCCTCTTTTTCATTTATTGCACAATATTGATTTCCATCCTCATCATACCAAACAGGAATTTGATGCCCCCACCATAATTGACGTGATATAGTCCATGGGCGAATCTCTTTCATCCACGACATATATAAATTGTAACGATGTTCAGGTATGAATTTTATTTTACCTTGTTCTACTACTTCTATTGCTTTTTTAGCTAATAATTTTGCATTAACATACCATTGGGTTGTTAAATAAGGTTCAATTACACACCCTCCTCTTTCTGAATATGGAATTGGAATTGTTTTATCTTCTACTTTTACTAATTGACCTAATTCTTCTAAATCAATAATAACTTGTTTACGAGCATCAAACCTGTCCATACCTTGATATTTTTCAGGCACATTTTCATTTAATTTAGCATCTTTTGTTAAGATATTTAACAATTCTAATTTATGTTTTTTTCCAACTTCATAATCATCAAAATCATGAGCAGGAGTAATCTTTACAGCACCTGTTCCTTTTTCTGGATCAGCATGTTCGTCTGCTATGATTGGGATATAAATTTCTGTTAGCGGTATTTTTGCTGTTTTTCCAATTAAGTGTTTTAGTTTTGCATTTTCTGGATGAATAGCTATTGCTTGGTCACCAAATAATGTTTCTGGACGGGTAGTTGCCACTTCAACAAATCCACCATCTTTTATTTCATAGTTAATATAATAAAACTTACCCTTTTCTTCTTGAGTTATAACTTCAAGATCTGAAACAGCTGTTTTTTGTTTTGGACACCAATTTACAAGACAAGTATCTTTATAAATTAAACCATCATTGTACATACGAACAAAAATTTCATTTACTGACTTTGATAACCCTTCATCCATTGTAAATCTTTCTCTAGACCAATTAGGAGTTATTCCGAAAACATGTAATTGATTTATTATCTTACCTCCATACTCTTCTTTCCATTTCCAAGCATAGTTTAATAACTCTTCTTTTGATAAGTTTGAAGGATTTATATCATTTTTAGATAAATCTTTTTCTACTAAAATCTGAGTTAATATAGCTGCATGATCAGTTCCTGGTTGCCATAATACGTCATAATTTGACATTCGCTTATAACGAGCAACTATATCTGTTGATATATTATCAAGCGCATGTCCTAGATGTAAAATACCAGATACATTTGGAGGTGGCATCATTATTGAAAAAGAAACTTTAGATGAATTAACATCATTTTCCCAAAATTTATTACTATCCCAAAAATTTTGCCATTTTGTTTCTAATTCATGTTTTTCTATATTTTTACTAAGTTCAATTTTCATTTTACTACCTTTTTGTTTAATTCTGTCATCTTAAAATCAAAACCTTAAAATTGCAAGTTTTTTATTGGACTTTTGCCTTATTCCCCTTTATTATAGGATTTATTAAAAAGAGGATGAAAATATGGATAAACTTTTAAAATCTGTTGCATATAATGCTTTAAAGAAACATCAAATATACTTAGAAGATGAAACCGTTGCTTCTTTGACTAAAGATAATCCTAATAGATGGCAGGACTTTAGTTTAAATAAAGATTATTTGCTTGCTGATTTTTCTCATAACGTTTTTGATGCTAAAGCAACTGACCTTATGGTTAAGCTTTTCATAGCTCAAGGAATGGATAAAAAGTTAGGTGACTATTTTGAATTAGATAATGATTTCTCATATCACTTTATATATCGTTCTCAACGTGAAGATAAATATAAATACAATAATAAACTTGTTTATGCTGAGGTAGAAAAATTTCATCAAGCTATTTCAAAAGTAGAAGAAAAAATAGAAAACAAAGAAATTGAAGCTATATTCTTTACTGATTTTGTTATTATTGCATCTGATTATAATAAAAAGATGATTTCTTGCGTTTGCGAATCACTTAAAAGTTACAAAAAAATTGGAAGAAATATTCATTTTGCTTCTACTGTAGCTGAACTTGAAAAAATTTTACAAAAAGTATATGTGCAAAATACTTTCTTTGTTTTTGCTGATGTTGATTTTAAAAATATCAATTTCTTTGACATGTATGACTTGTTGAAAAAACAACAATTTCATCTTTCTAAACAATCCGCATTTGTATGCCAAAATATAAAATTTGCTCAAAACTTTGATGAAAAGAATGAAAATATTGTAAGTTACAGCTCTGCATGTAATGAAGTATTTAATTATTTTCCATTAATGATCTTACCTTTGCAGTTATATATTGGTAAGGACAATTTAAAAGATTTTTTAAATGGAATGCGAATCGCCGACAATGATGTTAAAACAGATTATTGTAAAAGTGCTTCTGTGAATTTATCATATCTTTATATTTGGTATTTATTGTTATGCAATGCTGAACTTTTCAATATTATTTGTAACCGAAAAATTAAACTGACCAGATATATAAATACTTTGGCTAGTGAGTTATTTTATATTAAGAATAATAAAAGTTTGAACATTTTATTTAAACAATACTCTCATGAAGATAAAAGATATTTGATTAATTTGATTGGTAAATATAATCCTAATGCATCTGATTTAATTTACTTTAATGATAAAGATGATGAAAAGTTTTTATCTGATTTGTCTTTAATAGAAGGAACTGATTGCCCTGTTAATGTTATTGCTTTTAAGAAAAATAATATAGAAAGTTTAGGAACTTTATTTGGAATTTATGAATACCTTGTTTTAATTTTAAAGTTTCTTTTAGATGGAAATTTAAAATGTAGCGAATTTAATTTTGAAAATTCTATTAATTTGAAAAATAAAAATGTTTCTAACTTTGCGGAATTTTTAAAGGATAATAAATGATTATAAAAAGGCTTCCAGAACATATTATTAATCAAATATGTGCCGGAGAAATTGCCGAGAAGCCTTCTTCTATTATAAAAGAGTTAATTGAAAATTCTATTGATGCTGGAGCTTCTGAAATTAAAATACTTTTGGAAGATGCTGGAAAATCTAAAATAGTTATTTGGGATAATGGATCTGGTATGAGCAAGGAAGATTTGCTTTTATCAGTGGAGCGTCATACTACTTCAAAACTTAAAACTGATGATTTGTTTAATATTACTTCCCTTGGATTTAGAGGTGAAGCTTTGGCTTCGATTGCATCTGTTGCTAAATTGAAAATTATTACAAGCAATGGAAATGAAGCTTGGGAGTTAAAATTAGAAGATGGAAAAGCTTTAACTTGTACTCCTGCTTCACGAGTTCAGGGAACTACTGTAGAAGTTTCTGATTTGTTTTATAAAATACCTGCTAGAGCTAAGTTTTTAAAATCCGATAAATCTGAGATGAGTGCTATTAATAACCTTATTGAAAAAATTGCTATTGCGAATCCAAATGTATATTTCAATGTAAATGATAAATTGAAGTTTAATAAAGGCTCTTATGATAATAGAATTTCTGAAATAATGGGAGATGAGTTTTTTAAAAATTCATTAAAAATTGATACACAAAGGGAAAATTATAAACTTGATGGATTTATATCACTTCCATCTTATAACAAAGGGAATTCACTAAATATCTATATTTTTGTAAATGGAAGAATTATTAGAGATAAAAATTTAACCACACTCATTAAAGTTGCATATCAAGATGTTATGGCTTATGACAGATATCCTGTTTGTGTTCTTA
The DNA here is from genome assembly GCA_031549385.1 of Alphaproteobacteria bacterium. Classification (GTDB taxonomy): domain Bacteria; phylum Pseudomonadota; class Alphaproteobacteria; order Rs-D84; family SZUA-605; genus JAVBPW01. The sequence goes on from JAVBPW010000001.1 coordinate 86,764, forward strand.
ATTTACATGTAGATCCTCATGAAGTTGATATTAATGTTCATCCTTCTAAATTAGAAGTTCGTTTCTTACAAGAAGGTAAAATAAGGTCTTTTATTATGTCTGCTTTAAAGCAAGCTATTAATGATTACTGTTTGAGAGATTCATTCCAAAATGTAGAAAAAAACTTTGCTATTAATGAACAAATAGACCTTTCTAGCGAATCAGGAAAAGTAACTGAACATAGTATCTTTGATTTTAAATATGATAGAGGCGAATCAACTTCAAAACCACCTTATCCTAGTTATTCAAAACCTTTACAGGTTCATCAACATATTCCTCAAATTGAAGATGATTATCCTTTAGGTTTTGCTGTTACACAAATGTTTAAAACATATATTTTATCAAAAGCTGGAAATGATTTCTTTATTATAGATCAACATGCTGTACACGAAAGAATTGTTCTTGAAAAAATTAATAATAGAGAATTTAAAAGACAAATACTTCTTATACCTGATCAGTTTAAATTAGGCGATGAATATGTTGAAATTATAAATAATGTAAAAACAGAAATAGAAAGTTTAGGGGTTATTTTTAAAACTGAAAATGACGAAGTCATTATTATTGAAATTCCTGATTATTTATATAGACAAAACTTAAAAGAAATCTTTATTAAAATATGTGAAGAAATTGCAGAATTTGATTTTTCAAAGGCTTTGGAAAAGACTATTCATAAAATTAATTCAACTGTTGCTTGTCATGGATCTATTCGAGCTGGACAAGAATTGTCTGTTGATGAAATGAACGCAATACTGCGACAACTTGAAATCACCCCTAGGGCTAGTGTGTGTAATCATGGTCGACCTACATTCTTTAAGGTTGACAAAAAATGGTTAGACAAATTGTTTGAAAGAATATAATTTGACAAAAAAAATAATCTTAAATTTTTTAAATTTTTCTTTGTAAATTCTCTTGAATCTTAATTTTTGACTCCTAGATGTTTGATAGGGAAGAAGGCAAAAACTAACAAGGCTGCCTAAATGGGCGGGCTCCAAAACAAAGGAGACTAATTATGCAGAGAGAACCTATTACAGTTACAGGTAAACAAATATTAGAACAAGAATTAAAATATTTAAAAGAAATTCAAAGACCAATCATTATCAATGAACTTGCTAATAACATAGAACTTGGTAATTTGCCTGAAAATGGTGGTTATGAAGCTGCTAAAGAAGAGCAAGGATTAACTGAAGCTAGAATTGCCGAAATTGAAAGTGCTCTTGCATCATCTTATGTTATAAACCCTTCTGAATTTAAAGGCGATGGGAATATAAAATTTGGTGCAAGAGTTATGTTAGAAGATAATGATGGAGTTTTAAAAATTTACACAATTGTTGGTATTCCAGAAATAGATGTTCGTAAAGGACGCATTCCTTTCAATTCACCCATTGCTCGTGAATTAATTGGAAAAAAAGTTGGTGATCAAGTGATTGTTGTTACTCCAAGTGGCGAGAAAATTTTCGAAATTAAAAGAGTTGAATACACTTAGAATCAAGCACAAATTTCTTTGTGCTTGATTTTGATAAATATTTCATTATATATGAGTTATGAAAATAAATTAATTTAACATAATGAAAATTAACCATCCATTATTGGAATGGTGTTTTTTTTTAAATGAGGTAAAAATTATGGAACGTAAACCAATTACTCCTAGAGGTAAGGATTTATTAGAAGTAGAGTTAAAAGACTTGAAAGAAGTTAAGAGACCTGCTGTTATTAATGAAGTTGCATCTGCACGTGAAAAAGGCGATTTGAAAGAAAATGCTGAATATCATGCTGCACGTGAAGCACAAGGATTAACTGAAGCTAGAATTACTGAAATCGAATCAATTCTTGCTACTTCTGATGTTATAAATTCAAAAGATTTTAAAGGTGATACTCAAGTTAAATTTGGTGCAAAAGTTTCATTGGAAGATGAAGATGGATTAAAAAAAGAATATACTATTGTTGGTATTCCTGAAAGTGATGTTTCTAAAGGATTTATTCCTTTTAATTCACCTGTTGCAAGAGCGTTAATTGGAAAGAATATTGGTGAAGAAGTTGAAGTAAGAACACCAGGTGGGGAAAAAATTTTTGTAATCAATGGAGTTGAATACGTTTAACCAAAATTAAAAATAGCTAAAAAATCCAAATAAAGTTTGGATTTTTTTTATTTTCTTACTTGTTATATATTGAATTTTATGATATAATTCACGTGTTTATAGGAGAAAACTCATGAGAAAATTTTTATTAGTATTGACTATTTTATCAGTTGGTGTGCTGGGGGCTGCTAATGCGCAAACCCGCCAAACATCTGCACAAAAGACTGAAAATACAGGAGCTAGAGCTGCAAGAACTACAACTTCAACAACTGCTGGATCAAGGGCAACTTCTACTTCTGGAAATAGAGGCACTTCTCAACGTGCTGCAAGAATGACTCCTAAAACTACTGCTACTACTGAAAGATCTGCTGTTTCTCGTCGTGCTGGTGTTGTGAAAACTGCTGCTCCTGCTGTTACTACTACAACTACTACTACTGCTGCGACTACAACTACTACTGCTAAAACTGAAGATGAAATGACTGCTGCTGAATTACAAGCTGCTTATGATGAAAAAATGAGCAAAGTAGAAGCTAAATTAGGCGTGCAATCTCAATGCCAAGAAAAATTTGCTGAATGTATGGATGCTTCTTGTAAAGATGATACTTATGGAAGATGTCTATGTGCCGCTTCATATTCAGAACTTAATCCATTAAAAAAAGAAATTGAACAATTGAATAAAGAAACTAATGCTTTACTTCAAGAAGAATTAGCTCGTGCTAAGATGACTGAAAAAGAAAGAGAATTTTATGAACAACAAAAAATTTCTTTAAATCTTAAAGATGAAAGTGAAGAAATTGAATACGGCGCTGTTACTGCTGAATCTTTACTTGCTGATTATAAGAATGCTGGACAAGCTACTGGACCAAAAACAGGAACAGTTTTATTTGGTGATGCTCATAAAGCATGTAAACCAATATTAGACGCATGTCCCGCTGAAAGCAAAGCTATTTTAACTTATTACCAAAATATGGCTAATAAAGAATGTTCTGTTGCTAAAGCTTCTTTAGAAGAACAAAAAGCTCAAGCTGTGTTTGCTAGACAAAAAGCAGAATTCACAGTTAAAAAAGCAGCTTATACTACTGTTTCTCAAAAATTAGATAATGCTACTTGTTTATCTGAATTGCAAGCTCTTGCTCTTACAGATTCTCTTTGTGGAAAAGATTATTCTAAATGCTTAAACTGTAATGAAGATTTTAATGGAAAAACTTATAAATTAGAACTTTCTAATCCAGCTGATACTACTGATATGACTTCAGCTTATTCAAAATCATTTACTGGATGTGCTGCTTCTAATGTTCAAAAGATGGTTGCAAGAAAAGAAGTTTATAATACTGTGTTAAATAAGTGTCAAGCTCCTACCGTTGCTTGGAATACTTTTATGATTGATTTTGCTTCTACTATGGAAAAGGCTGAAAGAGATCAATTGTTTACTTATAATACTGAACAAAGAGAAAAAGAATTTAATGTTGCTGATACTTGTCAAAAAGATATTGATAAATGTTTAAAAGACATTTGTGGTACTGGATATATTTCATGTACTGCTAGAGAAAAAGCTGCTAATTATAACCTAGCTTTAATTGGTGAAGAAAATGCTCTTATCGCATGTAACAATGTATATGCAAGATGTGACTCAAGAGTTCAAGATGCTCAAAATAGCGGAAGCGACACTTCTTCTATAGATGTTGAATCTATCTGGACAGCTGCTTGGAAGAGAGCTCAAAACCAAGCTGATATAACATATCAAAAGAGATTAGCTGCTTTGATTAAAGAAACTGCTGACGTAACAAAAGCTGAATTGAAAATGGAATCTGAAATTGCAGAAGAACGTGCAAGAGCTGAAAATACTCAATCAAGAATTGGTGATGTGCTTGCTTCAGAAAATGCATTAGAAGATGCAAGACTTGGTGCTCAACTTGCTAAAGCTGAACTTGAAGAAGCTAAAAATAAAACTGAAAAAGAAGTTGCAAAACAAACTGCTATGAATGCTGCTGGAATGGCTACAGCTCAAAGAGGTTGTGGAAAAGCTGCTGGTAAGTGGGAAAAGAATAATTGCTTCTGGACAGTTACTGCAAAAGGATACACAAGCAAACGTGGAGTTTTCGGACGTGAAAAATCTCGTGATGATAAAGAAAATGTTATAAAGTTTGCTGCTGGATCTAAGTTTACTTGTAACTCTGCTACTATGGGTGTACCAACAGATTATGGTTGTTCATGGGACGGTGGAACTGTACAAAATGGCCAGTCATATACATTCCCTTCATTGGAAGAATTATCCAGTGACTCAGACTACTAAAAATAAAGCCTCATGAAAATGAGGCTTTTTTAATTGACTTTTATTAATTCAAAACTTATATGTTTAATAAACTTAAATATTAAATATATGAAAACATATACCGAAGGAGAACAATGGTCTACTCCTAAAGAAGACCTATCTTTTATACAAAGACACCCTTTAATCTCTGTTATCGGAGGTTGGGGCCTTGTAATAGCTGCAATAGTTATTATTGTATGGTTATTATTACCATAAAACTTATTATAAATGCCTCTATATGAGGCTTTTTTCATTTTATTATTGCTTTTTGTCAATAAATTATCTATAATTAATAATATAAACTTAAAAAATAAATATATGAACGCTAAAATTAAACAAGGATTAAACCTTGTAAAAAAAATGGGAGTACTTGAATACTTAGAGGCAATTTGCTGGCTTGGTATAGCATTTATGTTGTTACTGGTTGCAATTGAGTACAGAACTGAAATAACTTATGCTTGGGTTTTGTCGATAGTTTTTTTAGTTATTACTATTGGAGTTAAACGAATGCTAAAAGAAGAAAAATTAAAACAATAAAATATGGCAAACGTTAGCTTTCCTCCGAAAAATGAAACTTATAAACCTAATGGAAATTGGTTTTGGAGTTTTGTTATTCCTGTAGCTATGCTCCTTGCAATGATAGGATATCTTATCTTTAAATGCATGGGATATTAAGGTCGGTAACGACCTTTTTTATTTAAAATAATTAAACCTAAATAAATGAAAAAATTTTTTGAAATTGTATTTTTTATATTAACCATGCTTCTTGGGGCTGGTATGGGAGCTTGTATGTTCCTTACAAAATTTAATGGCTTTCTTTTTGCACTTTTTATCTTTTGGGTATTTGTAGCTGCAAAAAAAGCAAAAGAAGTTAATGAACCTTTAAATTAAAACAATATGCATAATATTCCAGTTGGCTATTTAAAGCCTGATGATTTTGACGATTTTCCAAAAGGTTGTCGTATTGGTGCTCTTGTCATAATTGCAATTTTTCTTATTGGTATTGTAATAGGACTATTGTATACATTTGATTTAATATTTTGATAAATAAAAATGGTCGATGAAAATCGACCATTTTTGTTTTAAAAGAATCGGTGGAGATTTTACTTTTCTTGATATTCTGCATCAACGACTTTTTCGTCTTTTGCAGATTCTTGTTGGTCTGCCTGCCCTGCTCCAGCTTGTGATTGTTGTTGAGCTTGGTAGATTGCTTGACCTAGTTTCATTAAAGCATTTGTTAGATTTTCTGCTTTTGTATTTAATTCTGATACTTCAACACCTTCTTTCTTCAAAGATTCTTTTGCATCATTTAAAGCAGTTTCAATTTCAGTTCTTTCAGCTGCTGAAACTTTATCGCCATGTTCTTTTAAAGACTTTTCGCCTTCATGAACTGCGTGTTCTAATTTATTTTTTGCTTCAACCATTTCTTTTTTCTTAGCATCATCACTTGCGTGAGATTCTGCTTCTTTTACCATTCGTTCTATATCAGCATCTGATAATCCACCGTCTGATTTAATAGAGATAGATTGTTCTTTTCCTGTACCTTTATCTTTTGCAGATACATGAACTATACCGTTTGCGTCGATATCAAATGTAACTTCAATTTGTGGAACACCACGTGGAGCATTTGGAATGCCTACTAAATCAAAGTTTCCTAGTAACTTGTTGTCTGATGCCATTGGACGTTCACCTTGAAGAACTCTTATTGTCACTGCTGTTTGATTATCGTCTGCAGTTGAGAATACTTGAGATTTCTTTGTAGGAATTGTTGTGTTACGGTCGATTAATTTTGTAAATACTCCACCGTATGTTTCAATACCTAATGATAATGGTGTTACGTCTAATAATAACACATCTTTAACATCTCCTTTTAAAACTCCACCTTGGATTGCTGCACCAAGTGCTACACATTCGTCTGGGTTTATTCCTTTATTAGGTTCTTTGCCAAAGAATTCTTTTACTATTTCTGCTACTTTAGGCATACGTGTTTGACCACCAACTAATAAAACTTCTTTGATTTCTGATTTTGAAATTTTAGCATCTTCTAATGCTTTTTGACATGGTATTAAAGTTTTCTTAATTAAGTCTGTTACTAAGCTTTCAAGTTTTGCTCTTGTGAACTTTAAATTGAAATGCTTTGGTCCTGTTGCATCTGCTGTGATAAATGGTAAATTTATATCTGTTTCAAAAGAAGATGATAATTCTATCTTTGCTTTTTCAGCTGCTTCTTTTAATCTTTGTAGAGCTATTTTATCGCCTAATAAATCAACCCCTGTTTGCTTTTTGAAATCATCTGCAAAATAATCTATGATTACTTTATCAAAATCTTCGCCACCTAAGAATGTATCTCCATTAGTTGATTTTACTTCAAATACTCCATCACCAATTTCAAGAATTGAAATATCAAATGTACCACCACCTAAGTCATATACTGCTATTAGACCTGTTTGACCTTTATCTAAACCATAAGAAAGAGCAGCAGCTGTTGGTTCGTTGATAATACGTAATACGTCTAATCCAGCAATTTTACCTGCATCTTTTGTTGCTTGTCTTTGAGAGTCGTTAAAGTAAGCTGGAACTGTGATAACAGCTTGAGTTACTTTCTCGCCTAAATAGCTTTCTGCATCTTGTTTCATTTTTTGTAAGATTTTTGCAGAAATTTCTGATGGAGAGTATTTTTTACCTTTTACTTCTACCCATGCATCACCATTGTCAGCTTGAACTATTTTAAATGGTACAGATTTTATTTCTTTTTGAACTTCTGGATCTGTGAACTTTCTTCCTATTAATCTCTTTACTGTGTAAACAGTATTTTCTGGATTTGTCACCATTTGATTTCTTGCAGGTGTTCCAGTTAATGTTTCTGTATCAGTAAATGCAACTACGGAAGGAGTTGTTCTTCTTCCTTCTTTATTCTCAATTACCTTTGGTGTTGAGCCATCCATAAAGGCAAAACATGAGTTTGTTGTTCCTAAATCTATTCCTATCACTTTTGACATTGTTTTTTACTCCTTTTAAGTATCTTATGGTTCTGTATATAGGGCATTTAACATACCCTTTCAAGGTTTTTTAGAAAAAATTATTATAAATCTAGTAAATGATATATACTTTCAATGATTTCTTTGGAAACGGGAGCTGCATTTGAGGCAGCTGTTCTGCCATAAACTCCTGCTTTTTCTCTTGGTTCATCAAACATTATAAATAGACTGTACTGAGGGTTTTCTATTGGGAAAGCTGAGGCAAATACTGCTATAATCTTGCGTCTTTCATATTTACCACCTACTAGTTTTTCAGCTGTACCCGTTTTACCACCTATATTGATACCTCTTACTCTTGAATATTGACCTGAACCATCAAGCATAACTCTGGACATATATCCTCGCATTTTAGTAGATACTTCTGGACTTAATACCTGGCGACCGTCTATTGGTTTTCCCATTTCTGGAGGCATAAATCTTGGGTGTATGTAATAACCACCATTTACCAATGCGTTCATAGATGTTAAATATTGGAATGGAGATACTGATATATTATATCCGTATGAAACTGATGACGACGATGCTTTAGTCCATGTCTTTGGAGTCATTGGAGGAGCTACTGGTTTCATTTTTGTTTTTACTGAGTCTAATAAATTTAATTTTGTTAAAAAATTCTTTTGAAAATCTATACCCATATCTTCAACCATATGAACAGAACCTATGTTTGATGATTTTGCTAAAATTAACCCCATGTCTGCATATTGTTGTTCCATTTTGTGATTGTCTTTTACTGTGAATCGACCTATTTTTATAGGAACCCAAACTTCGTATTTTTTGTTTTCTGGAATTCCAAACTCTAATGCTGCAGCTGTGTTAAATAATTTAAATACTGATCCTAATTCATATACACCTTGAGTGATTTTATTAAATTTATTATAGTCTGGATATTTACCTATATCTTTTGGATCAAATGATGGAAGTGATATCATTGCTATGATTTCACCTGTGTTTGGATTCATTAATAAGCCAGCGGCTCCTATTGCTTCATATTTTTCTTGAGCAGATTTTAAAACTTTATACATTAAATTTTGAATTCTTGAATCTATTGAAACTTTTACTGTAGCATTTGTTCCTTTTAATTCTTCATTGAACATTTGTTCCATTCCATAAACACCATTGTTATTTGAATCTACCATTCCTATTACATGTGCAGTTAATGCACCTTGCGGGTATACTCTTTCTTGAGAGTCTTCAAATTCAAGACCAGGATCGCCTATTAACTTAATTTTATGAACTTCTTGTGGTGTAAGTTTTTTCTGAATATATGTAAAACTTTTACCATTTGTTAATTTTCTGTAAACTTCTGAATATTTTAAATTTGAGAAAATTTTTGTTAACTCTTTAGCAGTATGTTCTGGGCTTAGAATTTTAGTTGAATTACAATATAGGTTTTTTGTTATTAAATTAGTTGCTAATATATCTCCATTTCTATCAACTATATTTCCACGAATGAAATCTTGATTAGGTAAAATTCTTTCTTTAGAAGATGAAAACTGAATTGTTGCAAATACATTTGCTAATATAAAAATTAAAACTACATTGATAAGAAAAATAGCCCAATTAGATCTTTTTCTTACTAAAGAATCAAGTTCCTGCTCTGTTTCTTTATATACCTTATTTAAGGGTATTTCAGAACCTACAGAAAATCCAAAATGATCTTTATTCGTTGACACTTGATAAATCCTTTATAGATATATTATCTTTTGGTAAAATTGTTTCGTAAGTGCTAATTTTATTTTTTGTAAATGTATTAAAATTTTCTATCTTTAATGAATAACTCCATTCTGCTTGAAGCAAATTATTTTCATTATAAAGTCTTGCATATTCTTTTATGTCGTGCTTAAGTTGTCTTTCGTGATATGTAATTGAATTTTGTAATACGAAAACAATTATTAACAATAATATTGTTATTGCTATTAATAAATAATAAAAAATAGTTGCTTTCTTTTCCATTATATTTCCTTCTTTTTAATAGCTCTTAATCTTGCTGAGCGACTTCTTTGATTTTGACTGATTTCTTTGTCTGATGGTTTGATTGCTGAATTAGTTAGCAATATAAAATTCTTTACTTCTTCTTTTGTTGTCGGCGCATAGCGAGATACTGATTTTTGTTTTGAAAGGTCGTTAAACGTATCTTTTACTAATCTGTCTTCCAATGAATGAAATGATACTACTGCAAAAATCCCATTTTTATTTAATGTTTCAGGAACAGTTTTTAAAACTTCTTCAAGCTGACCTAGCTCATCATTAATAAAAATTCTTATAGCTTGAAAAATTCTTGCTGCTGATTTTCCATTTCTTGCTGTTTGATCTATTATTGTTTTTAATTCTGAAGTTGTCTTAATTGGCTTTTGAGCTCTGAGTTTTACTATACGGTTTGCTATCATCTTAGATAATGGTTCTTCACCATATTTTTTAAATATATCATAAAGATCAGATGCATCAAATTCATTTACTACTTCATAAGCTGAAATTTCATTTTTTCCCATTCTCATATCTAATGGTCCATCATTTTGATATGAAAAACCACGATGAGCTTGGTCAATTTGCATTGATGATAAACCTAAATCAAGAACTACATAGTCTGGATTTTTTACATAATCAGCAATTGTTGAAAAAGTGTCGTTTATAAATACAAATCTGTCTTTATATTTTTCTTTGAATTTTTTTGCCTGAGGAATTACTGTTTCATCTCTGTCAAATGCATATAGTTTTGCTTTTGGAAAAGTTTCTAATAATTCTTTTGAATAACCGCCATTACCAAATGTTCCATCAACTATTATCTTTGGATTATTTGTTGCTAAATTAATAACTTCTTTTAATAAAACAGGAATATGGCAACTTTGCTCTGTGCCAGTTGATTGTTCTTTTTCATTAAAAACAATTTTTGATTTTTTCATTTCGCCTTATTATACCAAAAAACTTAACTTTGGTCTAGTTATTTATCTTTAAAGTAGGTCTATTTTTTAAGGCATCAGCACGTAATTCATCTTGATATTTTTTAAACACAGAAGGTTCCCAGATTTGGAATGTTTTTCCACATCCTACAAAACATGCTTCTTTTTTAATTCCTGCATATTCTAACAAGTCAGCTGGAATACTTATTCTTCCTGCTGAATCTACTCCTAATTGTCTTGCATCTGCAAATATTAATGAGTTAATAGAATTTTGATCTTTTGAAAAAATATCTAAATTATCTGATGCGTCTGATAATAATTCCATACGTGATGTTGAACATCCTTCTATACATTTGTTTGTAAATGAACGATATAATACTACTGTTTGATTTACTTGATTTTGTGATAATTGACTACGAAAAGTAGATGGCATCGAAACTCTTCCTTGATGACCTATCAAATTTGTAAAAACAGATAAAAATAAACTCACGTACTTTCCTTTTTTTATTTTTTCTTACTACTTTTTATAATGAAATTTTAATGCAAGTCAATGACAAAATCAAATATCTTTATGACTCTTTGTGACTCTTTTTACTTTTTTTAAGTATTTTTGATGAAAAAATGAAGAAAAATGCAAAAAAAGATTTTTTATACTTGACATGCGAATCGGAATCATTATTAAAATAGATATACCGAGTCGCAAAAACTCAAAAAAGGAGAAGGGAAAATGGAAAAGAAACAAAATATGACAGAACTTATGAGAACAATTGATTTAGTATTAGATAAAGTTGTTTGGGTAAATAATAATGGAGATATGGTATCACTTAAAGATTTGTTACATGTAACAAACAAAGATGGATCTGCTCGTAATATAGAAGATTTAGAAAGACCTGACTTAATTGGTGCTTTCACATCTCTTCAAATCAGACACGAATTGTTTTCTGTAAAAATTGCTGATTTATCAAATGATGAAATGGCTGCTAAAATTAAAGATCTAGTTTTCTTTGAAACAAAAGCAATACTTGAAAAAGCAGATGTTGCTGTTGTTGATGAAAAAGTTGCTTAAACTTTAATATATAAATCTTTCTACTCAAAAAAGCCTTGCGAAAGCGAGGTTTTTTCTTTTTATAAATTAGATGATTAATGAATTATCTTAGCGTGGATTTATAAAAAAATCAATAAAAGATTCAACTATTTAGTGTTGTAATATTTTGAAGTAAATTTTTACTAGATTTATTTTTTTTCGGGTTTATTATCGTATTTATGGCTAATTTAAAAAAGGAGATAACCATGAAAAAAATTTTACTATCAACTATCGCTACATTAGCAGTATGTGGATCAGCTATGGCTGCTGACAGAGTATCAGTACTTGACCCAACATACCGTGCAAAAGAAGGTGTTGTTGCTGCTAATTTTGATGTATTCTTAAGAACAGGAGAAACAAAATCTGGCGATCATATGACAAACATATCTGCTTCTACATGGGAAGTTGGAGATGCTAACTTTGCTTATGGATTAACAGATCGTTGGATGTTAACAGCTAAAGTTGCTGGTAATAATGTAAATGCTCTTGCTGTACTTAATCCTGCTTATAATGATGGAAATGCACAAATCGGAATTGATTACCAAGTATTACCAGGAAAAGAATTTGGTATTAACTTATTTGGTAAATTAGGTCTTGGTTTAACAAAAGATACAGCTGCTGGTGGAGTAAGCATTCCTTTAGAACGTAATGATGTTACATTTGGTGCTAAATTCTTTGGAGCTTCTGGACAATTTGCATGGGGCGTTACTGCTGCTGCTTATTATGCTTTAGAATCAGAACTTAAAACTCCTGCTAAAGTTACACTAGATGATAGAATGGATCTTTTATTATCTCTTGAAGCATTATATTCTTTGAACAAAGATTGGGCATTGAAAGCACAATTTGATTTAAGAATGTATGGAGAACAAGAAAGCAACACAGGTATGAATATAGATAGTTTTGAAGATATGGCTTTAACATTTGGTGCAGTTTATTCTGTAAAAAACGTTGCAATTATGCCTTATTTTAAATATCACTTTGAAAATGAACTTGGTAATGCTGATATGGGCGACGATTATTATCAAATTGGTATGAAAATTGGATTTGATTTCTAATCTGAAATCAATGATAAATAAAAATCCGGTTAAATGCCGGATTTTTTTGTTTCGGGTAAAACCATTAATACTCAATATTTAAAAAAGTGCCTTTTAGGCACTTTAATTTTATACTTGTTACAGGATGTCCTCAATGCTTTGCATCTGCGGGCTCCTCATACGAATTGAAAATTCTACTCGTCGGACAAACCTGTTCCTCGTAAGTACTTCGGGATATAAAACCTAAATCCCAATATTAAAAAAGGTGCCATAAAGGCACTTTTTTAATGGTGGGCGTTACAGGATTCGAACCTGTGACCCATTGATTAAGAGTCAATTGCTCTACCAACTGAGCTAAACGCCCCAATACGTTTTTAAGATGGTATGAGTTTATATGTATCGTAAAAAAAAATCAAGACAAAATAAATTCCTTGATTTTTAATCAGGTTTTGTCGATAATTTCTTACTATATATTTAACCAAGGAGAAAACTTATGAACATTACACCAAAAGAAATTGAACTTTTAACTCAATACATTCAAAAGAAATTTGGTAATAAAGACCTTCGCTTTGTTAAAGGTTTGTCTGAAGATTCTGTTGAACTCCTTTTAAAAGATGAATTCATTGGAACTATTTATAAAGATGATGACAACGGTGACGTTTCTTATGATTTAAATATTTCTATCTTAGATTTTGATTTGAAAAATTCATAACTTATGAAATTATTAAAAATAAGGTTTTTAACAATTTAACAAGTTTAATAATAATTTTTTATTTTAATTTATTATTTTTTAAGATTTTAGTTCTTCAAGTGGCCAACGTGGTCGTGGAGTTGTATTTAATGAGCTAAATTGATTTAGCTTTGCATTTTCCAACCCAGCGACTGCTATCATTACACCATTGTCTGTACATAGCTTTGGGTCTGGAATATGAGTATCCACACCTAATTTATTTGCTACATCTGTCAGAGTTTGTCTTAATTCAGAATTACGAGCTACCCCTCCTGATACAACTAATGTTTTTAAGCCTGTTTCTTTTAATGCTCTTTGAACTTTCTTTTCAAAACATTTACATAATGCAGATTGAAATGATGCACATAAATCATATTTGTCTTGTTCAGTTTTAATTTCACCTTTTGCAACTATATTTCTTACAGCACTTTTCATTCCTGAAAAAGAAAAATTACAATTGTCTTCATTAATTAATGGAAGAGGTAATTTAAATCTTTTACTATCACCCTGCTTTGCAAGTGCGTCAATTTTTCCGCCACCTGGATATTCATAGCCTAATAATTTTGCTACTTTATCAAATGCCTCCCCTGCTGCATCGTCAATTGTTGTTCCAAGAATTGTAAAATCATTTGTGCCTTTTACTTCCAATATCTGACAATGACCCCCAGAAGTTAATACTAATAAAAAGGGATAGTTAGTATTATGAGTTAATCTGGACATTAATGCATGACCTTGTAAATGATTTACTGCCATATATGGTTTACCAGTTGCATAGCAAATTGATTTTGCAAATGTTGTTCCTATTAATAAACCACCTATTAACCCTGGCCCTGAAGTTGCTGCTATTACATCTATATCTTCTAATTTTAAATTAGCTTGTTTTAGAGCCTCATTAAATAAAATGTCTATTTTTTCTATATGACTTCTTGAGGCAATTTCTGGAACTACCCCACCATATACTGAATGTAAATCAATTTGAGAATACAATACATTTGCTAAAATCTCATATTTATCGTTGATTATAGCAATACCTGTTTCGTCGCAACTTGTTTCTATACCTAATACTATCATGCAAAGTCTTTTAACAAATCTTTTAGAATTTCACAAGAGAAAAGTTTTTCCTTTATTTAATTGTTATTTTGCTTTATAATTTGTTCTTATGACAATGTTTATTAACGAATTTGATATTATCCTTTTTTTAGTAGTTCTTATTACAGCATTCTTTGGATATAAAAGAGGCTTTTCAAGAGAAACACTTTCTATTGGTGCTTGGATACTTGCTATTATTACTACTAATTTTTTTGCACCACATTTAAGAGATTTGTTAATTAAATCTTTTGAACTGTCTGATATACTTTGTGCCCTTATTGCATATTTTGTTATTTTTTTAATTTTTATTGTTATTTTTTCTTACTTTGTAAAAAAAGCATCAATCATATTACATAAAACAGAATTTAAATCTATTGATCAGGGATTAGGATTTTTATTTGGAATTATTAAAGGAATTGCTTTTTGCTGTTTGATTTATATTTTTATGATTTGGTTAATACCTATAAAAGAAAAACGTCCTGACTGGTTCAATAATGCAAGGTCAGAACCATTTTTGAAAATAGCTTCAGAATCATTGGAAACTTTACTTATTCCTGATACTAAGAATTCTATTCTACGAAAAGAAAAACCTTCTAAACTTGATCTTTTAAATAATAATGATTCATATGAATTATTATTGAAACCTGCTATTAAAAATAAAGGCGATCAAAACTCTGATAAAGTTGGATATACTTCTGAAGAGCGAAAGAGTTTAGAAAAAGTTCTTTTCCAAATAGCTAACTAATCTGTTTTACATTTAATTTTTTGTTAAAAAGTCTTGTATAAAGACTATTTTTGAGGTATAATTGATGCCATAGGAGAGGTCTTTAATGAAGAAATTATTTTTGTTAGCTTTCGCTGTTGTGTTCTCAGCTTGCTTTTTTGTATCGCAACAATCTTACGCTCAAGCTGTGAGAGGACATTCTGTTTATAACAAAACTAGACCTACTGGAACTGGAAAAAATCCTTATTATTTTACTCGAACAAGAAAAGCTATGTCTTTTAGTAAAGATGATTGCGAATATGAAATAAAACTTTGTTTGGATGAATATTGCTATGACGAATTTGACGGATATAAAAATTGCCGTGATAAAAATATAGAAGAATTTAATCAAGTTATTGATAGCTGCTTTACTGGTATGCCTTCAGCAGTTTTGCGTGATACTTACAGAAATCAATGTAAATCTTATATTGTTTCTGGGGTTAATTCTTATGTAAAACAAATGAAACAATTCTTGAATTACCAAACAACTATGAAAGAATGCGATAATGCAAAAGATATGGTGCGAGCTGCTCAAGCTTGTTATGGAATTGCTATTACTAAAGGTGCTAATTCTTGGAATAAAGATTTAAGAAATACTCTTGATCTTGCTTGTGGAAGTTCTGTAGCTGGTGGTTCTGATATTATGGTTGAAGAATTCTTCAGTGCTGGATACATGGGTACTGATGGAGCTGGTTGGTTAGCAAATTTTGGTATGCTTAACTTTACTTCAAAGAAAAATGGATGGGAAAAAGTTATTGATGCTATTTTAGCTAGATATATTGATATCAAAAAGACAGAATGTGGCGAAGGAGAATATGATGTTTCTCAAGTTGGACAAGCCGCTTCTCAATTACAATCTCAAGGTGACGCTCTTCGAGTTGGAGTTGCTGCTGGAATAGTTGCTAATGTTGCTGAAAAACAACAAGAAAAGCAAGTAATTGAAGAAGCTTCTGTAATCTATCTTGACCTTGTTGGTAAAATATCTGGATATACTCATGAAGATTTGAAGATTGCTTTACAAAACTATAAGAGTAACACAAATATACTTGGTAACCCTGCTGTTATTATTGATTACCTAAAAGGTAGTGCTGCTAAGATTAAAGAAGGCACATTAATTGCTGTTAAGACAGAATCTGGATGCTATGCATATAGAGTTAATGATGCACGCGCTTCTTCCTTGACAAAGTTGGGAACTGATAATATTAATAAATATACAGCTTCTAACCCACAATTGAAAGCTGCTTTGAATTGTAAGTAAAGGATAGTTTTTTATGTACGATATTAAAATTCAGATTGATGAAATCAAGAATAACCTAGATATCATTGCGAGGTATCTTTGATATTCCTTCGTTGGAAAATCGACTTTTGGAAATAAACAAACAAGTGGAAAATCCTAAATTTTGGGATGATAATGCTCTTGCTTCTTCAACATTAAAAGAAAAAAAATCAATAGAAGATAAATTAACAAGCTATAAATTAGCTTTTGAATCTTTAAAAAATTTACATGAAATGTATGATTTTTTACAAAACCAGAACGACTTATCATTAATTGATGAACTTGATAAACAAGTTAAAAAAGATTTAAAAAATTCTGAATTGTTAAAAATCCAAGTTAAGTTTGTTGATGAAATAGATAAATCAGGATGCTATCTTGAAATTCATAGCGGTGCTGGTGGTACTGAGGCTTGCGATTGGGCTAATATGATTAAAGATATGTATATTAATTTTGCTAATAAACGTGGATTTAAATTAGAAATTGTTGATGAACTTGATGGAGATGTTGCTGGAATAAAATCTGCTACATTACAAATCGACGGAATGTATGCTTATGGATGGTTGAAAAATGAAAGCGGAGTTCATAGATTAGTTCGAATTTCTCCTTTTGATTCTACTGGTAAACGTCATACCTCTTTTGCTTCTGTTTGGGTTTATCCTATTGTTGATGATAGTATTAATATTGAAATAAATGAAAAAGATTTAAGAATTGATACTTATAGAGCATCGGGGGCTGGTGGGCAACATATTAATAAAACTGATAGCGCTGTTAGAATTACTCATATTCCTACAAACACTATTGTGCAATGCCAAAGTGAGAGGTCTCAACATAAAAATAAAGATATGGCTATGAAAATGTTGAAAAGTAAATTGTATGAACTTCAACTTCAAGAAAAACAAGCTGAACTTGATAAACAAAATGCAACCAAGAACAAAATAGAATGGGGTTCTCAAATAAGGTCTTATGTTATGCAACCTTATACAAAAGTTAAAGATTTAAGAACTGATATTGAAACTCCTGATGTTGATTCTGTACTTGCTGGAGATCTTGAAGTATTTATAAATTAACTATATTTTTATTGGTTAATTTTTCAATTGTGTTTTCTTTTTGAATAGTTTAAAATATTATTAGAAATATAAAAAGGGTGAGGAAGGCTATGAAAAAGTTACTATCTGTAATGGCAATTTTATTACTTTCAGCTTGTATGAATAATTCAAGTGAAGAAAAGAAATCTTTTGCTATGTATGATGAACCAAATGGACCAAAAACAATTGAAGCTCAACAAAAAGCTCAAGGTATTACAACTACTACAAATGAAAGCGGTGAGAAAGTTCAACAAGTTGACCCAAATCAAGCAGCTCTTTATGGAGACCAATACTTAAGCCGTGATACTTTGTATATGATTGATAAATCATTCAAGTATGATTCTTGGAATGAATCAAGAACTTTTACAGAAGCTGAAAAAGAAGCTTTGGCAGAAAAATGGAAAGAAAGTAAAATTACTACAAAATATCATTATTATCATGGTAATGTTATAAAAGTTGATACTTTGAAAAGTGCAAGAGATTTACGTGAAATGAGATTACGTTTTTATTATGGTGAAAATGATGGTTTTAATGATGGCGATATAAATCATGTTCTTTCTAATGTTGCTCAAAATATAGTTAAAGAAACTTGCGGACGCGGTGCTGTGGATGCTTTAATTGTTTATGACAGACCAAGTGCTGATATAAGAAAACCAACTGCTTTTTATAGATATCAAGTTATGGAAACAGGAGTTGCTGTTAGAGAGTTTGGATTTAGATGTATGTATCCTGGAACTCATATTGGTGGCGAAATAACTTGTGCAGATTTTAAATAAAGTAGTAGATATGAACAAAATTAAATCAATTGCTGTTTTTTGCAGCGCTAGTTTTGATGACAGAAAATCACAATATTATATTCAAACTTTAGAAGTTGGAAAGAGAATTGGCCAAGGCAGATTCCGTTTAGTTTATGGCGGATCTGAAACTGGTCTTATGGGAGCTGTAGCTCGTTCTGCTTTAAAGAATGGAGCTAAGGTGTTAGGAGTAACTACTCCAGAAGTTCTTAGCTTAGAGAGACCTTTAAAAGGTACTAAAGTTGAATTAGTAAAAACTCTACAAGAAAGAAAACGAATGATGATACAAGAAGCTGATGCCTTTATTATACTTGGTGGCGGAATCGGTACTATTGATGAAGTTTTTGACGTTCTTGTTGGACAGCAAATTAATGAACATAAGAAACCTATGTTTCTCGTAAATACTAATAATTTTTTTGTTCCATTGGTTAATTATGTAACCTTTTTGTCAGAACAAGGCTTTTTGTCTTCTTTAACAATTAAAAGAATGAAAATAAACTTAGTAAAAGATGCTGCAGAAGCATTTGAACAAATTTCAAAAATTAATAATAAAGGAAAAATAAATGGAAAAACATGTAAAGCAACCAAAACAATCAACACTAAAACCAAGAAACAAAAAGCGTATTAAGCATTCAAGATATTTTGTTATAGCACTTATTATTTATGTGTTACTTACAAAGACAGATACATTATTACTTGGAAACTATCTTCCTGATTTTTTAAATGATCAATTTGGATTTTTATTAGTTATACTTGGAGCATTAGGCAGATTTTATTCTATGCTTTTTATTGGCGGAAAAAAAGACAGAAAAATTGTTACAGATGGACCTTTTTCTGTAGTTAGAAATCCTCTTTATGTATGTTCTTTTATAGCATTAATTGGATTTTTACTTATGCTTGGAAGAATTGATGTAGCAATTGTAGTTTTACCATTATTTATGTTTTACTACAAAGATACAGTTGCAAGAGAAGAAGCTAATTTGGAAGCTGAATTTGGAAAAGAATATATGGATTATAAAAAGAAAACTCCTAAATATATTCCTAATTTTAAAATCTGGAAAGCACCAGAATATATTGAAGTTAAAACTTCTGTTATGAGAAAATATTTTATATTCTTATTATGTTTTGTAATTGCTATTCCTTTACTACAATGGCTTGAAAAATTCAAAGAAACATACCGTGAATTTGGTTTAATTGATTTAGATAAATTATTAGGTCTATAATATATAAACAAAATATATAAACTTAATCCCATATGAAAATCTGGGATTTAATTTTGTAAGATTTAGATATTAATTTGAGATAAATTATAACTTATGAAATTATTAAAAATAGGTTTTTTAACAATTTAACAAGTTTAATAATAATCACTTATTTTTGCATTTTATTTTAAATAAAATAATGGTGCTGACGGCGGGATTTGAACCCGCGACCTCTCCCTTACCAAGGGAGTGCTCTACCCCTGAGCCACGTCAGCTTATGACCACATATAATATCTTTTATTTTTAATTTTGCAATTATTATATTAGATAGTTTATGTTTTCAAGAGTTGCTTTTGTAGCTCTTATATTAACTGTTATAATAACCATTATATCGTCTTCGTTTTCTTGATTTAATAAATGAGTTGTATTTATTATTAACTTACTTACATATCTGTCATCATCAAGAAGTGTAAATATTGGTTGGCTTTTATCTATATTTTCCGGGATTTCATGAATATCTTGTGGACGGCGAAGGCCATCAAGAAGAGTTTTCATTCTGTTATCTATATCAGCACGTGGAGTTTGAGCCAGCTCTGGTAAAAGAAGCTGTATATCCAGTTCTGCTAATAAATTTAATTCTGGAGTGATTAGGGAAATAAAATCTACACCACCTACTGTTTTTATTATAGATTTTTTATTTTGATCTTTTCTTATATATTGTTTTAACTCATTATAAGGAGTTATTTCAAAAAGAGTTCTCATTTGTTCACTGAACTTTTCACGAAGATCATGAATATGCTTTGTTCTTTTTTTAGGATTAATCTTAACTTGCCCACGATAAACTAATTTAAATTTCATTTTTTACTTCCTTCATTTTGCATGTTTTTTCTGGAGTTATATATCCATATTCTTTCATTTTTTTTGTTTTTGAATCTATCGAATAACAATTTTCTTCATTACCATATATTTCATCACCTTCTGGAGTTTTTCCTATATATTTTTCATTTTCCACATGACAGTCAAATATTGGATCTATGATATAAAATTCCATACCACCACCATTCTTTGCAATAGAAACACAGGTTTTATCTTTATTTCTGATTATTCCATAACCATCTTCACGCATTCCAACATATTCATATTCTGGAGTTCCTTTAATTAATCTGGTAATTGGTTTTGATATGCAAATTCCAATTAATATTCCTAATATTAATAATATTACTAAAGATATATTTTTTTTCATCTAATTTCCTTATTAATTACATCCTATTTCTAAATTTTCGTAAGAATGCTCTATAACTTTTTTAGTTTTAGAATTTATAGTATAGCAATCTCCTTCACTTCCATATATTTCATCACCTTGCGGAGTTTTTCCTATATATTTTTCAAATCCCCAATAACAACCATGTGAAGGATCTAAATTACCCCCCATTCTGTAACCAAGAGTTTTTGAAATAAGAGTACAAGATTTATCTTTATATCTGATTAAACTATAACCTTCTTCATTTTCCCCAATATATTCAAATTCAGGAGGTCCTTTAATTAATCTTATAACTGAGTTTGATATACATATACCTATTAAGATTCCTAAAATTAAAGCTAATATTCTTTTCATATTTTATCCTTTATTATTTAATGATTATACCATAAAAGAATTGGAAATTGAAGTGCCCTATTAAAATGTGAAAAACAGGGTTTTTAACAATTTAACAGGACTAATAACAATAATTATTTTATTTAAGAATCTCTCTTTTACCTGTCGGAGAGCTTGGAGAAATAATTCCCTCTTCTTCCATACGCTCAATTAAGGAAGCTGCTTTGTTATAACCTATTCTTAAATGACGTTGGATAAATGATATTGAAACCTTTTGATGCTTTCTCATTATTTCTAATGCTTCTTCATATAAATCATCATCACTACCTGAAGAATCTGATGAACCTAACATCTTGCTCATTAATGGGTCTTTCTTTTGTTCTTTTACTACATCTTCTACATAATTAGGTTTTTCTTGTTTACGTAAGAAGTTTGCTACATCAACTGCTTCTTTTTCTGTTGCAAATGGAGCATGTACTCTTACTGTCTTTTTTCCCGCTTCCATATAAAGCATATCACCTTGTGATAATAATTGTTCAGCACCTGATTGACCTAATATTGTTGCTGAATCAATTTTTGATATAGTTTGGAATGCAACACGATGAGGTAAGTTAGATTTAATAACACCTGTGATAACGTCTACAGATGGACGTTGAGTTGCTAATATCATATGAATTCCAGCAGCACGAGCTTTTGCTGTTAATCGTTGAATTAATACTTCTACTTCTTTTCCTGCAGTTGTCATAAGGTCTGCAAGTTCGTCTATGATTATTACTATATATGGTAAAATATTTAATGGAATTTCTGTTTCTTCATAAATAATATTTCCTGTGTTTACGTCTATTCCTTTTTTAACTTTCTTCTTTAATTTTCTTCCAGCTGATTTTGTTGCTTGTATTTTTTCATTATAACCTTCAATATTTTTTACACCCATATGAGCCATATCAGTATAGCGCTTATCCATTTCTGCAACTGCCCATTTCAAAGAATTAATAGCTTGTTGTGGATCGTTTACTATTGGTGTTAATAAATGAGGAATATCTTTCCAATCTATGAATTCTACTTCTTTTGGATCAATTAAAATAAACTTACATTGTTCTGGAGTTAGCTTATATATTAATGACAAAATAACACCGCGCATGAATACAGATTTTCCTGAACCTGTTCGTCCTGCTATTAATAAATGTGGCATCTTTTCAAGTTGAACATATACACCATTTCCTGCAATATCTACTCCTAAACAAACTGGAAGTGTATAGGTTAGTTTTTTAAATACTGTTGTATCTAATAAACTTTTTAAATATACGATTTGGCGATTTAAATTTGGAAGTTCTATACCTATCGAATCGGTTCCTGATAAGGTTGCTATTCTTAATGTGTCAATTTTCATAGCACGTGCTATATCTTCTGTTAAAGATGTTATCTTTGAAATTTTTATACCTGCTGCTGGTTTATATTCAAATAATGTTACAACCGGACCTGTATGATATGAAGATACATTTCCATTTATTTTAAATGTTTGTAAGAAACTTTCTAAATTATAACCTATTTGCTTTATAAGTTCTGCATCCATTTGATTGCCTTTGCTTGGCTTTGCTGTTAGCAATTCATATGGCGGAAGTTTAAACACTTGTTTGACTGGAGCTTTGTTTGATAAATCTGATGCTTTAACTTTTTCTGGTGTTAAACTATCAAGTAATTTAGAACTTGTTTGAGATAATGGTTCTTTATTTTCATCAGTTTCATCTGCCACTTCTTTTAATGTGTCATAATCTGGAACAAAATTTCTTTTCTTAGTTTTCTTTTTAAATAAACCTACCAACCAATTATTGAATTTCCAAAAATTTGAATAAAACTTTCTTTCAAAATTTAAGAAGTCATCCCAAGTTACTGCAAATGAATAAATTAAACAGAATATAGAAAATGGTACTATTAATATTGCTAATGGATATATTATATTCATTAAACCCATTTTTTTGAATACAAAAATATATGATGATCCTAGTAAACCACCTAGTGAAAAACCTGAAAATGCATTTGGCAGAATGTTTGATAGTGTTAATACTAATGGAAATAAAAATAGAAATAATATGAAATATAAAACTCTTATGTAACCTATTGGTTCTTTTTTTAACATTCTTTTACAAATGAAGTATAAATAAAATGAAATAGCAACAGCACTTATTCCAAAAAATATGTATAAAAATTCTAAACAATAAAATACATACCCCCAAAATGAAGGACTGAATTCTTGAGATGTTAAAAATGGATGATTTTGAAATAAAAATGTAAAAAGAGCAACAAATGTTAATATTGATAATACAAATAAGAAGAGAATCGTTATTTTTGATATAACTTTCTTTAAAAAACTTTCATATTCATTAGGTAAGAATTGTTGCTTTGCCATGAGATGAATTCTAACACAAAAGTTAAAAAAATTAAAGTAAATTTGTCTTAATGACTTATTAAATTATTAAAAAGCTTGATTTTTCTTGATAGAGGGTTTATAGTGTCAACACAAATGTATAACATATGAGGCAAAACAATGAAAAAAAACGTGCACCCAGAATACCATCAAATTGAAGTTACTACTACTGATGGAAAGAAAGTAAAAATGTTTTCTACTGTGAAAAAGGACTTAGTTCTTGATACTGACCCTTTAACACATATCGCTTGGACTAAGGTGAAAAAACAAGGTTCTACTAAAGGTCAAGCTGATAAATTTAATAAGAAATATGGATCTTTTGGTATATAATTACTAAAAGCAGCAGAATTTTAGCCCAAGTACTTCTTGGGCTTTTGTTGTTTATTGAGTTATAATCTGCTTATATTAAAGCGACTCTTTAAAAATCTTGACAAATGGCTAAAAATTTGATTAAATACCGGTATATGATAAAAAAAGGACTTGAAAAATTGACTACTCAAACTTGGACACCAAAAAAAATAGCAAAATTAAGAGAACTTTGGGATAAAGGACTTTCTACTTCCGAAATTGGAAAAAAACTTGGAGTTACAAAAAACTCTGTTGTTGGTAAAGCTCATAGATTAGAGCTTGATGCTCGTATGTCACCTATTAAGACACAATCTGATAAAAAAGAAAAAGTTGAAAAAAAATCTAAGAAACCAGAACTTAAAGTGGTTGAAAAAATTACTCCTAAAAAAGCTGAGCCTAAAATTAAGGTCGTTGAAGAAATCGAAGAAGAAGATTTTGAAATTGAAGAACTTTCGTCAAAAAAAGGTAAAAAAGACGATCATAAAGGAGTTAATATTACTCAACTTAAACTTGGTATGTGCAGATGGCCTATTGGAGATCCTAAATCAAAAGATTTTCATTTTTGTGGAAGACCGACTTTTAAAAGCAAACCATACTGCTTAGAACATACTGTTGTTGCTTATATACCTAAAAATACAAAGGAAAAGAAAGATGGAAAGAACTCCGCTTAATACTGGGGATGTGTATTATCAAGAATATAAAAATGAAAGATTTTCTTTCAAAGCATATTTTCACCAAGATAAATTAATTTTTGTTATTGATGAAACTCAAGATAATATATCACCAAATAAGCGCCTTATCATCAACCCTTTACCTGGTGAAGAAGTTTTAGAAAATGTTACTACTAAATGGGATGTTATTTTAGAACAAGTGTATAAACTTGATTTAAATGAGATCAGACCTAAAAAAGATAATCTGTTTGAAAAGTTAGATATTGAATATAACGGACTTAATATTTATGAAGATTATATCAATAATCCTTCTAATGAAATATTTGAAAGCCGAATCATTATTAATAAAGAAAAAAATGCTTTAACTAATTGTTTGAAAAGACTTTCAGAAGAAACAGAAATTTTAAATAAATCTAAAACAACCGTTGAAATTACTAAAAAAACTTTAACTGTTGCTATTGAACAAACTGCGATAGTTTCTAATAAATTGAAAAACTATAAAAAAGATTCATCAAAAACACCTGAACAAGTTAATAAAGTTTCTACTCAAGTTTATAATGCTATTAAAACTGAAAAAATGCGTGATAAGAGATTAAAGAAAGCTCGAACACGTGTTGAAAAATCTGAAGCTGAAATTAGACATCTTAATACAATACTTCCTATTATAAAAAGTAAGTTAAGCCAACACCCTAAAATGGAAGTAGACTTTATATATAATAATGACAGATTTTCACAAAGACCTGTTTATGAAGAACCTGTTCAAGAAGAAGAAGCTCCAAAATATGAGCCTAAATACGTTGCACCTGAGGTAGAAAAACCAGTTGCTGCTAATGAAGACATTATGGAAACTTTACGAAGAATCGAAGAAACTATAAATGAAGTAAAAGTTGAAAAGGAAGATACTCCAAGACCAACTTTTTATCAAATAGAAGAAGAAATAAGAAAAGTTGAACCATATGACTTTAAACAAGAAAACGTTGTTGAAGAATCTAAAGAAGAACATTTTCCAGGAGATGGACATGCCCATAGTTGGATTATGGATACTTATAATAATGGAAAAGAGGAAAATCTTCCTGTTGTTGAAGAACCTTATGTACCAGAATACAAACCTGAACCAGTTCCTGAATATAAACCAGAACCACAACCTGTTTATGAAGAACCTGTTTGGGTAAAAGAAGAAACTCTTCCTGTTGTTGAGGAACCTATACTTCCTCCTGAGCCTATATATGCTGATCCTATTAAAGAATCTGTACCGGAAGTTGTTAATGTGGTTGTACCTCAAATACCTGAAGAAGTAAAAGTTGAAGCGAAAACTCAAAATAAGATTATGGAAGTTGATATAGAACTATGGCTTTATATATTCTTAAGCTTTTTACTTACTATATTTATATTTTCTGGTATTTATTTAAATAACAGAAACATTGAAAATCAACAAGATTTTGTTAGTGAAATAGTAGAAAAATAATATACTTGAAAAAACTGAAAAAATATGTAGTATTTTACCTAAAGGATGAAAAAATAAGATGAAGAGATCTGATTTAGTAGAATTTTTATGGAAAAAAAATAAAGATTTGACCTACAATGAAGTTGAAAAAATCGTTCGTGTTACTTTTGCGTTTATGAGCGAAAACTTGAAAGAAAATAATAGGATTGAGTTACGTGGCTTTGGAATATTCGAACCTCGTAATAAAATAGCTTATTTAGCTCACAATCCAAAGACTGGTGAAAAAATAAATATTTCATCATCTTCTTCAGTGAATTTCAAACTTGGAAAAGATCTTTTTAAGAGCTTAAATCAAAATTAAAAAATATGCCAAATTCAAAATTACCATTATTACCTGATGAAAAACACACCAATCTTGAGAAAGGTTTGTGGATTGTTTGTAAAAAATGCGGTGAACGTATATTCGCCCCATCTTTTGAAAAAAATTTAAATGTATGTCCTAAGTGTAATTATTATTACCCTATGCGACCTGAACCTCGTTTCGATATGATGTTTGATGACAGTGAATACACTGTTCTTAGAGATCCTATGTTAAAGGATAATCCTTTGGGGTTTGTTGATACAAAAAGTTATACAGAACGTTTGAAAGATTACAGAAAAACAACTGGATACCCTGATGGTGCTAATAGTGCTTTAGGAAACATTAATGGAGTTAAAACTGTTGTTTGGGTTTTAAATTTTGACTTTATGGGTGGTTCTATGGGACGATTTGTAGGGGAAAGTTTCTTAAAATCAGTTGAAATGGCTTTAAAAAATAATGCTGCTTTTGTTGCTTTTGTTGCTTCTGGTGGTGCTCGTATGCAAGAAGGTGTTTTATCTTTGATGCAAATGGCAAGAACTACACTTGGAGTTTCAAATTTGAAAAAAGCTGGTTTACCTTATATCGTAGTACTTACTAATCCAACTATGGGTGGAGTTACTGCTTCTTTTGCTATGCTTGGCGATGTTGCTATTGCAGAAGAAGGTGCAGAAATTGGTTTTGCAGGTAAACGTGTTATTGAAAATACTATTAAGAAAAAATTACCGGAAGATTTTCAAACTTCTGAATATTTGCAAAAACACGGAGTAGTCGATATAGTTATTAAACGTAAAGACGAAAAAGAAGTAATTGGAAATATCTTATCTATTTTAACTAAAAAGAAGGTTTAAATATGAATTTAACTTTTGAAAAACAAATTCAAGAAATTGACACTAAAATTGAAAATGTTGATAAAGATAGCCAAGAATATAAAGACTTGGTTGATGAAAAAAATGAAAAATTAAAAGAAGTTTTTTCTAATCTTACACCTTGGGATAGAGTTACTATTTCAAGACATTCTGACAGACCTCATACTATTGATTATATCAATCAATTATTTACCGACTTCGTTGAATTAAGCGGAGATAGATATTTTGGCGATGATAATGCTATTATCGGAGGAATTGCAAGATTTTATGGTACTG
Organism: Alphaproteobacteria bacterium; assembly: GCA_031549385.1. Lineage (GTDB taxonomy): Bacteria > Pseudomonadota > Alphaproteobacteria > Rs-D84 > SZUA-605 > JAVBPW01. Next base: position 114,166 of record JAVBPW010000001.1, read on the forward strand.
AAGTTATGATTATTGGACAAGAAAAAGGTCACGATATTGAAACTAGACAAAAACATAATTTTGGTATGCCGAATCCAGAAGGATACAGAAAAGCTATCAGACTTATGGATCTTGCAGACAGATTTGGATTACCTATTATTACTTTTGTTGATACATCGGGAGCATATCCAGGATTAGAAGCTGAAGAAAGAGGACAAGCTGAAGCTATTGCTCGTGCTATTGAAAAATGTTTAGACGTTTCTGTTCCACTTATTTCTGTTGTTATTGGTGAAGGTGGAAGTGGTGGAGCTTTGGCTATTTCTGTTGCTAATAAAATTATCATGCTTGAAAATTCAGTTTACTCTGTTATTTCACCTGAAGGTTGTTCAAGTATTTTATGGAAAGACGCAGATCATAAAGAAACTGCTGCTAATTGCTTGAAGCTTACTGCTCAAGATTTATTAAAGTTAAAAGTTATTGACCGAATCGTTAAAGAACCTTTAGGAGGAGCTCATACTAACAGAGAAGAAACTGTTAGACGTGTTAAAAAAGCTATTATGGATGAACTTTATTTATTGCAACAATTACCAAGAGAAAAAATTATTGCTCAAAAAGTGAATAAGTTCACAGTTATGACAAAGGAATTCTAATATGAAAAAAGAAGAAAAAATATCTCTTCGAATAAGAGTAAAACATTCAATAAAGCACTTCAAAAAATTTTTAGGTGATAGAATTCGAGGAATTTTATACCACGCTCTTAGGGGAATACTTAAAATAGTATTCTCTTTACTTTATAAGATACAAGTTAAAGGACTTGAAAATCTTAAAAATTTAGGAGACAGAAACGTTATGGTTTCAAATCACGTTTCATCACTTGATCCTATATTACTTGCTCTTTATTTACCAGGAAGACCTATTTTTGCTTTGAACAGAGAAGTTGCTAATAAATGGTGGGTAAGACCTGTGCTTGCTTTATCTGATGTGTTTGAAATTGATCCTACTAATTCCTTCCACATAAATACTTTGATTAAAAAAGTTAAAGAAGGAAGAAATTTATTAATTTTCTCTGAAGGAAGAATTTCTGAAACTAATACTTTAATGAAAATTTATGAAGCACCTGGACTTATTGCTGATAAAGCTAAGGCCGATATTGTTCCTATTATGATTGATGGAGCACAACATACTCATTTTTCTAAAATGAAAGGTAAATTAACATTAAAATTATTTCCTAAACTTTCTATTACTGTTTTTGAAAAAAGAAAATTAAAATTAAAAGAAGAAGATTTAAGAACTCGACGTGATGAAATTGCTGAACAATTGTTTCACATAATGGCTGATTGTTTATTTTATTCTAATCCTTTTATGAAACAACCTTTGTTTGAAGCTTTAGTTGAAACTGGCGGAAATTATGGAAGCCAAGGATTTCTTAGAAAAATTAATATCCTTGAAGACCAAAATAGAAAACCTATGAGTTATGATAAACTTATAATAAGTGCACATGTACTTGGTGGAAAGTTAATTAAGAAATTTGATAAAGGTGAAATAGTTGGGTTACTTATGCCTAATACTCTTGCAACTGTTGCAGCTTTTTATGGATTCCAAGCTTATGGTATTGTTCCTGCTATGATAAATTTTTCAAGCGGTGTTGAAAATATTCTTTCCGCTTGTAAGGCTGCTAAAGTTAAAAGAATTGTTACTGCGAAAGCTTTTATTATTCAAGGTGAACTTGAGTACTTAATTGATGCTTTAAAAGAAAAAGATTTTGAAATTGTTTATTTAGAAGATATTGGAAAAACAGTTAGTACATGGGATAAAATTTATGGATTACTACTTGCTAAATTTAAAATTATTCCATCTGATGTTCGTAATACTGATCCTGCTGTTATTTTATTTACATCTGGATCTGAAGGTAAGCCTAAAGGTGTAGTTTTAAGTCACCAAAATCTTTTAGCAAATATTGCTCAAGTTAAATGTGCTATTTCATTTAACCAAACTGATGCATTGTTTAATGCATTGCCTATGTTCCATTCATTTGGACTTACTATTGGAACATTGTTGCCTCTTTATGTGGGGATTAAATGTTTCTTATACCCTACTCCACTTCACTATAAAGTTATTCCACAATTGTTCTATGAAATAGGAGCTACTGTTTTAATCGGTACAGATACTTTTATGAGAGCTTATGCTGAAAATGCTCATGCCTATGATTTTTATAACATGAAATATGCTGTGCTTGGTGGTGAAAAACAAAAGAAAGAAACTACTGCAATTTATGCTGAAAAATTTGGTATGAGAATTATTGAAGGATATGGCGCAACTGAATGTTCCCCTCTTATCTCTGTTAATACACCTATGTACTTTAAAAAAGGCTCAGTTGGAAAAGCTTGTGCTGGTATGGAATCTAAATTAAGAAAAATTGATGGAATCGATGAAGGTGGAGAATTATTAGTTAGAGGTCCAAACGTTATGCTTGGATACTTTAAGGAAAATGAACCTGGATTACTTTTACCTCCTGATAATGGTTGGTATGATACTGGTGATATTGTTGATATGGACGAACGTGGATTTATTACTATTAAAGGACGTGCTAAAAGATTTGCTAAAATTGCAGGTGAAATGGTTTCATTAACTGCTGTTGAAGATTTGGTTAATTCTATTTGGAGTGGTGAAGAAATTAATCATGCTGTTATTGCAGTTCCTGATGATAAAAAAGGTGAACGTTTAATACTGGTAACTAGTGCTAAAAACGCTGCTGTAGATGAAATTATTAAAGTAGGAAAAGAACGCGGTTTGAATGAACTTATGTATCCTAAGACTATTGAAATATGGGATGAAGTTCCAAAAATGCCTACTGGTAAAATAGACTATATGAAAGTTATGAATATTTATTATTCTAAACAAAAATAACTAACTTGAAGGTTTGTATTAAAAAGGGTTTGATTTTTTCAAACTCTTTTTAATTTTTTTGTTCTTGCATTTGATTGAAAAACCTTTAAGATTCTTTTTGTTAATAAACAAAGGAGAAAGAAAATGTATTTATCAACATGTGGAGCTATTTGCTTAGTTGCTGGATTTGCAATTATCGCAGGCTCAAAATTATACTACCGTAAAAAAGAAAAACAAAAAGGATTTGATAAAAGTTCTACAAAACACGTGTTGTGCAGAGCTTTAGTTAAAACTATTGCTATCTTTTTAATTGCTTATGCTGCTGTTAGACCTTATATGATGGCTAATACTAACATATTGCAAGATATGATTGTTAAAGCTCAAGAAGAAGCTTCAAAAGAACAAACAAAAAAAATAAATGACTACGTTTCTAAAAATAAAAAAGAAATGGAAGAAAATGCACCAATCGCTGGAAATCCAAATGGCGATGTAGTTATCTATGAATATTTTGACTATACATGTTCTGCATGTAAAATGGCTGAAAAATTCGTAGAAGAATTAATTGCTAAAGATAAAAACGTTAAAGTTGTTTTAAAGAACTACCCAATACGTTCATATTCTTTTGTTGCTGCTCAAGCTGCTATTGCTGCTAAAATGCAATCAAATGAAAAGGCTGCTGCATTACATAAGAAAATGATTAATGGAAATATCATACCTGCAAACTTCTCACAAAACTGGGATGAAAAAACTCAAGATAAAGAATTCAAAAGAGTTGTTTTCAACTATGCTAAAGAAGCTGGCTTAGATATCGACCAACTTGAAAAAGATATGGCTAGTGAAACAGTTATGAAAGAATTACAACAAACAAGAGTATCTGGAAATACATTCGGATTAGAAGGAACACCATTCTTTGTAATCGGAAAGAAATTCTTCCCAGGTGCATTGACAATTGATGAATTAGAAAAAGCTGTAAAACAAGCTAGATAATTCTGAAGTTGAAATAATTTTAAAACTCTTCGAAAGAAGAGTTTTTTATTGTATTTTTTTTCTTTTTTTTGTATAATTACTGCAGCTATGCTGGGAGAAAATTTATGGATTATCAAATATTTTTAACTTTAATTTTAATATTATTTATTACTATTATATCTGTTTCTATTTCCAAAAAATTTGGACTTGCGTCTATATTTGGATTTCTAACTTCCGGAATTTTGATTGGACCAAATGTTTTTAACCTTTTATCAAATAATCCAACTATTGAAACTTTAGGCAATTATGGAATTGTTTTGCTTTTATTCATTATGGGATTGGAAGTTAAACCAAGTACTATTGGAAAAAATTTACGTACTGTGTTTGGTGCTGGATTTTTCCAAATGTTTCTCTGTGCTGCTTTATTTACTGTGGGGGGAATTTTATTTAATCTAACTCTTTCTCAAGCTATTGTAGTTGGGCTTGCTTTATCTTATTGTTCTAATGCTTTATGTATGGAATTACTTAGCCAAAGCAACAAAGTTCAATCTGATTTTGGTAAAACAGCATTTGGAATTTTATTGTTTCATAATATGATGATTATTCCTATTTTAGCATCTATTCCAATTCTTGCTTCTGCTAAAGGAGCTACAATACTTCCCCATAACATAGTTGAAACAATTGTTGTTATCGGAATCATATTCTTATTCTTTAGATATTTATTAAATCCACTTTTGAGAATCGTTGCAAAAGTTAAGTCTCCGGAAATATTTGCTCTTTCATCTGTTGGTATTATTTTGTTTAATACTATTGCTATTTCATTTGTAGGATTTCCATTGCCACTTGCTGGTTTTATATCTGGAATGATGCTTGCAGATTCTCAATACAGAAACCAAATACATGCTGATATTATTCCATTGAAGGGAGTGCTTCTTGGAATATTCTTTATTATGATTGGGATGAGAATAGATTTAATGTTACTTGCTATTAATTATAAATGGATTGCTATACTTGTTGCTATACTTGTGTCTGTAAAATGTATTATAACATATACTGTTTCAAGAATTATCCTAAAAAGCTCACGAGCAAATTCTTTAAAGGCTGGATTATTACTTTCTCAATCAGGGGAAGTTGCTTTAATTATATTAAGTTTAGCTAGTGTAACTTATCAATTATTATCACAATATGAAGCTCAAATATTAATTTTAACAGCTTTAATTTCTATGTTGTTAACTCCACTTTTATTTAGCTTTATGAAATTTTTAAATATAAAAAACTTGGATAACTTACAAAACGTTGAAGAAGAAGGTTTTACAGGACATGCTATTATTGCTGGCTTTGGAAGAGTAGGACAAACTGTTGCTCACCTTTTTGATAAGCTTCATATTCCTTATTGTGCAATTGATTTAGAACCAGATAGAGTTGAAGAAGGACGAGCTGCTGGACTTCCTATTTATTATGGAGATGCTACTCGTTATGAGATGCTAAAATCATTAGGAGCTGATAAAGCAGCTGTTGCAGTTGTTGCGTTGGATAATACTTACCAAAATAAAAAAGTTGTTGCTGCTTTTAAAGAAAATTTTCCAAAAGTTAAAATCTTTGCACGAGCTCGTAACCACGTTGAAGGCGAAGCTTTAAAAGAATTTGGAGTTTCTACCACAGTTCCTGAAACAACCGAATCATCATTACAACTTGCTTCTGTAGTTTTAACTCAATTAGGTGTAGGCAAAACAGATATTTTCAATGCACTTAATCAAGTTAGATATAACGATTATGAAGAATTGAAAAATATTATAGAAATAAACTATGCAGATGCAAAAACTCCTAAACAAAGATATGAAAAGATTAATAAATCACTTGGAATAAGTAAGAAAAAGAAAATCAAGGCACCTGTGATTTATAGTGAGCAAAAAGAAGTGGCTCCTGTCAAAAAGACTGTTAAAAAAGTTGCTGTTAAGAAAAGCAAACCTAAGACAGTTAAACCTAAACAAACAATCAAAAAAAAGAAGAGTAAGAAATAATGAAAAAAATTTATGTTCTGTTGATTATAATTGGTGTATTTGTTTTAGACCAAGCAAGTAAGATTTTAATTTTGTTAAACTCATTAGGCTATTTACCATTTGGTGGGGATTTACCACAAGATGGATATTTTATAGCCTATATAAATGAATTCTTTAATTTTGTTTTATCATTTAATTATGGAATGAGTTTTTCTATGTTGTCATTTTCATCAAAGTGGTTCTTTATTATAGGAATAATATTAGTATGTACTTTGATTACTGTATGGTTACGTAATGAGAAAGATACTAAAAGACGTATCGCTTATTCATTGATATTAGGAGGAGCTCTCGGTAATTTATTTGATCGCTTTATGTATGGGGCGGTTGTGGACTTTATAGATTTCCATGTACATCTATACCATTGGCCAACATTTAATTTAGCTGATTCATTTATTTGCTTAGGTGCATTTATATATTTACTTAGTTTTATTAAAACTAAGAAAAAAGAAACAAACAAAAAAAGGAAAATTAATGTTAGAAAATAACGCTATCGTGACAGACATAAAAGAAATAACGAAAAATATTAAAGAATTTACTGTTAAATTAAATGTAGACGCCGAGCCTTTTAAGGCAGGACAATTTTGTGTATTAGGATTAACAAATAGTGAAGGTAAGTTTATTTCAAGATCTTATTCTATTGCTTCAAAACCATCTGTTAATACACGTGTGTTTTATATAGTACTTGTTGAAGATGGACAACTTACACCACTTTTATTTAATTTGAAAAGGGGAGATGGAATCTTTATGTCACCTCGTGGTGCTGGTCATATGGTTTACGATCATTTTATAGATTCAAAAAATTTATTATTCTGTGCAACTGGAACTGGAATTGCACCATTTAGATCTATACTTGATGAATATGAAGCTGATTTAAAACATAAACATATTCACCTTCTTCATGGAGTTAGATACAAGCAAGATTTAGGATATAAAGATTATTTTGAAAAATTAGAAAAGAAATATCCTAACTTTAAATATTATCCTGTTGTATCTCGTGAAGATTGGGAAGGAAAAAGAGGATATATAGTTGACCTTTTCGAAAATGAAAAAGAAATAAAAGAATTAATTGAAGATAAAAATTTAAAAGTAATGATGTGTGGAAATCCTAAGATGGTTGAGACTACTGTTGGAATTTTAGATAAACATGGAATTACTGAAGATAGCATTATAAAAGAAGAGTACTAAATGAAAATAATTGGAATCGATCCAGGTTTAGTTAATACAGGTTGGGGTATTATAGAGGCTAATGGTAATAAATTAACTTATATTGCTGATGGAACTATTAGACCTAAACCTACTTTAGCTATGCCAGAAAGATTACTTTCTATTTATGAAGAATTAAAAAATGTTATTGAACAATATAAACCTGAAATTGCGGGACTTGAAGATACTTTTGTTTCTAAATTTCCACAATCTACATTAAAACTTGGGCAGGCAAGAGGAGTTGCACTTCTTACTCCTGCTATTTTTAATATACCCGTTAATGAATATTCACCTACTATGGTTAAGAAAGCAATTACTGGAGTTGGTAGAGCTGATAAAAATCAAATAGATACTATGGTGAAAACTTTATTGAATATTCATGGAAAACTTTCTTCTGAGCATTCTTCTGATGCTCTTGGTATTGCTATTGCTACTAGTTTCTATAATAAGGTTTGTTGTTACTGATAACTTATTAAATTATTAAAAACAGGGTTTTTAACAATTTAATAAACTCAATAATAAACACATGTATATTTAGTGTTTTATTTTTTTAGAATTTTTGATGGAGTGTTATCAAATTTAAATAAATCTTCTAAACATTGTCCTACATTAAATAATGTTTGTTCTTCAAAATGATTTGAATTTAATTGCAAACCAATTGGAAGATTATCACTGTTTAATTTTAATGGGACATGAAGCCCTGGAACACCTGCTATATTTGCAGATACTGTGAATATATCACAAGCGTATTCTTCCAATGGTGATAATTGTTTATCCAATTCAAATGCAGCTGTTGGAGTTGTCGGGCTTAATAATACATCCACTTGTTCAAAAGCTTTTTTATAATCTTGGTAAATTAAATTTCTTATCTTTGCAGCTTTAGTATAATATGCATCATAATAACCTGATGATAATACAAAAGTTCCTGTTAAGATTCTACGTTTTACTTCTTGTCCGAATCCTTGTTCCCTTGTATTACAATATATTTCATCAAGAGTATTTCCTGTTACTCTTAAACCATAACGAATTCCATCATAACGAGCTAAATTAGCTGATGCTTCTGCTGGTGCTATTATATAATATGCAGGAAGAGCATATTGTAAATTTGGTAGTGATACTTCAATTATTTCTGCGCCCTGCTCTTTTAACTTATTTGCAGCATCAACCCATAATGCTTTTATTTCAGGTGATAAACCTTCAAGGTCAGCTTCTTTTATTATTCCTACTTTTAATCCTTTTACTGACGGATTTATTTGTTTGCTGTATTCTGAAATTTTAACGTCATAAGAAGTTGAATCCATTTTATCATGACCTGCCATGTGTTCTAATATTAATGCAGTGTCATAAACAGTTCTTCCAAAACATCCAGGGTGATCTAATGATGATGCGAAGGCAATTATTCCAAAACGAGAACATAGTCCGTATGTTGGTTTAATTCCTACTATTCCACATAGTGATGCTGGTTGTCTTATTGATCCACCTGTATCTGTTCCTGTTGCTGCCATACATAACCCAGCGGCTACGGCAGCCGCTGATCCACCTGATGATCCACCTGGTGTTAATTTTTTATTATACGGGTTTAATACATTTCCAAAATATGAAGTTTTATTTGTTGAGCCCATTGCATATTCGTCTAAATTCAATTTGCCAAGTAAACAAATGCCTGCATCTTCTAATTTCTTTGTGATAGTTGCATCATATTGTGGAATGAAATTTTCAAGCATATGAGATGCGGCTGTAGTTCTTATGTCTTTTGTGCAAAATAAATCTTTTAATCCAAATGGAATACCTTCTAAACTTCTTGCTGTTCCATCAGCATATTTTTTGTCAGATTCTTTTGCATCTTGTAATGCTTTTTCAAATGTTGTTGTAATATAAGCATTGATATCCATATTTTCCTTTATATGGTCAATATGAGCTTGAGTTAACTCTGTTGATGTTATTTCTTTAGCTTTTAGCATTTGCAAAGCTTGCTTTATTGTTAAATCTGTTAATTTCATTATTTCACTACCTTAGGTGTTGCAAAAAATTCTTTATTTATATCTGTTTGTGGAGCATTAAACAAAACTTGTTCTCTTGTTCCAAATGGAATTACTTCATCTTTTCTGGTTGGAAGAGGATTGGTAAATACGCTAAACATAGGTTCTACATTTTGAGTGTCTACTTTTTCAAGCATCGATACCCAATTCAAAATATTAGTCAAGTTATTTGATACCTCATCAATTTGGTCATCTTTTATTCCAATTCTTGATAATAGAGCTAATTTTTTTACTATTTTTTCATTTATTTCCATAAGAAACCTCTTGTTTTTTTCAAATATAGGGAATTTAACATAAGTTTTTTGAAAAAACAACTTTTTTATATTGCAAAAATGCCTTTTAATTTTTATTATTAGTGGAACTAATTAAGGAGATGAGATGAGAAAAATTCTATTTGTTATTTGCGCTTTTTTTACATTTAATACTTTTGCAAAAATTGACGTTGATATTGTTGGTGGGAAATTGGATCCTATTCCTATTGCTATACAACCTTTTGAAGCTGAAGCAAGTTTGGCTAAAATTGCTAATGACCTTTATACTGTTATCGGAAATGATTTAACTTACAGTGGTATGTTTAAGATTATTGATCCTGAAGCTTTTATCAATAGAACTGATAAAGTTGGTGCTCTTCCTACTTTTAATGATTGGAAGATTATTAATGCTAATATACTTGTACAAGCAAAGATTACTAAAAAAGATTTAACAAATATGAGAATTGAATTTTATATTTGGGACGTTGTTGAAGGAAAACAAGTTCACGCTGAAGCTTTAGTGTCTTTAAATTCTAATTGGAGACGTATGGCTCATATTATGGCTGATACTATTTATAAAGCATTAACAGGAGATTCTGGATACTTTGATTCAAGAGTTGTTTATGTTTCTGAATATGGAGACAGAACTCATAGAATTAAAAGACTTGCTATTATGGATTGGGACGGTGAAAACCATAAATTCTTAACTGATGAAAAGACTTTAGTGCTTACACCTCGATTTGCGCCTAATATGCAAAAGATTGCTTTCTTGTCATACTTTAAAGAAGTTCCAAAAGTTTATACATTTGATCTTCAAACTGGAGCTCAAGATTCTTTAGGCGATTTTCCTGGTATGACTTTTGCACCTCGTTTCTCACCTGATGGAACTAAAATGCTTTTATCTCAAGAAATGAATGGAAATTCTGATATATATGAAGTTAATCTTGCTACTAAAGAAAAGAAACGATTAACTAATCACCCTGCTATTGATACTTCACCATGTTATTCACCTGATGGAAAAAAGATTGTGTTTAACTCTGATAGAGATGGCCCGCCTTCTATCTATACTATGAATGCAGATGGAAGTGATGTTAAGCGTATTACATTTAATGCTGGGAAATATTTTACTCCTGTATGGAGCCCCCGTGGAGATTTAATAGCATTTACTAAAATACAAGGTGGACAATTCTATATCGGTGTTGTTTTCCCTGATGGAGATGCTGAGAGAACTTTAGTTAAAAGTAATGATGTTATTGAAGGACCTTCTTGGGCACCTAATGGAAGACGTATTTTATACTTCAAAGAAGAATTAATTAATAAAGGTAAAGAAGTTAGAACAAGAATTTATAGTATTGATCTTACTGGTTACCACCAATTTGAAGTGAAGACTCCAAAAGATGCGAGTGATCCTGCGTGGTCTCCATTACTTAAATAGTATTTACTGTAACAGTAAATACTCCCAAACTAGTTTTGGGATTTTTTTATAACCTATTAAATTATTAAAAACAGGGTTTTTAACAATTTAACAGGTTTAATAACAATAATATTATTTAAATTGGTTATTTTTATATTTTTGGATATTTTTCTTTTATTGATTTTTGTTTCTCAATAAATTTTTCAATTCCATTTTCTATTATAAATTCTAATTGCTCTGATGGAGAACCATATTCTTTTGATCTTTTTTCAAAATATGTTTCTTCTTGAGATAAAGGAGCTTTTGGCTCTTCAATTTTTTCTAATATTCCGTTTGTAAATTTATACATTTTAATTCCTTTCGTCTATAAAGCCCATTATGTGTAGATAGTATCCTAAAGCACCACCTTGAAGTAGTTGCAATCTTATATAATAACCTCCATCTTGATTTACTGGATAACTATCTACTACTACAGTTACTCCACTTAATGGATTTGTTTTTACTAATAATTTTGCAGGGTCAGTTGAATGATATCTCATTTCAATTAAAAAATTATATCCTTCTACAGATAGTATCGGACGAATCAAGTTTCCAAAGCCAATATCAACAAATTCAAAATTTTTATTTACTATTTGATAATCTAGTTGAATTTTTGGAGTGAATACTCTTACTGCTCCTCCTGCTTGTTCAAATGTAGTTATTTGAAGAATATTACCTGTTGAATCTGTTTTTATTATTCCTACTCTTCTGAACTTTGTAAAACTTCCTGAATTTTTTATTAAGTTAACTGCATTTTTGTCTGTATCAAACCCTGCGTCTACTTCCATTGTTTTTGGATTTAGTAAAACAAATACATAATAAACTTGATTATTTAACATAACCATGTTTGGTGCAAGACCACCTGAAGTTGTTCCTTTTTCAAAATTCAAATTTAACTTCTTACTTATTGGAGATTTTAATACTATATCACAAGTATCCTCATAATCTCTTGCACGACCTTTAGAAATTACTATTTCTTTATTGATATTAGTTGTAAGATTTGAAACTAATAAACCTTCTATATATCTTGGAGGAAGACCTACATATTCCATTAGAGTTTCTTTATATATGTGAGGAGTTATTGCTTTATCTGTATTTTGACCATCAATTGCTTCTTGTTTTGTCGCAAGAGAGATTACCCCTCTTTTGTTTGAACTTGCATAGCTTTCTTGAGTGCAATTGCTTAAGTCATTTTTTAATAAACCTTTTGCAAGAAGAGTTGATGTGTCTACATTGCTTAAATCAGTTTTTACTATACCTTTGTCTGTAAATACTTCATCTGATACGTTTGATAAATTTGAATCTGTTAAACCTTTATTTAATAAAGTTTGAAGTTCTACATTTTCTAAATCTTCCCTTGCTAGAGGCATTCCACCTACTGTTTTGTTGTCATGAATCACTCCTGTTGATTTGTCTGTGTCTACTGTAATTTCTCCTGAAAGACCGGTAAACAACCCATGTTTGGCAGTTGAGCCACGACGAAATTGTACTGCTTTTGTCATTTTATATTCCTTTATATTTAAAATAAAAAATACCAAAATAAATTAATATTTTGGTATTAAAAAATGGGCACTATTGTCCCATAAATCTTTGTTTATTATACAAAATATTTTTCAAAAAGTCAAGTTATTTCTTTTTATATATCTTTGCCATAATACTTTTTGCTTGAGCTTTTTGAGTATTTTCAACACTTGTAACTTGAGCATTTATGTAATTTTTTACGTTGTTTGTAAAGCTTGCTTCTTTTAGTAAACCTTCAGCTTCTTTTTTTAATATTGTAAACATATAAAAACCTAATTGTAAGCCAAATATCATCTTTAACCAGTTAATCCAATTTGCAGGATTGTGGAAACCTGCTATTAGACCCGCAATTACTGTTCCTTTTATTTCACCATTGTCATCATAAAATACACTGTCTGGATTCATTAAATCTTTTGCTTGAAGCATATTGTCACCTGCCGACATACCTGTTGGAATATCAATTACCATTTCACCAAGAACGTATTGTAAGAAGATTCCTAAAATTCCAATAGCTACCGACCAAAATAGAAAACCCAATACTCCATTCTTAAACATATTAACTATATTAGCTCGCCAACCACTTGCAAATTTTAAAAATCCACTTTCTTCATTTTCTAATGCATATGAAAATATAGCTAGAGGGAATAACATTATAGACAAACATATCTGAAGTATTACAGATATCATCATCCATAACATTTCAAGCCCAAGACTAAACCCTTTGGTTATGAAAAAAAATCCTACAGAAAAAACTACATATGACATATATTCAAGTGCTTTACTTACAATTCTGCCAACATAAGGAATCATGTTTGCAAAAAATGAACCTATAAATTCTCCTGCTGATGTTACCGTCATCCAAGTTCCTAGCCTCATTAAAACATCAATTTGTTTTGCACTTATGTTTACTGGGCAAACTATTTTTGCTTTTGTTTCTGCAGAGATTGCCTCATCAGCTTCTGGATTTGCTTCTTTTGTGTAATTTTCTACACACTTTTCATAATTACTATCTACATTAACCATAAATCCTGTTGTATAGGTGGAGGCTAAATTTAATATTGGATCAACTGTTATTTCAAAAAGAAACTTTTGATTAGTGTTTAAAAGTATTAATGAAATAAGAACAAAGAAGAGTCTTTTCCAAAAACTTTTTCTTAAAAATTTATAATCTTCTTGATTTAATATTACTCTTATTACTATTCCCGCTATGTAAAACAAAAAGAATATGTAGATCAAATTTCTTACTAATTTAGCTAAAAGTTCTGCAGTTGAATATGCAAGTGGAGATAAAGCATCAAGAACAATCATGCCTAATGATGATATCCAATTAGGTATATTTCCTGTTACTTCAATAACATCTCTTGTTATTACTCTGGTACCAGTTTTAAGAACTTGAGCATAAAGAGCATCACAGCTTAAACATAATAATACAATCATAAATAGGAATAAAATTTTCTTCATTATTTCAATTTACCTCCTATGAAATCCATTATAAAGTTTCCACCATTTTTTAATTTATCAAGACCTTTATTGAATAAATCTATTCCTAGGTTGCTTAAATTATTAATCAATAAATCTTCTTTATTTAGTTTTACCTTTCCTTTTATAAAATTAAACATTTCAAATGTTAGTTTTGATAATGCCATAATTATTAAAAGCATCATTAATCCCCAATTTGTGTCTGGAGTTGGTAATTTTTTGTAACAATCTAATGTTTGTTTGTTTAATTTAGACATATCTATATTAGTACTCCAAGTGTCACCTTTAAGACTTGAACTTTTTATTATTTCAACACATTTATCATATTCTTGCTTAGCTTTTGATGCTTGCCTTGTATCAACTTTATTAAAATAGTCAGGGAAAAGATATGAATAATTATCTTGAGGGCCTGGAAAATATATGTCACCAACCTTCATATAAACTGCATATACAACAACAAATGCTATTGATAATGTTACCATATAGAGAGCAGCATTTATTACGGCATTAAGAGCAAAAGATTTCATCCAATCAACTGGTTTTTTAAGAGCTGTTTCAAATACCCATCCCACCAGAAGTAATGGTAAGATTATAACTGGAATTAATAATGATATTAAAATATCTAACATCATAAAGGCTATATATAAAAGCAATGAGAAGAAAGCTAGGAATATCCAATAACCAGATAGAGTTGCTGTTATACTCATCATACTCATTCCCATAGACATTAGCTGTCCACCACCTTGCATTCCACCCATCATAATTAATGATGTTGATGATACATAACATAAGAAGTCTTTTTTCATTTCATTTGAAAATACAGAATCATCTGCCCCGCCACCTTCTGACTTATAGTTATCACACATACCTTCTGGAAGTTGTAGGATACTTTGAGAAACATAACTTCCCATTTTCATTACTGGACCTATATAACCTCTTGCTGCTAATTTTACAAAATTGATTGTTGAATTTGTAAATGCTCCTAATAATATTGTTATTAAAACAGCTCTCCATAATCTGCCTATTATTTTGCTTAGATATTGTTTTGGAGTTGTTTCATTTACTTTTAGAATTGTTTCAAATGTATAATATATTGTCCATAATACTAATCCTATTGCTAATAATTGCATTGATGATGAGATTAAAAAGTCAAGAGCATAGTCTGCGGCTACTCTAAATACATCAAATAATTTTGCTAATAAATCACAACCTATACATGACGATGAATTTATAACATCACATCCTGGTTGTGTTGGATCGCATCCTATTGTACTTGTTAGCCAATCAGTTACATTGCCACCACCAGCACCTTTGTTTGTTGGGGATGCAAAAAATATTACAAGAAACGGTAGTACCGAAAATGTAAAATATTTAATAAGCATAAATATAATTTTTGCCATCTCTTAAAACCATCCTTTTATTTTTCCAAAAACATTTTTAACACCACCCCAAGCTTGCTTTCCATAAGCCCTTACACCACGAGCATATCTTGGGTCTAATCTTAAATTTGCAGCGTCTTTGAATTTAGTTTTTGTATCAAGAACATCTTTTACGCCATCAATTGCATTGTCTTCAAATTTTTTACCATAACCGCTGTCAAAATCACTTATATCTTTATCAAAGTATTTTACAAATTCATTTGTATATTTTGGTATTTGTTTTATGAAATGACTTGATATAAAACCTATGATTATTAATTCAAATAATCCAGCTCCAAAATAGCCTAATTTTTCTGCTATTTCAGGTGTTATGTTTTCTGCATCTGGTAAAGATATAGCTTTTAACATAAGCATTATTAGCATAGTAAAGAATGCTGTAAAAATACTTATGAAACAAATTTGAACTAGACTTTTCCAAATATCTTTGAATGAAAAGAAATTTGTTTTGTAATCAATTACCCAGAAAGCTATTGATAATGGTAAGAAGAATAGACATTTACATATTTCTATTAACGGTGAAATAAGATACATAGAAATTGCAAAAAGATTTTTTAAGAATAAAAATATTAATATTAATCCTGGAATTATTTTGAATTTACCTAGTAAACTGAAACCTAATAAAACAGGTTCCATTAAAACTTTGAAACTGCTTTGAACTAAACACATATAGTTTTGTTTGAATGAGTTTCCTAGCATTTCAAATTCACCACCCATGTTAGAAAGATTATATGTACATGAGAAATCTTTACCCATTATTCCTTGGACTAAAATTGACGTTAGATCAAATATTGGCTTTGCAATAAATTCTATTATTTCTTTTGGAATAAAAAATGTAGTTGGAGCTGGGAGAAGGACTAAACCTGCTATTATTAATTTTACAGCTTGCTTTACATATTTTTTATTCATATCTTTTGGGCTCATAGTAGGTCCCGTGATTCCACCATATATACCTTTGAAAATATCCCAACCTAAAAATATTATTAGAAGGCATGCTGTCATATAAAATACAAAATCTTTTATGTTCACAAAAAACATGTACGTATATTGAGAAATAAAATTATAAAAAGTTTCATATATAGGACAAATGAAACAACCTGATTTGAAAGTTTTAATAGCCATAAAGAAACCTTCGTTATAACATCCTGGTCTCCAATCTATTGTCTTTATATCATAGCTTCCTATTTTTAGTTGAGATTTTGACTTAGTTTCTTTTGTTGGAGCCATAACGCCTAATGTTTGACCAAATGGGGATAAAAATTGACCTCTGGAAACTGATACTGGTCTGTATGCTGAAGATAATATATTAAACTCATCAAATCCATAATCAGAACAAATATCCCATGCAATTCTTCCTCTTTTTTCAAATTGCCCTTTGTCATTTAAAAATACATTTTGAGTTGATTTATCCATTTTAATTCTTTCATCTATTATTTGACTTATAGTTGAAGAATCAATTAGCATTCTTCTTTGGCTTGCTATTTGATGAATTTCATTTGCTATACCTGGATTTAAATCAAATGATATAAATATTGATGGATTTGTATCTTGTGGGAAAAGCTTTAAATAATCAGAATAACTTATTTTACCCATTCCTGTTTGTTTTAAATAATGAATATCATAACAAGAAAAAGATGATGAAAAGCCACTTATATCATTATTTGATAAACCTAATACATCTTGTAATTTTCCACTACAAGAAGCATGTGCATTATTAGCAAATAATACAAAAGTTAGAACAGCAAAAATTATTCTAAGCTGTTTTATGGGTTTCCTCCTGGGGTTCTTGCGTTTCTTATACGCTCATATCTTTCTCTGAAAGATGCGCTTGTTGGTTTTGTAACCGTATCACTTATTAGTTTCTTACTTGTATTAAATTTTTTCACTGCATTATCTTTTGTTGCTATCATATCTTTATACAAAGATCCAGATGGAAGTTGAGTATTGAACATTTGACTTATCCAACCCTTCATATTGTTAAATACCCATGATATAGCAAGACCTATAAAGATAGCTTCAGCAAATGTGATATCGTTTGCAAGAGTGGTAAATAATTTATTGTCATTTAATAAATTTGCAGCTTGAATTTGCTCGAATGTTAAGTTCTTTGTTAAAAATACTTTTACTACAAGAGTATTAATTATTACAAATACTGGTAATGTTGCTAATGTATATGCTATTTTAATAAATACTTCTATTGTTTTGTCTTGAGCTGCTTTACGAGATTCTGGAAATATCCAAGCAACCCCATATAGTGGTAAGAATACTAATACTGTTATTATATCAAGTATTAAATCTAATAACATTTTTACATATTCCCATGTTATAGTCCAAAAGATATAAACTAATGCAAGTCCTGTAAAGAATTTTCCTAAACCTCCAAAACCAAATATCATTTTCATTCCTAGGATTATCATTTGACCATTAATCATTCCTATAGTTTTTAAATAATGAGCAAAATATAAAGAAGCATTTTCAAACATAATATCTGTTTTTGTTGGAGCTGATAAAAAATCATAAGCTGTTCCAAATCCTGAAACAGATAAAATCTTTTCTCCTATAAATAATCCTATTCTTAATATTGGTTCAAAAATATAATTTACTAATTCAACCGGCGTTAATAACGAAAATATTAAATAAAAGAAAGCCATGTAAATAACAATATTAAAACCATCGTTAAATATTTTTGGCATATTAAGAGTTCTTTCTTCTAATTCTAATTGACTGAAAACATTATAGCTTTTTAAAACTTGATAGAATATCCAAATCATTAATAAAATTGGTAATAACACAAATGCTACATTTACAAAATAATCATATGTCTGAATAGATACATAGGTCATTGTTTTAAATAATGCTGTTATTATAGTTCCACTTGTTAAAGCTCCTAGTAATCCACTTAAATTACCGCCTATTAAATTCCAACTATCTTGTGAACATTTTTCACTCCATTCTATTGGATAACCAGATGTATTGTTTATTATCATTTCACCTTTTAATGTTCCATTTACCGGCTTTTCATAGTTAATTTTTATATCACCTAAAATTTGTCCAGAAAAAGAATATATCGAAAAGTTGTTTGTATTTATAAATACAGGAGCTTTTAATTTAGGAAATATAGATGCCATTCTTTGAAGATCCCCGTTTCTTGCACATTGTATATTAGACCCTGAAAATTCTGTATTTGTTATAATTCCATTATTTACTCGTAAACGTTGTCTTAATATATATTGATTAACCATTTCCATTGCTGCATTTGTATCTTTTGATACTCCGGTATCTAATTTAGAAAATGTAGAAAAATAAATTATGTCTTTTATATCACCAAGACTTCTAAAATAATTTGCTGATTTAGTTTCTGTTGGAAAATATGTTTTTACTGCTTCCATTAATTTATTAGAATATTCTGATACAGACATATTTAACTGGTTCTTTATTTGATATGCTATTTCCCAACAATGAAATTGCCCTGCTTCTGCATTGTTGTTCATAAATTGATTATAACCATCAGGAGTTACAGAATAATATTTTAATTCTTCCTGAGAACAATTGCTGAATGCAGGAAATGTAAATAAGAAAGCTAAAAGGAATAAGAATAATTTCTTCATTATGGCTTTCCTCTTATCATTTTTATTATTTTTCCACCATTATCTTTGAGATATTTATAACCATCTTTTGCTTTGTCTGTTGCTGTTCCCATAACTTTCCAAGCACTATCAGCCAATCCTGTTTGAAGTTGTATTCCTAATTTACCTGCAAGAGACGGAGCAAGCGATAATAAGAAAACACTTATCACTGGAGCAAATAATAAATAAAAGAATGATTTAGAACCTAGATAAACATTGTCTATTATGAAATCTATATTTTTATCACCTATTGCTTTTAAAATACTTGTATAGGAATCACCACCAAGTGATGTTGACCAAGCTGCTTGAGAAACTAAATTTACTATACTTAACATTAAACATAGAAATATCAATGTAAATACTGCATTAATTAATTGATTGATTGATGTCAAATATATCCCATTAATTCTTGGAATTGGTTCTTGTCCTCGAGTTGTTACATAACTTAAAATAGAAAACGGTAAGAATAAAAATATGAAATATAGCTGCAAGAAAACTTCCAAAATATAAAAAGCAAAACAAAATGCTGCTGCAAAATAAGCACCTGTTATTATTGCTCCTGCTGCCATCATTTTTAAATTTGGTATAAGATAAATCCAATTATATTTTACATGCCCAGAATAAAAAAATAATGAGTTACCTACTATCAACCCAATAGAATTGATTGATTCTGCTTGTTGCGTTAAACACCCCATCTGTTTTTTTATGTCTTTGAAATAATTATATTCTGGGTCTTTGTAATTCACTACATCTTCCCAACTTTGCTTTTCAGCCATACATGACATGAAGAAATTTTCTGCATTTTTACTTCCACCTAATGCTGTTAATTTTACTCCATATGTCATTGCTACTGATAAAGATGGATTGATAATATATTGAAATAATAATTTTGGAGTTGGAGAAGCTAATAAAATAAATGCGATTGCCATTGCAAAAACCTTAGGTCCAAAAACTTTATATAATCTTTCTCCATTTATATCTCGCCCTTTTCCATCACCTAATGGCGTTCTGCTTAAAAAACTTGTTATAATCATCCAAAATATATAAAAAATAAATATTATTGGAATTGCCGCAATTATGTAAGGAGCAAGAGATTCATACATTCCATTACTTCCTATTATTACATAATCAAGTGTTCTTGCTACATACTTACATGTGTAACACTCTGAATACTGTTCATATAAAAATTTAAATATGTCACCACCTGCTAATGTTAAAACACTGCTCATAAAAACTGTTAATCCTGTTAGTATGCTGAATACCCATGTAGTTAATGCTATCCAAGAAGCATGAGCTGAAGTAGATACAAAAATTAAACAGCTAAAAACTATAGCTGGTAAAAAAAACTTATTTTTTTTCATTTTTTTTACCCTTTTTCTTTGAATCTTTTTTGAAGGAAAAAATTTTTACAAATTCTTCTTTTGTTATTTTAAAAATTTCATTTGAAGATACGAATCCCTTCTTTTTTAAAACAATATAAGCACATAAAACAATTATTATTAGACAAACAATATAAAATAGCAAAATTTGCTTGCTAATTAGCAATAAAAATAATAATAAACCACTGAAAAACAATACTATTTGTTTATTTGTCATATTTTTTCTTTTTACTTGACTTTTCCCCTTACTTTCAGTATAATGGAAACGTCGAAAAAAAACAACAGAAAAAGGTAGGTAAAATGACTGAACTTTTTGATCTTCATAGCAAAAAAGACTTTGATAAACAATATAAAATTGTTAAGGACTCTTTTAGTGGGTATAAATTTGATGATCCTATTATGGAAACTAACTTCCAGAAAGATTTTGATAAAGTTATAAAAGATTTGCATAATGAGAAAAAAGCTAAAACTACTGGTGGAGTATTACGAAATTTTTATAGCGATGATTTTAATTTAAAAGATCCTCGTTTTTTAAGAGCTCTTAATAGAAAAGAACCTTGGGCTTTAAAGACTGCTCGTTCTTCTTGGGCTTGGAATACAGGTAACGTAAGTAAAGCAAACTGGGGAACTGGAAACAATTTTTTTGATTGGTATTTAAAAACAGTGAAATTCGACTGGTGGCTTGACCAAGTGTTTATGTTTGTACCTAATGTTATCAATGTTGGAGCTTATCAATTTGCTAAACAAAAAAATAAAGGTGAAAACGATAAATATATTGCAGCACTTGCATATTTTAATGGTGATAAATCTAAATTAAAAGATTTATCAAACCCCGAAGTGTTTGCACAAGTTGCAAATGACCTTGTTAATAAAAAAGGTGATAAAAGAAAAAAAGAAGAAAGACTTGCTGCTTTATACTATGTAGCAAATAGACACGGTGGAAAAAGTAAAAAAGATTTAGATTTTAGAAAAGATATAATTTATGGAATGAACCAAAAAACTAATTTAGTTTCTGTTATGAAAGATAATGCTGAAACTATTAGAAAAGCTGGAATTACTGATCCTAGTGTTGCAGATATTATGAGCAAATATGATCCTGTTGCAAAAAAATGGAATTTTACATCTGAAGATTTTTTAAATGCTAAGAAAAATATTCAAACTTTAAGAAAAGTTTATCCTTATAATAATCCAGAAAAATATCAGGAAAAGATTGCTCAAATATTGTTAGATGCTAACGGTGATCCTAAAAAAATTAAGAAAGGATTAAATGACTTTTTAAAGGAACATAAAGGTATTGCAACAGTTGCAAAAGATAAAAAAGGTAAGGAAGTTAAATTTAAACCAGCTGACTTAGAACAAAGATCAGATATTGAAAAAGCTATGTATAAAAATCTTTCAAGTGGGGATTTGAAAAAGTTTTTATTCAATTTTGAATTTTCTAAATATTACTATGATATCAGCGGAAAAGATGATGCTGGAAATGAAAGCGAAGAAATAAAAAATAAAAAACTTTGGGAATTTTATGGAAAAGTTTTAAAGGATAATGTTGGAGTTAAAGATATTACTCAAATAAAAAATCTGGACTTTGGCAAACTTAAAGGACTTGGCGGAAAGCTTGAAAAAGAAATAACAGATAAACTTCTTGCTGACCCTAATATGAGTGAAGAAGAATATAAAAAACTTGAATTTGAAATGTCTTTAAAACTTCGTACAGTTAATTCTATATATAGTGCGTTTGGTTTAAGTGACACTTGGAAAAAAGAAAAAGATGCTGATTCTAAGAAAGAATTACAAGAAGCAGAAAAAGAAAAACAAACAGCTCTTGATGGATTAACTGCTTTTGAAAAAAACTTTAGTTCTGAACAATCCGCAAGAAGAGAATTTAATAAAAAAATATTAGATTTTGAAAAATTAAAATATGCTGGAAGCGATAATAAAAGAAAAGTATATCTAGAAGAATTAAATAAAGTTAATCAAGAAATTAGACAAAATTTAGCTATTATAGTTAATCCTGTTAATAAACTTACAAAAGAAGAAGATGATAGCTTTGACGATAAATCATTAGATGACATCTCAAAGAAGTATAAAGAACTAATTGATGAAGCTGAGAATGAAGCAAAAATGGTTAAAGAAATTGCTGACGAAAGAGCTAAGGATAAACCTAAACAAAATAATAATAAAATAGATGATTTACTTACTAAAGTGGATAAAAGTAGAGAACTTGTTAAAAGAAAATATGACACTTTAATAGAATTAACTGAAAGTAAAACCGAATTTCTTAACAAAGATGTTATTAAAGCAAGAGAAATTGAAACTGATGCTACTGGAGCTCCTGTGGTTGACACAGATGGTAAACCTAAATATAAAGTTGGCACAGATGGTAAACCTGTTTATCAAACTGATACAACAGGAAATTTTGTTTATATAAAGAAATCAACTCTTGGTTTTGAAATTGATAAAGGTAATTTAGATTTTGCTCAAGAACAAATTAATGAACAAAAAATTCAAAAAAATAAAGACGATAAAGATACAGCTGAACAAGATGATAAAGATAAAAAAGATAAGGAAAAAGCAGAAAGACAAGCTCAGATAAATCAAGAAAAACAAAATATTGCTGATCAACAAAAGCTTGAAGCTGAAAGAAAAAAGAATATAGATGCTGAAAAGGCTCTTGCTGATAAAAAGAAACAAGATCAATTAGATATATTAGAAGCAAAGAGAAAACAAAAAGAAATTGATGAAAGAAAAAAATTGAGAAATACTTTGAGTGTAATGAAAGAAAGAACTAATGATAAGCTTGCTAAAGCTAAAGATCTTGAAGACGAAAGACAACAACTTGAAGATGATATTGCTAATACTGATGGAAATATTACTAAGAGACAAGCTAATAAAATGCAATCTTTAGAAAAAAGTTTCAAAAAAATTACAGCAGAAATGAAAATACTAGATGAAAAAAGAACTAAATTATTTTACGAAAAAATGGCTAGAAGCAGAGGTAAAGAAAAACAATAATTATTATACCGGAGGGAGAATGA
Source organism: Alphaproteobacteria bacterium (assembly GCA_031549385.1). Taxonomy (GTDB): domain Bacteria; phylum Pseudomonadota; class Alphaproteobacteria; order Rs-D84; family SZUA-605; genus JAVBPW01. The sequence goes on from JAVBPW010000001.1 coordinate 137,479, forward strand.
CACAAAGAAGGATTTTTAATTTTATACTATCACTTACAATAGTTTTAGTTGCTTACTATGCTATTTTTAAACTTTTATGGAACTTTGATATTTTTAACTTTAGCCTTTGGAAAATGTTTTTCCATTACTTAAGTGTTGGAGTGACTTTATCACCTGCATTTATTGCTGTAGCATTTTCTTTTCCTTTTATATTTGTAACTTTATATCTTCTTATTTCCGGCTTTTCGTACAGAAATAATGTTGTTAAACCTGTTGAAGAAAAACAATTTAACCAAGAAATTCCTAATAACACTACTGCTGAAAGTTTTAGACCTAATATGGTTAATGGGATTGATGTTGGTTTTATTCCTGAATATAGTGCCAAACCAAATTATCAAACACCTGAAACAACCAGAATTGAGAGAGTGGAAGAAATTGCTAATGAACAAGATGATGCTTTAAATATTTCAGAATTACTTGTAAAAACTGGATTTGAACCTTTGGAAAATCCTACTATTGAAGGGTATACTTTAAGTCATTTTGCTATTGCTGATAGAACTGTTTTATTTGGAGGATATTTTGATAATAAAAATGCTATTATAAACGAAAATAGCAATGATGAAAACACTCCACCTTCTTGGCTGAAAAATGGACAAATTATAGAATCACCTTTATATAGACTTCATGTGGCTAAAAAAATATTCATTAATCAAGCTATGGAAGTTTTAGAAAATGTCCATGTGGATTTTATAGGTGTTTTCTTCCTTGATAAAACACCTGAAAACTTATCTGATTTAACAAAAAAAGCTGAAGAGTATAATATTAAAATTGTTTGTTTAGATAACTTACCTAATAATATTGGAAAGTATTTAACTGGCCATGAAGTTAAAAGAAATGATGATGAATACTTTAAAAAATTTGTACAATCTGTAGCTCATTACTTAGATCCTGCGTTCTTTTATGATAACTCTGATGATGACTTGGAGGAAGAGGAATAATGAAATTAGATTATGACTTTTGGAAAACAAAACTTACTAGTTTTAATCTAAACGGTCTTGATCTTGTTCGTGTAAAGCTAATTGACGATAGTAGAAAAATTACAGAACAATATAAAATCTTTGAACAAAATAGAGAGCGTTTTATAAAATACGTTGCTAAAAATAATGTTAAAGATTTACAAATAATGAAAATTTTAAGAACTGATATAGTTAAAATGCATGATGGAATTATGCCTGAAAATGCTGTTTTAATTTTTAAAATATTACCAGAATATGGTGGAGAAGCTAATGAAAGCAATATATTGTTTATGCCTCTTCACCCTTATAATGACTCTTTAATTCAATTTTTTCATATGCAAATGAAAGAATGCCACTGGCAGTTTCCAGAAGTGTTTTATGCTTTGAAATATGAAAAGACTGTCTTTTATCCTAATTTCTTTTTAAAGAGTATAGCTTCTTCTTCACGACCTGAGCGAATCGAAAATATGGAAAGGTAGAGCATGAATAAAATATTTGATTTAAATGCTATATTTTTTGATAAGAATGAACAAAAGTTTATTGACCTTATTTCTGCATCATTAGAAGGTAAAAAACAATCCAGCATTCCATCTGAATTAAAAGACTTATTATTATTAACTGATGGACTTATTTGTGGAGAATTTCAAATTTTTGGTATAAATGCTCATAAAAGACCTGATAAGTTTTATACTTTGCCTGAGATTGTTGATTATAATAACAATTTTAATTTATTTAATACTGACAATAAACTTATATTTGGATGTTATAGAGATTGTTTCTTAATGTATTTGGGTGATAATAAAACATATTGTTTAGTAACTAAGATTGGTTTGAAAATAAGAAAACAATATAAGTCATTATTAGACCTTTTAAACAGTGAGCTTTTTTAATGAAAAAATACTCTGTTTGTTTGTTTGGACATTTTACTAGCATTACTATTGAAGATGAATTTTTTGATACTTTAAAGAAAATTGCTAAACAGGAAAATAAATCTATTGCTAATATTATTCAAGAAATTGATAAAAATAGAGATTTAAAAAACAATCTTTCCAGCAGTATTAGAATCTATATCTTAAATTACCTTTTATCAAAGAAAGTCTAATTTAGATCTTTGTGAATCTATATAATACTTTTGAACAGCTGAATCTTTTTGAAAAAGAAACTCTGGATTATTCTTATAAATACTTCCTGAATTTTTATAACCTATTATTAGCGGTGTTGTTGATAAATAATCAAGAGAGATTTTACCTTTTATATTAAATTGTTTTTTTGCTAGATCAAACTGACTTAATAAAGTTACATTCCCATAACTATTTTGAGCTTTGTAATTAACTATTTTCAAAGAACCTCTGTTTAATTGTCCTTGAAAGGATACTTCTGAAGTTTCTGTTGATTTTGTTAATAAGCCTTCCCTTATTCCTTTTTCAATAGAATCAAATGATAATTGAGAAATTCCATAAACATTTTTTATAGCATCTGATAAATTGAAATTTTTTGCAATTGAATTAGAACAACTGAACTTAAAGTCAGACTGTAAATCAAAGAAAAATGATGAAAAATTCTTAAGATCTTTACTTACAAAGATAGCATCTATATCACAAGTTTGAAGATATGATTCTAATGGCGAATCTTTTAAGATGTTTACATTAACTGGAAATTTTGTTGTTTTTATATACCCTGAAAAGTCATCTGCTTTTCTTGCATAAAGGTCTATATTTTGAGAAAGAACTTTTAAAGCATTATCTTTATAAGAAATATCTAAATTATTAACTGTAGTACCATTTATTGTTAAATTCTTTATCTTTATATTGATTGCTTTTACAGAATCAAAAACTGCCAGCATTAACATTTCTTTTCCATCATAAATATTAAATTCTAGTAATGACTTTTTAGTATTAACAAAATCAAATGTAGAAAAATTAATATTATGTTGCTCTTGGCTAAATTCACCTGTAAAAGTATCTTTGTTTAGATTTCCTTGAATATTTTCTATTTTATAATTAGATCCTAAGCTTAGTCTTCCTGTAAAATTTAATGGAAGATTATCTTTTAAGTATGAAAGATTTAAACATTTTGCAGCATCGTCACATTTATATGTTATATCAAAACTATCTGAATTTTTTGCTAATAATACTTTTAATTTATCACTTGATATATCAGCAGATGTTAAGTTTCCATTTTTAAAAATATATATTACTTGGTATTGATTCATAGGTAGAAAATCTAATAAATCATTTTTTATAAGAGAATTTTTATCTGATGCAAGTTGACTGATTGTAATATTTCCTAGTTTAAAGTTGCTATTATCTAATAAAACTGTACCTTGAGCTTCTAGTCTTTGGTTCATAGATACACTTTTAAAATTCTTTATATTAAAAGCATTGTTATAAAATTCCCCTGCTACATCAACTGTATCATAAGTTGTATTTAGGAATTTGAAGTTCTTACCAGACATCTCAAGATTTATTCTGTAGTTCTTAATATATGGAATAATAACTTTTGTTAATGTGTTTGTTTGATTATCAAATTGCATTTGATTAAATATTAAAGATGATGAAATTTGTTTTGTTTCTAAATTAATAGCTGAATTACCATATATTTCAAATTTGTCTGCTTTTAAATTCATACCTTCAAGATTCAAAACCTTAAAATTAGTATTAATTTGAGAAGTTAATTGAGTTTGCGAATCGGAATATGTCATTTTGCCATCAATTTGACCTGATTTTATTTTACCATCAAAGTTTATTTCTAATGTATCATTTTTCAAATTGAGATGAACCCTTTCGTCTTTTAATTTTAATAAACTTAATTCTCCCATAATTCCATTTAATTTGAAGTTTTGAGCTAGGATTTTTAGTTCACTATTTTGAGTTGATGGAAGTTGAGATAATACTTTTTGAAAATTTTGTGATAAAGTTAATTCACTTAAAATAAATTCTAATGAATATGAATCTTTTGAAATAGAACCTTGAAAATTTCCTATTAATTGAGGACCCGATATACTTGAATTTATAATTTTAATAGAATCATTTTCATATCTTAATTGTCCTGCAAACTCATAATCACCTTTTTGGATTATGTTTTTTGTAACTGAATCTAACATACTTGTTTTTGCTTTGAAATTAGCATTATATATAAATGGGTCTAAATGAAAGAAACCATTAGATTCAAGGATATTATCATCATTTTTATAGACTAAAACCTGCATTTGGTTTTCTGAATTTTCTGATAAAAGACCGGTAATTTGATATTTTGTTCCGGATTTTGAGAAAATAATAGTGAATGATTTTTCTGCCCCATCCCCCTTTATTTCTACTTTAAATTTTTCATAAACTTCATTGTTTATTTTTATTGAATTTGTTGAAAAATATAAATCATTAATGTCTTTAAATTGAACTATTGTCTTTTGAATATCCAATATAGAAAAGTCTTTTGATTCAATTTGAATATTTTTTAAACCTAATTTTCCACGAAGTAATTCTATGAATGATGGTTTGATTATTAGTTCGTCTATAGTTATATCATGAATTTTTATGTCTTTAACATAAACTTTTTTAAATGGAAATAATCTGTATTTTATATCAGAATTAATTTGAATATTTGTTTGGAATTTTTGAGATAAATCCCTTTGAAGAGTTTCTTTAAAAGAATTCAAAGTAGTCATATAAGGAATTATTGTTAAAAGCAATAACAGGAAAGCAATTATCCCACCTGCTATATAATAATATTTTAAATTTACTTTCTTTTTTTCTTTCTTCATATCTTTCTCCGTCTTTAAGACATATTAGAAAAACATTTAAAAAATAACAAGTTAAAAATGTTGTAATTTTGCTATTTTTATCCTATATTGTCAAAAGTTGATTAATTTTAGAGATAACTTATTAAATTATTAAAAAGAGGCTTTTTAACAATTTAACAAGTTTAATAATAACCAGCTGACGCTGGATTTAATTTTTTATATTTATTTTAAAGGAAATGTTAATGAAAAAGCCTGAATTGTTATTGCCTGGTGGAAATTTAGCCCAAATAAAAACTGCATTTTTATATGGAGCTGATACTGTTTATGCAGGAGTTCCAGAATTGTCTTTAAGAGAAAAAGCTAAGATAAGTTATGAAGATATGAAAGAAGCTATTGACCTTGCACACTCTTTAGGCAAAAAAATGTATTTAGCTTTTAATATTTTTTCTCATAATAAAGATGAAGAAAAATTTCCAAAAGTTATTGAAATGCTTAAAAAATTAAATCCTGATGGCCTTATTATTTCTGATCCAGGGGTTTTTCAATATGTAAAAACTTATTTGCCTGATATGCCTATTCATATTTCTACTCAAGCTAATGTTTGTTCTCATATGACTGTAAAGTTCTGGCAAGATATGGGAGCAAGAATGTGCGTGCTTGCTCGTGAAGTATCGTTTGAAGAAATTAAAGAAATCAGAGAAAAATGTCCTGATATAAGATTAGAAATGTTTATTCATGGTGCTATGTGTATGAGTTATTCTGGCAGATGTTTGATTTCTAATTTTCTAACTGGACGTGGAGCTAATCAAGGTAATTGCGCTCATGCTTGCAGATGGAAATACAGAATGTATGCAAAAGCAAAAGATAGCGTACTTGAAGCACCTAATGAAGATGTTGTTGATTACTTCTTAGAAGAAGACCAAAGACGCGATGAATTTATGCAAATTGAAGAAACAGAACGTGGAACATTTTTAATGTCTTCCAAGGATTTGTGTTTAATGCCTGTTTTAAAAGATATTATAGAAGTTGGAATTGATTGCTTAAAAGTTGAAGGTCGAAATAAATCTGAATACTATACTGCAGTTACTGCAAAAGCTTATCGAAATGCTATTGATGCTTATTTTGATAATCCAAAAAAGTTTGATTACCTACCTTACTTGCAAGAATTAGAAACTTTGCAATCACGTGGATTTACTCTTGGATTTTTTAATGGAGTTCCTGATGGTGGGGCTATGACTTATGAATCTACCCGCTCAGATGGAAGCTGGAGAAACATAGGAGTAGTTACAGAAATTAAAAAAGATGAACTTATTATGGAACTTAGAAACGATATATCTAAATGTGAAGAAGTAGAATTTTTATCCCCTTATAAGGTTGAGCCTATTAAGGTTAAAATACCTGAAATAATAGATGCTAAAAACGGACTTTATTTTGATAAACTGTCTGCAGGACATGGAAAATCTATTGTAATAAAACGTGAATGGTTGGGCGAAAATTTTGATCAATTACCGGTATTTTCTGTTGCAAGAAAGAATATTGCTTAAGGAAATAATATGAAAAATCTTATAACAAATGAAATGATTCAATATTTTGATAAACGAACTGAAGAACACATTCAAAGAGTTATTAAATATGGAAAATTATATGATAAAAATTTAGATTTTTCTGAACATGATAAATCGAAAACTGTTGAACCTGAACGTAGTCCTTATATTTTACGCACTTGGTATCAAAACATTTTACAGAAACCATTGCCTGATGAAATACAACCATTTTTAAAAGAAGCTTCAAAATATCATAAAATTAAAAATTCACACCATCCAGAACATTGGGATGATATTAATAAGATGCCAGATAATTGCATTGTTGAACTTGTTTGTGATTGGTGTGCTATGAGTGAAGAATTTGATAATGACCCTTATGAATGGTTAGAAAAAAATAAAGAAAAACATAAATTTAATAGACTTCAAATAGATTTCATTAAAGAAATTTTAGATAAAATTTGGAAAAATTAAAAGAGTTATGAAAACTATGAAAAAACAGGTTTTTCACAGTATTTCACAACATATAATAATAATTTTATTTATTTTTCACTAAGATTAATAATAACTTGAATTTTTTGAAGTTTTAAAATACACTATTTGGCATGCAAAAAAATATAAGAAATTTTTCTATTATTGCTCACATTGATCACGGTAAGTCTACACTTGCCGATAGACTTATTGAATATTGTGGAGCTGTTGAAAAACGTGAAATGAAAGAACAACTCTTGGACAATATGGATATTGAAAGAGAAAGAGGAATTACTATTAAGGCTCAAACTGTTAGACTTAATTATAAAGCTGATGATGGGCAAACTTATATTTTGAATTTATTAGATACTCCTGGACACGTAGATTTTTCTTACGAAGTGTCCCGCTCACTTGCTGCATGTGAAGGAGCATTGCTTGTTGTTGATGCAGCACAAGGAGTTGAAGCCCAAACTCTTGCTAATGTTTATTTGGCTATTGAAAATGACTTAGAAATTATTCCAGTTTTAAATAAAGCTGATTTACCTCAAGCAGAACCTGAAAAAATTAAAGAACAAATTGAAGAAGTTATTGGATTAGATGCAAGTGAAGCAATTCTTGCTTCTGCAAAAACAGGACTTGGAATTAAAGAAATTTTAGAAGCAATTGTTCATAAGCTCCCAGCACCTAAGGGTGATGAAAATGCTAATTTACAAGCTTTGTTAATTGATAGCTGGTATGACGTTTATCAAGGTATTATTACTCTTGTTAGAATAGTAAATGGAACTTTGAAAAAAGGTGATACTATTAAAATGATGTCTAATGGTGCTACTTATAAAGTTGATAGACTTGGATTTTTCTTACCTGAAATGAAAGATTCTGGAGCTATTAATGTTGGTGAAATAGGATACATTATTACAGGAATGAAAAATGTTTCTGATTGTAAGATTGGAGATACTATTACTAATGTAGCAAAACCATCCACCGAAATGTTAAAAGGTTTTAAACCATCCGTACCCGTTGTGTTTTCTTCTATATTCCCTGTTGATGTTGATGATTATCCATTACTTAAAGAATCTGTTGCTAAGCTTGCTCTTAATGATTCATCTTTTATGTATGAAGTAGAAAATTCAGCAGCACTTGGTTTTGGATTCAGATGTGGTTTCTTAGGTCTGCTCCATATGGAAATTATTACTGAAAGATTAGAAAGAGAATTTGATTTAGATGTAATTTGTACAGCTCCATCTGTGGCTTATAAAGTTCACTTAAGAAGTGGAACTATGTTGGAATTACATAATCCTGCTGACCTTCCTGATCCTACTTTAATAGAATATATGGAAGAACCTTATGTGAGAGCTACTATCATGCTTCCTGATCAATATCTTGGAAAGGTGTTAGATTTATGCACTCAAAAAAGAGGTATTCAAGAAAATCTTACTTATATTGGAAGTCGTGCTATGGTAATTTATAAATTACCTTTGAATGAAATTGTTTTCGATTTTTATGATAAATTAAAATCATATACATCAGGATATGCTTCTTTTGATTATGAAATTTGTGGGTATGAACGTTCTGATCTTGTTAAAGTTTCTATACTTATTAATGAAGAACCTATTGATGCTTTATCTTTTATGGCTCATAAATCACACGCAGAATCTAAAGGACGTCAAATTTGTGAAAAATTAAAAGAACTTATTCCACCTCATCAATTTAAAATTCCTATTCAAGCTGCAATCGGTGGAAAAATTATTGCAAGAGAAACTATTTCAGCTTTTAGAAAAGATGTGACTGCAAAATGTTATGGTGGAGATGTTAGCCGAAAAAGAAAACTTCTTGATAAGCAAAAGAAAGGTAAGAAGAGAATGAGACAATTTGGAAAAGTTGAAATTCCTCAAACCGCTTTTATTAATGCTTTGAAAACTACAGATTAGTTTAGTCTTGTTATAAAACTATTAAAAGATTTTTTAACAGTTTTAACAACGAATAATAATAAAAAAAATTCAATGTTTTTTTGTTTAATTTCCTCGAAATTTTGGTTGATTTTTAGGTATTTTTCCTTATACTCAAATTTATTAAAAAAATTCTCAAGGAGATTTTATGTTTGATTTCAATAATTTAAAAAATCAATTAAATGAAAAAATGGAAAAAGCTAATGAAGTATTTAAACGTGATTTAAATGGATTACGTACTGGACGTGCTTCATCTTCTCTGCTTGATCCTATTATGGTTAGTGCTTATGGTGCTATGATGCCTATTGCTCAAGTTGCATCTGTAAACGTTCTTGATTCAAGAACTATTTCTGTTAGCGTTTGGGATAAAGGAATGGTTGGTGCTGTTGATAAAGCTATACGCGAATCAGAACTTGGACTTAATCCTGCAGTTGATGGAACGTTGCTCAGAATTCCACTTCCAGCTTTAAATGAAGAAAGAAGAAAAGAACTTTTAAAAGTTGCTTCTAAATATGGTGAAGAAGGAAAAACTTCTGTGAGAAATATTAGACGTGATGGAATGGATGCATTAAAGACAGCTGAAAAAGCAAAAGATATTTCTGAAGATGATCAAAAAAGATATGAAGAAGAAATTCAAAAAATAACTGATAAATTTATTGCTGAAATTGATACACTTTTAGCTAAAAAAGAAAAAGATATTATGGAAGTGTAAATTTAAATGAGCGAAGATAAAAAATTAAACCATATAGCTATTATTTGTGACGGAAATCGCACCTGGGCAAGGGCTAAAGGAATACCACCTATGTTAGGTCACAGAGAAGGTGCTGAAGCAGTTAAAAGACTTGTTAATGCTGCAACTGAATTTAAAATACCAGTTATTTCTTTATGGGTTATGGGAATTGATAATTTTGAAAGATCTGCAGAAGAAGTTAGATGGTTGATGAAATTATCAAGAGTTTATTTGAGAACTTCCAAAAAAGAAATTTTGAAAAACAAAAATAAATTTAGACTTTGTGGGCTAAGAAATTTTCCAGCTCCAAAAGATATTATTGAATTATCTGAAAAATTAGAAGAAGAAACAAAAGATAATGAGGGAACAACTGTAAACATTTGTTTCAACTATGGTGGAAGAGTTGAAATACTTGAAGCTATCAAAAAGCTTAATGATCAAAATTTAGAAATTACAGAAGAAAATCTTTCTTCTTGTTTATGGACTGCTGGATTACCTGATCCAGATTTAATTATTAGACCTAGCAATCAACAGAGACTTTCTGGTTTTATGCCTTGGCAAAGTGAATATGCTGAATTTTACTTTCCAAAGTATTACTTCCCAGAAATGAATAAGGAAAAATTAGAGGAGGCTATTGATGAATTTTATAAACGCACTCGTAAATTTGGTAAAATCTAATCTTTTTCAGAGATTAGTTTCAGCTTGCTTTTTGCTCGCTGTTTTAATTTTTAATATCATTTGTTTACAAAATGGAACTAACTTGTGGTTTTTTTATACTACTATTTATGCTGTAATTGCTATTAGTTTCTGGGAATTAAATAATATTTTCTTTAATAAGCATATTATTAAATCTTTAATTCTTACTGCAATTAATCTTCTTTGTTTTTGTTTTATAGCAGAACTTCCAATATTCTTTCCGTTACTAATAGGAAGCTTGATTGTTTTTAATTTACTTTCAACACCAAGATTGAATATAAAAAAGACAATTGTATATTTGCTGTATCTTGCAATATTGCTTGTGTCATTTAACTTTATATTCTTTTATCTTATTAAATTACCTTCAGTATATATTTTAACTTTTATGGTTTATATTTTTGCTATTTCAATTATGACAGATACTTTTGGATATATAGTTGGAAAACTCATTGGTAAACATAAACTTGCACCATCTATATCACCTGGAAAAACTATTGAAGGAGCACTTGGAGCTCTTGTTCTTACTGGACTTTGTTCTTGGTTGATTTATACTCTTTTACCTTTTAAATTATCATTTAATTATTTTATAGGAATTGCTATTGCTGGTTGTATAATTGCTCAAATTGGCGATTTATTCGAATCTTATGTTAAGAGAGTTGGCGGCGTGAAAGATAGTTCTCATCTTATCCCAGGACATGGTGGAGTGTTGGATAGATTAGATAGTTTCATATTTTTAATTTTTGTTGTTCAAATTTTATTTTGGATTTAAGGGGTACATATAAATGTTAACTGTTATATATTTTTTAATTACACTTGGTATCATAGTTCTTATTCATGAACTTGGTCATTTTACTTTTGCTAGACTTGCAGGTGTTAAGGTTGAAACTTTTTCTATTTGCTTTGGAAAACCACTCTTAAAATGGAAAGATAAAAAAGGTACTCAATGGCAAATTGGCTGGATACCACTTGGTGGTTATGTTAAAATGCTTGGTCAAGAAGATATGCCTACTGATAAAAAATTAAAAGAACTTGATAAAGATGTAAAAAAACAACATTTTCTATTTAAAAGCTGGTGGCAAAGATTTTCTATTATAATTGGTGGTGTGTTATTTAATTTTGTTAGTGCTTTGATTATTATATTCTGCTTATTTCAATTTGTAGGAGTTCCTAAGACCCCTGCTCTTGTTTCTGATGTAGTTGATGGAATGCCTGCTCAACAAGTTGGAATTATGAAAGGTGATGTTATTTCTAAATTTAATAATGTTGAAATCAAAGATTTTAAATCTCTTCAAAAAGAATTAATGTTAAACCAAGAAAAAGAAGTAAATCTTATTGTACTTAGAAGTGGTAAAGAAATAGTTAAATCTGTTATACCTGTTAAAAGTGGAAAGTCTTTTGTTATTGGTATTAAAACTGGAGTGTCTAGTGAAGATATTAAAAAATTACCTTTTGGACAAACTGTTGTGGAAACTTTTAAAGATTTCTGGAGTCAAGCAACAACTATGATTACAGGGATAAAACAACTTCTTCTTGGAGAACGTTCTTCAAAAGAACTTGGCGGATTTATTCAAATTGCAAAAGTATCTAAAGAATCAGCTGATGGTGGAATTTATAATTTCTTATATTTCTTAGCATTTATTTCTATTAACTTAGGATTGCTAAATTTATTCCCTATTCCAGTTCTTGATGGTGGACATATTGTATTTTTAATAATTGAAGCAATTCGCGGAAAACCAGTGTCAGAAAAGTTTTATAACTTCTTTGCATATATAGGTCTTGGAATTTTATTATTTTTACTTGTACTTTCAAACTTTAACGATATATTAAGGCTATTAGGAAAATAATGAGAAAACTTTTATTTGTATTAATTGCTTTATTATTTAGTAGCCAAGCCTTTGCTGTGGTTATTAATAACGTTGAAGTTGATGGCGTAAAGCGAATCGATAAGGAAGTAATTATATCTGAACTTGATATTAAAAAAGGAACTGATGTTTCTGATTCTAAAATTAATGAAATGATTAAAAAACTTTATGGATTAGATCTTTTTGAAAATATTCAAATGAATATAGTTGGTAATACTTTAAGAGTTAAGGTTACAGAAAATCCTACTATTAACTTGATTGAATTTAATGGAAACAAAGACTTAGATAATGACACTTTGCTTTCTGAAATAAATTTAAAACCTCGTTCTGTTTATAGTGAATATGTTGTTAATGATGCTATTAATCGTATGATTGAACTTTATAAACGTAGTGGGTTTTATAGAGTTGAAATTAAACCTGATATTCAAAAGAAAGACCAAAACAGAGTTAATATTGTTTTTAATATAAAAGAAAATAAGAAAACTTATATTGAAGAAATAGATTTTGAAGGTAATACATATTTTTCTGATAATGCTTTGAAATATGTTTTAATGTCTAAGGAAGACAGATGGTGGAGATTCTTTTCATCTGTGACTACTTATGATCCTGATCGAATCCTTTATGATCAAGAATTATTAACACAATTTTATTTGAATAATGGGTTTGTAGATTTTCGTATTAAAGAAGTAGTTTCTAATCTTACTTATGATAAATCAGGATATTTTATGAAAATATATATTACTGAAGGTAAGAGATATCGAATCGGAAAATTAGATATTGATAATTCAATTAAAGAAATAAAAACAAAAGATTTATATAGATATTTAGAAGTTAAAGAAGGGGAATATTATGATGCTTCTCAAGTAGATTTATCTATTAGAAAGATGCAAGATAAAATTGCTGACAGCGGTTATGCTTTTATTCGTATTGTTCCTGTACCTACTCAACATAAAGAAAAGAATACTATTGATATTACATTTAAGGTTATGCCTACAAAGAAAATGTATATCAACAGAAGTGATATAGTTGGTAATGTTCGTACTATGGATTATGTTATTGAGAGAGAGTTCAAAACAAAAGAAGGAGATGCTTTTAATCTTTCTGAATTAAAAAGAACAGAACAAAAACTTATGGGAACAGGATATTTTAAATCTGCTAAAGTTGTAACTAAAGGTGTAGACGGCGATCCTGATAAATTAAATCTTTTAACTGAAATTGAAGAACAATCAACTGGTGAAGTTAATTTTGGTTTTGGATGGAGCTCTTATAATGGTGGTTTTGTTGAAGCCGGGATTAAAGAAAAGAACTTTATGGGACGTGGTCAAACTCTTGGACTTACTGGACAATATTCTAATAAACAAAGCAGAGCTGTTATATCTTTTACAGAACCATATTTCATGGATTATGATTTGTCAGCTGGTGCTGATATTGATTACTCATACTTCAGATATAAAGATGATTATGGTTATGACATGACCCGTTTTGGTGTGGGTTTTAGATTTGCATGGAATTATTTTGATAATGTTAGACACTTCGTTAGAGTTTCTCAAAGAATCGATGATATTACTAATATCGTTGGAACACCTCCTCAATATGCTCAAAAGGAAGAAGGTGCTTCTACTATCCGTTTAATTGATCAAACTATATCTATTGCTAGTATTAAAACTGATTATGTTAACTTAACAAAACGTGGTTACTATATGTCTTTTGGTTTGAACTATGCTGGATTGAATGGAGATGAACATTTTATACAACCTGAATTTAAAGCATTCTTTTATAGAAATTTCTGGGAAAATGAATGGCAATTAGGATTATCTTTTAATGCTGGATATATCCAACCTATTAAAGATGAATATATTAAGAAATCATATCGTTATAATCTTGGTGGTGAAACACTTCGTGGATTCCACGTTGCTGGTATTGGTGCAAGAGATAAAATTTATAGAAACTATTCATTAGGTGCATATTCTGAAATGTATGGAACTGTTCAATTGAACTTCCCTCTTGGGTTGCCTAAAGAATATAAGATTTCTGGCTTTGTATTCTATGATTATGGTAAGTTAGGAAAACCTGCTGACTTAGATTATAATACAATGTACTATGATGATACTTGGAGAACTTCTGTTGGTTTTGGTATCAAATGGTATACTCCTATGGGTGAAATCAATGTTTCATGGGCTAAACCTTTACAATATGAGCCATATGACCGTCTAGAACGTTTCTTACTCTCATTTGGTGCTCAATTCTAACCAGGTTGAACCTGGAGACTTTATTATTCTTTCTATACAAAAACTAAGTGTTTGATTTTAGTATATTTCAGCATTTTGAATAATTATTGACAAAATAAGTTTTTATACCTATGTTATTATTATAAATTAATTCAAACTTAAAAATAAATCCAATGAAAAAGAAGAAAATTGAAGTAAAGGAAGTTCGTGTTCCTGCTATACGTTTCAGAAACTCATTAAAGAAAGAGTTGATTTATCCGGCTTCTGTCCAACACATAATGTTTGATGAGTTTATCGTCGTACATAATTTGGAAATGAAGCAAATGGATATTGTCAGAACTGATACCATGCAGGTTTTCAAAAAACTGTACGGAGTTGATCTTGTTTACCAAGACGGCGATATGGTTTATGTTGAAACATCAAAAAATGGAAAACAAAGCTTCGACGTGGAAAAACTCCGCGCAATCATTAAAGACCCAAATTCAGTTCAATTCTGATAAGTAAAGTGTAAATAGTTAAGAGCCTTTTTTAAAGGCTCTTTTGTGTTTTTAAAGTAAGTTATGAAAACTTTTAATTCTCACAACGAATTAAAGTTATGTCATATGTTTCATCTTCTATCCCTGATATTGATGGATAGGCTGAACTTAACCATAGATTTATATTCTTATTGCGAATCACTTCTTCTGAAAATGTATCGTCTTGTTCAAATAAGATATCTTGATTTTTGAAATTTATAAATGCCCAAAAATCATTTGGTATAGCAGTCTTTCTCATTTTGCAAGAATTTAACTTTATGAAAACATTTTCAAAACTGTTTTCACTTCCTACTATGATTTCTATATTCTTAAATTGACCCTTTTTTTTATTTACTATATTTAAAATTGCCTTTTTATATTCAACTTCACCTGCATTTGATATTGTGGTTGTAGGAGTTGGGGCAACTTCTGTTTGAGCTGCTACATTAAAACAAAATAATGCACATGCAAAAAATAAAATTTTTTTCATTTATTCTTCTCCTGTAGTTTTTTCTTCTTCAATAGTTTCATCATCACTATCTTTACTTTCTTTTGATGAGAATAATATTTGACCTATTATTTCTTCTAATGATGCATAATTTGTTGTTTTGATAGAATCGTTTTCTTTTAAGATTTCTTTTGATTTTCCAATATTAACTTTAATGTATTTACTACCCATTAACCCTGATGTTGTTATTTCAGCGATTGAATCTTGCGGAAGCTTAATATCATTTTCAATAGACATTTTTATTATAACTGAAAATGTTGTTTTATTTATTTCTATTGACTTTACACTTCCTACTTTTACACCATTTATTATAACGTCAGCTCCGTTATTTAAACCACCTGTTTGAGAAAATGTTGCAATTATATTATATCCTTTTACCTTTTTTAAGTCTGCTTTAGATAATGACCAAGATAAAAAGAAAAGGGCCACAAAGATTACGAAAAGCCCTGCTAGGGTATCTAATGGTTTTTCGTTCTTTACGAACCCATAAACTGATTTTAAAAAGCCAGAAAAGTACTTCTTTCCTTTGTTATATACTCCCATTAAAAATTCCTCCTTTTCCGGCTTTTAATTTAATTTTTATTCTTCAGACTTAGCAGCTTCTTCTCTTGCTTTTTGTGCTTTTAGAAGATCTTCTGAAATACGAGCTTTACGTCCTTTTAAATCACGTAGGTAGTAAAGTTTTGCACGTCTTACTTTTCCAATTCTTATATTTTCTATTTTAGCAATAGCTGGAGAATAAAGTGGGAATACTCTTTCTACACCTTCGCCAAATGAAATTTTTCTTACTGTAAATGATGAATTAATTCCAGCATTTTTTCTTGCAATACATACGCCTTCAAAAATTTGGATTCTTTCTCTTTTACCTTCAACAATTTTACAGTGAACTTTTACTGTGTCCCCTGGTTCAAATTTGTCGATTGAATTATTTGATAAAGAATCGATTTTTTTCTTTTCAAATATTTTTAATAAATTTAACATTTCTTTTCCTTTCTTGTTTCATTATATTTATTCCACAGATCTGGTCTGTTTTTTTTGGTAATTTCTTGGCTCTTTTTTTTCTTCCATAAAGTTATTTCCTTATGGTTTCCTGAAAGTAAGACTTCTGGTACTTTTAGTCCATTCCACTCAATTGGTCGAGTATAGTTTGGATATTCTAAAAGTCCTCCCTCAAAACTTTCTTCAAGCAAAGACGCAGCATCCCCCAGAACGTTAGGAAGTTGTCTAACAATGGTATCCAGCACTACGAGTGCTGCTACTTCCCCACCGGATGTTACATAATCACCGATACTTAACTCTTTTATGTTATAATACTCTAAAACTCTTTCGTCAAGTCCTTCATAATGACCACATATTAAAGTTATAGATTTTAAATCTCTTAACTCTTTTACTTTTTCATTATTTAATACTTGTCCGCGAGGCGATAAATAGAACATATTTTTCTTTTCAACTTTGTCTAATGACTCTATTGCTTGTCCTATTACATCTGGTTTCATTACCATTCCGGCACCACCACCACATGGAGTATCATCAACAGTCTTTCTTTTATCTGATGCAAAATCTCTTATATTTACAACTTTTAATTCCCAAGCACCTTTCTTTAACCCAATCCCTGGAATAGAAGTTTCTAATATTCCTGGAAAATTCTCTGGAAAAAGAGTCAAAACTGTTGCTTTATAGCAAGTGTCCTTCATTAATTAAAAGTTCCTTTTTATTTAGGTCTATATTTAATATAGCATCATTATTAAAAGAAATTAATCTTTTATCATCTTGTTGTGTAATAATTTCTATGATATCACCAGCACCATAATTTATTATATTATGCACAGTACCAATTGTATCATTTTTTTGGTTCTTAACAGTTAGGCCTTTTAAATCATTTATATAAAAATTTCCTTCGTCCAATTTTGGAAGATATGACTTTTTTAAAAATAATTCTTTGTTTCTTAATTTATCTGCTTCTTCTCTGGTTGTTACACCTTTTATACAAGCAACTAAACTATTGCCTTGAGTATTTCCATATCTTTTGATTTCGTAAACTTTACCATCTTCATCAACTATATTTTTGTATTCAAATATAGAATTAGGATTATGTGTGAAAGACTTAATCTTTACACAACCTGATAATCCATGTGATGATAAAATTTTTCCTACTGGAATGAAATCATTATTCATATCTTACTCACTTGCTGCTGTTAATTCTTCGTCTTTAGCAACTTCTGCTTTTGCTTCATCAGCTGAATTAGCTGTATTTTCTGCAGACATTTCAGTTACGGTATCTTGAGTTTCAGTTGCTGCTGCTAATGCTGCTTTTGCTTCTTCTTCAGCCTGTTTTTTTGCTGCCTCTGCTGCTTCAATTTCTGCTTTTTTAGCTTCTTCTAATGCTGCAACTTTAGCTGCTTTTTCTTTTAATCTTTCCACAGTTTTTGCTTTTGGTTTATCTTGCTTTGTTTGTGGATAGATTTTCTTTGCTTCCATTTGACCAGCGTTTGTTAAGAATTTTGCAACTCTGTCTGTAACTTGAGCACCTTTTGCAATCCAAGCTTTGATAGCTTCAATATTCATTAATACTCTGTCTTTTGAATCTTTTGGTAACATTGGATTGAATGTTCCAAGTTTTTCTAAATAACGACCGTCTCTTGGATATCTTGAGTCAGCTGCTACTATGTGGTAAAAAGGACGTTTTTTTGATCCTTTTCTTGATAGTCTTATTTTTATCATTTTTTCTACCTTTGTTGAAATACGAAATTTTAACCTCAATGAGCGATACTCGCCAACTGAAGTAGATGTCCCGCACCCTTTCGTTTTTTGTTATTCGGGAATTAGATGTGGCAAGATTAGCTCAAAAATTGCGATATGTCAAGAAAAACATTGATTTTTGATTAAATTTTACATATATTATTTATGCCGAAAGGATATGGTGTTAAACCTTTATTGAAATAGGCTTTATGGACCCGGGGGCGGTACCCGGCAGCTCCACCATCAAAAAAAGATTTTATTATGGGGCTGATACAGATTCGACATTTGCAATAAAGAGTAGAGCTATGCCCGATGTTACTATCGTTAAAAAGTATTTAAATATAAATGCAAATTCTAACAATAGATTAGCTTTAGCTGCTTAATTTAAGCGAAAAAGCGAACCGCATTTAGCGCAATCCTTAATTGTCTAATCACGATTAAGTGGGGTTTTTGGGGGACCTATCAACAGAACCCCCTTTCCACCTGACGTGGACACTTTCATTTTTTCATTAAATTATTAAAACTATTAAAAAGAGGCTTTTTAACAGTTTTAACAATAAATAATAATAATTTTTTAATTAATGTTAGATATTTAAAAACCCGCTTGAGCGGGTTAGTTTTTACATTTTCTTGCCAATTGCTGACATAGTATCAATCATACGATTAGAGAAACCCCATTCGTTATCATACCATGAAACAACACGTAAGAATCTTTTTCCTACAACTTCTGTTTGAGTTGAATCAAAAATTGATGATGCTGGATTGTGTGTGAAATCAACTGAAACTAATGGAAGAGCATTATATTCTAAAACACCTTCTAGTTCTGTTGTTGAAGCTAATAACATAGCTTTATTTACTTCTTCAATTGTTACATCTTTTGCAACTGTTACACATAAGTCAACCATAGATACATCTGGAGTTGGAACACGGATTGCACATCCTTTCAACTTTCCATCTATACTTGGGATAACTTTACCAATAGCATTAGCAGCACCAGTTGATGATGGAATCATAGATAATGCAGCTGCACGTGCACGACGTAAGTCTTTGTGTGCTGTGTCTACTAATTTTTGATCCCCAGTATAAGCATGAACTGTTGTCATGTAACCTTCTACTATTCCAAAGTTCTTATCAATTACTGATGCGATTGGAGCTAGACAGTTTGTTGTACATGATGCGTTTGAAAACATTGTCATATCTGATGTAATTTTTTCATGATTTACACCGTATACGATAGTTAGATCATCACCTTTTGCAGGAGCTGAAATTAATACTTTCTTTGCGCCAGCTGTTAAATGAGCTGATGCTTTTTCTTTGTCTGTAAATACTCCAGTGCATTCTGCTACTATATCAATTCCTAATTTTCCCCATGGAAGATTTGCAGGATCTTTTTCTGCAAAGAATTCAATCTTTTTGCCGTTAATTACTAAGGCATTTCCTTCTACCTTTACATCATATGGAGCGATACCATGAACGCTGTCATATTTTAATAGATGTGCAGTTGTTTCAATTTCACTTAAATCGTTTACTGCTACAATTTCTATATCTTTATTATCACTTTCTAAATAAGCTGACAAAACAAGTCTTCCAATTCGACCCATTCCGTTTATTGCTACTTTTGTCATTTTTATCTCCTTTTTTATTAAAGAACCACCATTATAAACTATATTTTTTAAATATTAAAGTGTTGATTTAATTTTTTTTTTGTTATATAAATAGTTCCCGTTATTAACAATTTAAGCTGCCCAGGGGGTGATTTTATATGGTGAAAGTAGTAGTTAGAAATAATAATGTTGAACAAGCTATCAACGTTATTAAGAAAAAAGCCCAAAAAGAAGGCTTGGGACGCGAAATCAAAATGAGAATGGCATTTGAAAAACCTACTGAAAGACGTAAAAGACTCTTTAAAGAAGCAGTTAGACGCGAAAATAAAAGACTTTCTAAAGAAAAAATGTTCTTTGGAAAATAGGAACCTGACGTTCCATCGCTTTATTAGGGTTTGATTATTCAAGCCCTTTTTTAATTGATGCTATCCTATGAAATTATTAAAAACATGGTTTTTAACAATTTAACAGGATTAATAATAACTATTTTATTCTATATATAAATTAATAATCGAAGTTTGTTGGTTCGTCTGAAATACCAGTATCCTCAGTCCAATTAGATTCTTGAGCAGGTTCTGGCTCAGAAACTGGTTGCGGAGCTGATGTTGCTGGTTGTGCAGTTGAAGCTTTTTTATCTTTTGATGCTTTTACTTCTGATACAGATTGTGAAATATTATTTTTAATAGTTTTAGCGTCTACTTTTATTACTTTCGTTTTCTTTGTTGTTGCGGGATACTTTTGTTTTATGTAATCAATAGCATAAAAATATCCAAAAACTAAAGCAGATATTAAAATGATTATAAAAAATGCTTTTATTAAAAACTTTTTCATATTTTATCCTTGCAGTTTTTTCATTCTGTTTATAATTTCTTTATCTTCTTTCGGGTTTCCCTTTAAACGATCAGTTTCTTTTCCATCTTTTAAAAAGATTAATATTGGAACAGGTTCTTTTAATAGATTATAATTTGATGCAATTTTCTTTTCTGCATCTATATCAACTTTTATAATTTTTACATTAGGATAATCTTTAGAAACTTCTTCAAGCTTTTTATCCAATGCTTTGCAATGACTACACCAATTTGCTCCAAAATCTAAAACAACTAAACCTGATTTAATTTCTTTTTCAAGAGCACTTTCCTTGTTTGATTCTGTTGATGCTTTGGCTGCTGTTTGTTGTTTCTTTTGTTCTTCTTCAATCTTCATTTCTTTGATTTCTTGATTAACAAGGTCTGAACCTTTTTCATTTAACACTTTAAGCATTTGAAATTGCTTTGAGCTAAATCCTTCTGGAATATCTTTAGGATTTTTTCTTACATAGCTCTCAGACCAAAGATATAAATTTTCTAAATCTTTTTGATTTTCTGGAAGCGGTTGTGTCATGATAGCTTCTAATTTTTTCTCTGTTTCTGTTTTTGGTTTTTCTTTTTTTCCTGATTCTTCTTTAGGTTTATTAGCCAAATAACGTTTTGTTTGAATACTGTCTATTTCTTCTGATACATTTCCTCTTTGAACACCTTGAACTATATTTGTTGTTGCAAGAACACCTGTTAAAGATAATGTAGATATACCTGCTATTTTAAAATTCTTTACTGAGTTTGCACAATTTTCTAAATCAGCTTCTTTTTTTGCTCTTAAATCAGACAACTCTTTAATTTGCTTATCCATTTGAATAAGCTCTCTGTCCAAAGCTTCAATGCTTTGAGCAAATGAATTTGTGCATAGTAATAATGATATAGCTAATATTTTATTCATAAGGTTTATTATAACATAAAATTGTTATTTTTTAAAGACGACTTTTAAATAACTTATTAAATTATTAAAAAACAGGTTTTTAACAATTTAACAAGTTTAATAATAACATTTAATTTTTTATTGAAAATATCTTAAATTTTTCCTATAATTAAGTTTATGAAAATATTTAGAACAAATTTTTGTTTTTTCACTACAACCCCTTAAGGGGTCATTTCGCTATTTTTTACTTTCAATTTTATAAAAAAATAATACAATAATTAAAAACAAAAAGGATTTTAAATGTCTTATTCTATTAATGTTATTCGCCATTCTCTTGCACACGTTATGGCCGCTGCTGTGAAAAATCTCTTTGGAGATGTTAAATTTGCTATTGGACCTGACATAGATAATGGTTTTTACTATGACTTTGACTTGGAACACAGATTCAGCGAAGAAGATTTTGCTAAGATTGAATTTGAAATGAGAAAAATAATTAAATCAGATGGAAGATTTGTACGAGAAGCACTAAGCAAAGACGAAGCGCTTAAAATGTTTGCTGATCAACCATATAAAATAGATTTAATACAAAACTTACCAGCAGATGAAGAAATTTCTGTTTATAAACTTCGTAACTTTGTAGATTTATGTAGAGGACCTCATGTTGATTCTACTTCAGATTTACCTCGTGATAGTTTCAAACTTGATAAAATAGCTGGAGCTTATTGGAGAGGTGATTCTAATAATAAAATGCTTCAAAGAATTTATGCTCTTGTATTTGCAACTAAAGAAGAACTTGATGCTTATATTGCTCAACGTGAAGAAGCTGAAAAAAGAGACCACAGAAAATTAGGACCTGCTTTGGATCTTTTCCACTTTGAGCCAGATTATGCACCAGGTGCTGTTTTTTGGCATGATAAAGGGTATACAATTTATCGTAACCTAATTGAATTTATGAGAAAGAAACAACAAGATGCTGGCTATATAGAAGTAAAAACTCCACGTGTAATGGACAGAGTTTTATGGGAAACTTCAGGTCACTGGGAAAAATATGGTCAACATAATTATTCTGGCAAAACTGAAGATGATAAAGTGTTTTGTATACGACCTATGAATTGCCCTGGTGGAATGTTGATTTTCGGACAAGGCATTAAATCATATAAAGATTTACCTTTAAGAGTTGCAGAATTTGGTGAAGTAAATCGTTATGAAGCAAGTGGCGCTTTACATGGATTACTTAGAGTTCGTGAATTTACTCAAGATGATGCTCATATATTTTGTACAAAAGCACAAATGGAAGAAGAATGTTTGAAGACTGTAAAATTCATTTTTGAAATTTATAAAGGTTTTGGATTTGAAAATGTAGAAATCAAATTATCAACTCGTCCAGAAAAAAGAATCGGGTCAGATGAAATTTGGGATATTTCAGAAAAAGCATTAATGGATGTGTTAGACCATAATGGATATAAATATGAAATTCAAGAAGGTGAAGGTGCTTTTTATGGACCTAAACTTGAATTTGTTTTGAAAGATTCTATTGGTCGTTCATGGCAAATGGGAACTGTGCAACTTGATATGAGCTTGCCAGAAAGATTTGATTTGAGCTATATAGCAGAAGATGGTTCAAAACAAAGACCTGTAATGTGGCACAGAGCTATTCTTGGTTCTATTGAAAGATTTTTGGGTATTTTAATTGAAAACTATGATGGAAAGTTTCCTTTATGGCTTGCTCCTGTTAAAGCTGTTATGATTCCTATATCTGAAAAACATATTGAATATGCTGATAAGGTTTATGAAGAATTCAAAAAAGCTGGAATTACAATTGAAAAAGATTATTCAAATGAATCTATGCAAAAAAGAATTAGAGATGCTCAACTTCAAAAAATTCCTTATATGATCTTAGTAGGTCAAAAAGAAGAAGATGAAGGAAAGATTTCTATTCGTACTCGTGATAATAAACAAGAAAATGGAATCGAAATTTCTGGATTTATAAAAGAAATACTTAATAAAATAAGTAACAGAGACTTAGATATATAGTTAATATCCTATTAAAATGTGGAAAGGTGACTTTCCACAGTTTAACAGGATTAATAAAAAATATTTGTCCTTGTAGTTAAATGGATATAACGGGTTCCTCCTAAGAATCAGTTTCAGGTTCGATTCCTGGCCTGGACGCCACCAACTTGAAGTTGCACGCTTTAGTTTTCTGCAAATAAAAAAGCCCCTTTAAGAGGCTTTTTTTCGATTACGATAATTAAGATAATTTTGAATTGATTCAAATTTTATTGTAAATGTTCTACCATCTAAAGATTTCATTACTAAATCTTTTTCAGTTGTATAAAAACTTTCTACAAGATTGAAAAGTTTAAATTCTTTCATTGTATCCTTTCTTACGAGAACACAGACTTTCATATCTCGGTCAAGAACTATTAAAAATTCTTCACAGTTTGTATAACTAATTTCCCTGCCACAATTGAACCATTTGTCATTTTGGGTATTCAAAAACTTAACCCAAGTCGGGCAGATTTGAATGTTTAAATCTTTATCTTTCATAATATATATTTTTAGGTTTGTTTATATAAGTTTACTTGTAGACTAATTCACAAATTCTGATTCTGCAATAAAAAAGAGCAAATTCTGCTTTTTAGCATCTGCAAGAAGGACTTAATGTCCCATCATTACAAAGTAATTTTCCAGAATTACTATCACAACCTCTTACTCCACCATGATGTGAACAACAACCTTGATTACCTCTCCTTGCATATAAGTTATTCAATTCTTGCATTGTAGGCGTTTTCTTATTGGCTATTTCAATTGTTTTAGTTATGTTTGCTTGTGATAAAGAAATTGTTAACACAGCTAATATAAATATTATTTTCTTCATATTTAGTCCTTTCTTAGAGTTAATAAAGAAAGAATTAAATTATTTTTGAACTAAGTAAACAAGTATAGATTCCTAGGAAAATTATCAAAAAATACCCAGCGTTTAGCTGGGTGATTTTTTATTGGTTCATAGAATTAAAGAACTCGGCATTATTCTTGGTTGCTTTAATTTTATCAAGTAAGAATTTCATTGCATCTACCACACCCATTGGTTGTAAGATTCTTCTTAAAATCCACATTTTTTGTAAGTCTGCTGCTGGAACTAATAAATCCTCTTTTCTTGTTCCTGACTTTGTTATATCAATTGCTGGGAAGATTCTTGTGTCTGCAAGTTTTCTATCCAATATGATTTCTGAGTTTCCTGTTCCTTTAAATTCTTCAAAGATAACTTCGTCCATACGTGACCCTGTTTCTATTAATGCTGTTGCTATAATAGTCAATGATCCACCCTCTTCTATATTACGAGCTGCACCAAAGAATCGTTTTGGACGTTGAAGAGCATTAGCGTCTACTCCACCTGTTAAAACTTTTCCAGATGATGGAATTACTGTGTTATATGCACGGCCTAATCTTGTAATAGAATCAAGAAGGATAACTACGTCTTTTCCTGATTCAACCATTCTTTTTGCTTTTTCTATAACCATTTCGGCTACTTGAACGTGACGAGATGCTGGTTCATCAAATGTAGATGATACTACTTCACCTTTTACAGACCTTTTCATGTCTGTCACTTCTTCTGGACGTTCGTCTATTAAAAGAACTATTAATTGAATTTCAGGATGGTTTGCTGTTATTGCATGAGCTATATTTTGTAGCATGATTGTTTTACCAGCTTTTGGAGGAGCCACAATCAATCCACGTTGGCCTTTACCTTGTGGAGCTATTAAATCTATTATACGAGTTGTTATATCTTGAGTTGAATCTTTTTTATCGTCCAATTCCATTTTCAAATGTTGATCTGGGTATAATGGAGTCAGAGAGTCAAATGCTACACGGTGTCTTATTTTCTTTGGGTCGCCACCGTTAATTGTGTTTACTGTTTTTAATGCAAAATATCTTTCATTGTCTTTAGGAGATTTTACTTCACCTTCAATAACATCTCCGGTCTTTAAGCCATATTTTCTTATCAAATTAGGTGATACATATAAATCATCTGGACCTGCATAGTAATTCATTTCTGGGGCTCTTAAAAATCCAAAACCATCAGTTAAAATTTCTAAAGTACCATCCCCAAGGAGAGTTTCTCCGTTGACTGCTATCTTTTTTAATATAATAAATCTGAGGTGTTGTGTGTCGTGTTGGGATGGATTTTCAATTTCCAATTCTTCCGCCATTTTGATAAGTTCGGCTGGCGTTTTGCCTTTTAGCTCTTTGATATGCATTAATTTTCCTTATTAAGTTCCATTTTCCTTGATATTTTAGGCTTAAAAATAAAAAATGGGAGGTTGTTTTTTTGACATTGATAATTATAGTAGAAAAAAATGAATAAGTCAAGTATTTTGACCTTAAATTTATAATTTTTCCTTTGCTTTTTAATTAGAAAGCCTTAAAATCAAGCCTATGACAGAAAATAAAATTATCGAAAAATTAAGCTCTTACCTATCAAAATTCCCATCTCTTGGAAAAAGATCGGCTATGAAAATCACTTTACATCTTTTAAATAAGAAGGAAGTGTTGCTTAATCCATTAATAGACGCCTTAATTGAGGCTAAAGAAAAAATATCACCTTGCAAGCATTGTGGAAACTTGGACGAAACCAATCCTTGTTCTATATGTAATGATAAATCCCGTGATGATAAGACTATTTGTGTAGTTAAAGACGTTATGTCTTTATGGGTTATTGAAAAAACTGGAGAATATAAGGGTAAATACTTTATTTTGAATGATTCCATTTTAAAGAAATACGGTGATAATCTTGAATCTGTGGTTGGAAATTTAAAAAAACTTATAGAAAGTCGTGGGGTGGACGAAATCATATTTGCTATGCCACTTAATATAGACGGCAAAACTATGCAATATTTCATAATGCAAGAACTTGGAGATAAGGTTAAGTATTGTGAGCTTGCACATGGAGTTCCTATTGGTTCTGATTTAGAATATATTGATGAGGGAACATTACAAAGTGCATTGTCTAATCGAAAAAGTATAAATTAGTCCTTGATTTTTGGATTTGAGTACATATAATATCTTTTGGTCTCGCAAGTGTAGCTCAGTTGGCTAGAGCGCCTCCTTGCCAAGGAGGAGGTCGAGGGTTCGAGCCCCTTCACTTGCTCCATCATTTCCGCCACTTCCAAGAGATGTGGCTTTTTTATTATCTGGCTGAGATACCACAGGGATACCAAAACTCAGAAAACCCTTATAGCTTTACACTTAAAAGATTAAACATTTCCTCAATATAATTATTTGTATCTGCTATTTCTGAAGCATTTTCATAATTTCTTTCGAAGTCTAATTCTTCTGGTCTTTCATTATCTTTTATTTCATGATAGATATCGTCTAATCCTATTACAATATCTGAACAGTCTTTTAAATTTATCTCAAAAACATTCCTAATCTCATTGATATTATCTATAAATAATTCAACATTAAAAGCAGAATCACAGTTTTCCTTACACTCTGACAAACAAGAAGACTTAAGATATGATAAAAATGAGCTTTTTATTATATTTAACTTGTCGTTATCAAATAGATCTGTATGCTCCTCAAATATATCTTTTAAAATATCAAACTCATAACTATCCATTTCTCCTGAATTGCTTCTTTTTACAACACCGTTTATTATATCTTGCTTTAGGTTTTCAATTTTTAATTTTTTAGTAAATTT
Source organism: Alphaproteobacteria bacterium (assembly GCA_031549385.1). GTDB lineage: Bacteria > Pseudomonadota > Alphaproteobacteria > Rs-D84 > SZUA-605 > JAVBPW01. Next base: position 164,488 of record JAVBPW010000001.1, read on the forward strand.
TGAAAAGCTTATATACTCCAAAATGGCTATTAACTCCCTATGCAATTCAAAATCTTCCTCTTTTAGTAAAATTTGAATTCCTTCTTCTATCATTTTTTCTAAAAATTCGGAATTTACATAAGAGCTAATTTTTATTAAAGATAAGACCAAAGATCTTATATTTTTAATTTTCATAGATGATATTTTATTATCTTTTTCTTTTGTAAAAATTTTATTTATCTTACTTAATAAATAAGTAAAATCTCTCGTTGAAGATTCTTTTTTATTTAACAAAAATATAACTCCAGAAATAGTTGCAAAATGATCCAGCCTATTAACTATAGAAATTAAATCTTCAAGATTATAACTGCAATCTGTTATATAATTTTCAATAAAATCTTGTACTGATGGGTCAAAAAATGAAATGTTAGGATACGGGCTATAAGATGTCTTACTAATTTTTATAAAGCTACCTTCTAATTCTTTTAACGCTAGCTCGAAATCTATAGCTTCGTAGGGAGTATTATACTTATTACATAAAACACTATGTAATCTGTTAAAGGTTTCTTTTAAATTATCATATCTGTTTATATAATTATTACTCTCTACATATATAGCCAGAAGTAAATGTTTTGATTTTTCACTTATTTGTTTTTCAAAAGCAAATCTCCATATCTTTTCAGGATTATTTAAATTATCTATAAAAAATTGGAAATAATCTTTTGCTGCTAAATCTTTTAAATTTTTTACATTTGTCATCCATTCTACTAATCTAGGTGTATAACTTTTATGCTCTATTATTTTTTTATATTTTTTATCCTCTATTAGCTTAATTATATGCTCTTTTTCAAGTTTAGAATAATATAAGTGATTATAAAGAATTCTTGCTTTTTCTATAAGTTCATAATCTTCTATAGTTATCAAAACCTTTTTTTCTTCTAATGAACTATTTTGAAAGCATTCTGATAGATGTATTGAATTAGTTAATAAATGCTCTCTTGTTGTTAATATGAATAGTTTATTATTTGTATTTTTTATTAAGTCCATGAATTTGATTAAATTTTCATCTTCATTTTTTCCTAAATCATTAGAAAATGTTTTTCCTAAAAAATCATCATAATAAAAAACTTGTTTAAGATCTTTATCAAAAATATTTCTTCCTTCTTCAACGTCTTTTATTATTTCAATTGGAGTAAATTTATCTTTTAATAGAGAATAAATTATCATTTCTGATAAAAAAGTTTTCCCTATTCCTGCATTTCCTGATACTATTATAACTTTATTCTCATTTAATTTATCTAGCGCTTCATTAAAAGATTTTGTTTGAACATACTTTGGAGCTTTTTCTTGTATTCTTCTTATCAATTCTTCTGTTTTTACTATAGATGAATTGTTAAATTGTTGAAACAAAATTTCTTTTAAAACAGCTGAACTTGTAAGCCACAATTTTATATGTTTTTTTACTATATCATCATGTTTTCTTATAAGATTCAGAATATCATTCAAAGATATTATATCTTCAGTAGTTTTTATATATGGAGACAACTCATTAAAAATCAGCTCTTTTTCTTGAGGATTCATTTCAACAGAAGCTACAACAATATATCTTTCAGGATTTAATTTTTTTATTTTTGGCAATTCGCTATTTTTTAATTGATACTTTAATGAATTAAACCCCGATTTGATATAGTGCTTACATTGTATTATTGTTTTTTTATTTAACTTAGTATATCTTAAGTCTATTCCTTTATCTGTTCCTGTTTTAAAACTCTCTATTAAAGGTATCTTAAAGTGCATTTGCAATAAATCTCTTACAAGTTCTTCAAAATCAATGTCTGTTAATTTTCCTAAATCATATTCCATGTTATTTGCCTTTATTAACTTTTATTAAAAATAATAAATCAAAAAAATTATTTATTCAATCACAATACATTCTTAATTGGGGCTTCATTTAAATTGACTTTTATTTTTATGTATTATATCATTTTTTTAATGCTGGGTGTTCCAGCGTTGAGGTGTAGTTACCTCTATGACTAGCGTCTGCAGACGTTAAATGCCCTCAACCTTATGGTTGGAGGGCTCGCGAATAAGCTTAAGGCAAATAAGCGGCACTATCTAGTCATAGTAACTAACCTCCAGCCACCTCTTTTTAAGGTGGTTTTTAATTAAAAACAACAAATTGGAGGTTGTATATGAAAAAACTAGTTATTAGCTTTATTGCTTTATCAATATCAGGGTGTTCTTACCTGTCAGACTTAATGCCAACATATAAATGTTATTCATCAGAAAAAGCTGCTGCGTGTCTTTTACAGAAAGATTATGACTCTCTAATTACAAAAGGATATTCTGAAGAAGACATTAAAACTCTTATTGGAAAATTGCTTGGAGGCGAATACACAGGCTATTGTGTTGAAGAAATTCAAGGAAAATGCAGATTCAATTATACTTTAACAGATATAGAAAAAGTAGAAAAGACCCTTAAAGCAGATAAAGTTAGGGAAGAAAAAGAACAAGCTCAATCTGACAAGCAAGCTAAAGAAGTTCAAACTATAGAAAAGAAGTATAGTAAAAAATTCTGTTCAGAAGAATTACATTGGTATGGTTTGTCAAAACAGTCAATTCCTAAGAATTGTTTACTTTATGCCCAAACAGGATATTTAACAGTTATGCAACAAGCTCCTAGTGGTACTTTAGTTAATTTAAGATTGCCAGTGGGATATTCAGATCAAACCTATTTTGTTGTTAGCAACAGTAAAGATTCAGGATTAGCTGATGACCAAGCTATCTCTCAAGGTATATTTGAAAATGTAGGCACTTATCAATATACATCAGTAACGGGAGCAACAAGAACAGTCGTAAAATTAAAGAGATTACAATAGGAGGTAATTATGAAAAAAAATAAATATATTGAGAGTACATTATCAAAAGATGAAAATATATTAGCTGTGGCTGAATTGCCTTGGATTAGCTATATAACTCCAGCGGCTATATTTTTATTTGCTTTTATAGCACTATTCAGCTCATTTGCTTTGTTTATAATAATCGGAGCAATAGGGTTATTAGTCTTAATGAGACTATTGGCGGTTGAGATGGTTTGTACTAATAAACGAGTAATCTTAAAGAAAGGCTTCTTATTGCCTCATACTGAAGAAATCAGAATAGAAAAAATAGAATTTGTTTCTATGGGTGGAGATATGGGCGACTGTGGAACTTTGATATTTGGAGGAACAGGAGCTACTAAGGTCATCTTTAATGTTAAAAATCCAAAACAAACAAAGGTTGAATTTGAAGAAGTTATAGAAAGACTTCATAGGAAAAAGTAATATAGTTTCGACAGTTATGGTTTTTGATATGGTTAATTTTATTGACTTGTATCGAAAATCAAGCTGTCGAAATCAATCTTCATCAAACACAAGATCTTCATCTGCTTCTAGAATTTGTTTTAGCTTCCTAATTTCGTTAATATCAACCGTTTCTCTTGGTTCGTGCTGTATTATTACACTTAAGGGCTTATCTTCACTTGTTAACCTAAAAATCGTATCAAATGCCTTTATATTTCCATTTAATGCACTATCAATCATTTTTATAGCTAACGCCGTTCTTACATCTATTTCTTTTATCTCTAGCGTAGGATAATCTTTTTGTAAACCTTCTGTATTTTGATATGGCGTATCTAATAGATTTTTTAGAACTCTTGATAATTCTTTCTTTTTCTTTCTAGATTCTCCACTTGCGATACCACCAATTCTACCTAGTTCTCTTGCTTCACTCTCGCTTCGTTCATTCATTGGGGTCAGATTTTTTTCATTTGCCATTGCTAAACATTCCTTCATATTTTGATCTGGTGGATTGAGATAGTTGTCTGGATAAATAGATTTCAAGATTCTCTTTATTATGCAAGCAATAAGCTAGCCATTTAGTCCAATTCTCATCTAAATCCCTAAAATATACCATTTTTCTATTCATTGGATGCTTTTTGTAATCTCTACCAAATACTGTTCGCTTTAATATGCTTTTGATTTTAGCAATATCGTCAATTTGAATAATCCCGTGCAAGTGTAAGTTTTCTTTATCTGATTCATCTAGTATAAAACAATACTTGGGAATATAACCCAGCGTATTATTAAAGTTGGAATTTATCCTCCTACGGATGAAATCTGCAGCATTGGATGAATTTTTTGCTTTTATTGCAAACTTGTATGAAAAATCAACAGTGAATGCTTTGAAGCCTAAATCCTTACCAAGACCAAATACAAAAAACAATCTTTCAATATCGCTTAACCTAGACCAATTTTTTATCTTTCTCTCTATATCTCTAGATATATTTATAATATATACTAAAGAAGATTTATTTATTGTGGATCGGTCAACTTCTTGAAGAAATGAGTTTGATTGGGCTTTAAGACAATCTAAGCTCTCAAAAACACTTTCCTTTTTTGTAAAAGGATAATTCTCATAATTAAGCATTACTGAATCCTTAAATTTGAGAAGAGCTTTGAACTACTTTGGATAGCCTTTTATCAACCCATTCATCTAAAGATTCTTTTTTATAAACAATACGTTTTGTTCCAAATTTTTGGTAAGAAGGACCTCCGCCTATTGTTATGTATTTTGATAGTGTTTTTTCAGATGTAGGAAGTCCTAGAACTCCTGTTAGATATTCAGAAGCTTCTCTTTTTGTAAAATATGTTTTTGATGTCATAACTTTTCCTTTTGGTTATTTACTTTGGCTTTTCTGCCTTTCATAACTAAAAGATATTATTTGTTAAAAACATTTGTAAGACAGGTCACTAGCTAGACAGACTTTTTTCGTTTTCTAAGACTATTAGCTTCCTTAAACCAAGACTTTGAAATATCTCTACCTACCTTATAATCTTCTTGGATTTCTTCAAGAATCTCTAAATAAGAGGCGTCTCTATCGTAAGCTCCCGCATTCCATTCTTTTAAGAATAATTCTTTTTCGGATTTTAGATTTTCTGATTTCTTGTAACTTGTCTTTTCACTACCTTTCTTATACCTTCTTGATTTTTCTATATTTTCAGTTTGAACTATTACATTTCCTATTTTCATAGTTTCTATTACTGAGCTGTGATAGTTATAAGATAATCTAAATAATTCTTGATAGTTTATATTGTTACTTAAATTAGCATTGTTTAATAGGTCAAACAACAGTTTTACTGCTTCTTTTATTTTGTTTGTCATAGATGGATTTCCTATACCTACATATAACGGATCTAAAGTAGCATTTTTAACAATTTTATCTATTATTTCTTTTTTAGATTTAGATACCTGAATTTCCATTCTTTCTTTATTTATTAGGCATTCTGCGAGCAGATTAACTGGGATTTTACTGTTATTAGTTTTGTTAATATCTTCTTCATTGTAAACTCTATAAATATAAACTAAAGACCTTATTGCGTTTTCAAATACACCCAAAAGTATTTCTTTGTCTTTTGGACTTATTTTTAGTTTTTTAATAATTTTAGGATAACTCTCTATAAGATATTCATAATCAACTTTCATATTATGCCCTTTTTGATATATCTATGATTTTATCTTCTTTTGTTCCCTTTAGTGCGTGCTCTATCTCTGATGAAATATGGTTTGCTGAAGCTATTAAACTTTTATCTGGCAAATGAGAATATCTGTTAGTTATACCTTTTAGCTTATGTCCTACTAACCCAGCGAGGGTAAATTCTGTATAACCTAAATCAGCCCCTACACTTGTAAATGTATGTCTTAACGAATGGATAGTAAATTTTTCTTTCTCTAGGATTTTATTTTCAGTCTCATCTTTGCTTTCCAATATACTAATAAATGAAGCCCTTAAATTTACCAAATGTAACCCTGTCCTTCTTGAAGGAATAACCCACTCTGAATTGTTTTCTCTTCTTATTTGTTGTAATAATCTCAATGCACCTATACCAAAAGGTCTTATCTGTTTTCCTGTTTTTGTGTCTGGGAACCTAAAACATTGATTTTGAAAATCTACATATTGCCATTTTAATGTTAGTATTTCATTTTTTCTACAACCTGTAAGGAGAAGTAATTTTATAGCATTTACATCATCTTTGTAATTAACACTCCATTTAGGAATAGATAGGATATTTCCTAATTTCTTTATTTCCTCTAATGTTAAAAACTCTTCCTTGGGCTTTAATGGTGGTTTTTTTATACCTCTTGCAGGATTTATTTGTAATTGCTCCTTTGATATCCCAAATTCAAGTATGGTTCCTAATAAAGAGACTGCTTTACCTGCTGCTGCATTTCCACCTCTTACTTTGATTCTTCCTCTTAGTTTATCACTTTTTTCATCTTTTCTTACTTTGTCCCCTTTTATTATTTCATATTTCATTGTCTCAATTTGACCTTTTGTGAGACTTTCTGTTGGAACTTTACCGATCAAAGGCTTTATTAGTCTTTCTATACAACTTCTATTTTCAATTATTGTCCTAGGTTTTTTGTGAGTAGTTGCTTCTTTCATATACCAATCACATAATTCACTTACAGTTTTCACCTCTTTGTTCTTTGATTTTTCTTTCGCTGGGTCTTTGCCTAACTCAATATCTCTTAATAGCCCTCTTGCTCTTTCTTTAGCTTGTTCCAATGTCATATTTGGAAAAGAACCTACCTTAAAAAATCTTTGCTGATCAAATTTATTTCTGTATTTGATACTAAAAGTTTTTACACCTGATGGATAAACCCTTAATGCAAAACCTGATAAAGCTTCATCAAAGTAATTTACTAACTTTTCCTTAACAGGAACTGTCTTAACAAAGGGTAATGTCATTTTTATAACCGCCATTTTTAATCCTTTTATTTTTTCGAGATACCACCAAGATACCAATAAATTGAAAAAGTGTTAATTTATTGTAGAACATAATAGTAGAAAAGTAAAGCTCAGAATGCTAGATTACTGGCATATATAGTAAATAAAAGAATTTTTGAAAAGTTAAGAAAAGTATTCACGCCCATTTTGCCAAGGAGGAGGTCGAGGGTTCGAGCCCCTTCACTTGCTCCATTTTTTACCTGATGTTTATCAGGGATTTTTTTTTATAAACTCATAGCTTTATTTTGTTATTGATTTATTTCTGTATTTAAGATACCTTTTTATTGATGTTGAGAATTTCAACATTGAGGATTTGTACCCTCTCATTACGCGGATATACACCCGAAACTGTATGCCTACTAGTCTTTATGACTGGAAGGCATCAAAATAAGCTTAAGTGCAAATATGATGCACTATCGTAATGTAGGTACAAACTTCCAGTCGCTATTTAAACCAGCGACTTTTTTAATTTAAAGGAAGTTGTATGAAAGACATTTTAGTTCATGTTCACTTGTATTATGTTGAACAATGGGATTTTATTGAAAAGCATTTAAAAAATATAAATCCTTACAAATATAAATTATTTATTACTATGGTAAAAAAAGATAAAGAGATAGAAGAAAAAATTTTAAATTTTAATAATAATGCTAAAATTATTATAACCGATAATATTGGGTATGATATATGGCCTTTTATTAATTTAATTAATTCCATTAATCTTTATGATTATAGTTATATTATAAAATTGCATACAAAAAGGTTTGTTGAGCAAAACTACTCTTTGAATGGGTTCTCTATGCATGGATATAAGTGGAGAGATTATTTATACTCTTTTTTAAAATCAAAAAAGGATTTTCAAAAATGTATTAAGTCTTTTGAAAAAGATGAAAAACTGGGTATGATAGGCAATTTCAAGATTACCTTAAAAAATCACAAGGGAGATAAAAACACTACTGAAAAAACAAAAGAAATAATGAATAAATTGGGCTATAATTCTAATATTAATTATATCGCTGGAAGTATGTTTATGGTAAGAGCTGAATTATTTAATTTTATAAAAGCGATGAAACTGAAAAAAGAAAATTTTCCTACAAAATTAATTAGTGGTATTAGCGGTACTTTTGCTCATAATATGGAACAAATCTTTGGCATTTGTATAATAGCTCAAGGTTATAAAATTGAAGATATTTTTTCTTTTTGGGGATATAAAATACAATCTTTAATATTAGCTTTTTCAATCTTTTTGCAATATTTTAAAAAATTTATTTTTCAGAAAAAAATTACACGAAAAGGTAAGTTAATTGTTAAAATTCTTGGTATTCCTATTTGGAATTATAAAATTAAATGACTTTTACTTTTATATTTATATTGATTTTTGGGAAAAGAGGGAGCATAATTCGTTACGTTAATTTATCAACTAAAAGGAGTTTGATTATGAAAAAATTACTATCTGTGTTCGCACTTACATTATTAGTTTCTGCTGGGGCTAATGCTTGGTGTTTGTTTAACTGTGAAGAAGAAGCTAAAGAAGCTGCAACTGCTGCTAAAACTGAAGCTAAAGCTCAAAAAGAAGATATCAAAAATATGACAGAAGAACAAAAAGCTGATATCAAAGCTCAAAAAGACGCTGCTAAAAAAGATATTAAAGATAAAAAAGATTCTACAAAGAAAGACGTTAAAGACAAAAAAGACGCAGTGAAAAAAGAAGCTAAAGATAAAAAAACTGCTGCAAAAAAAGAAGTAAGCGATAAAAAGGCTGCTGTAAAAAATACTTCTGACTCTAAGAAAAAAGAAGTAAAGAGTACTGCAGATGCAAAAAAGAAAGAAGCTAAAGATAAGAAAGCTGCTGCTACAAAAAAAGTAACTGATAAAAAAGAAGCTTTAAAAGCTGCTGCACTTGCTGAATAGTTTTAAGCTTAAAAAATAAAGGAGCATCATTTGATGCTCTTTTTTATATCAAGAGTAACTTATGAAATTATTAAAAACAGGGTTTTTAACAATTTAACAAGTTTAATAATAACATTTAATCTTTTAAATATTATTAAGATAAATAAAAAATCCCTCAATTGAGGGATTTTAAATTAATCTCTTTCTATTTCTTTTGAACTTTTCTTTTTTGATTTAAGGGAAAATTTCTTTGCACCTTTTTTGAAAGAAGTTTCTACCCCTAGTGTGTCAGAACCACCAAGTTCTTCAATTCTTGCTTTATATTCTGCTATTTGCCTATATAATTCTTCAGCTGTCAAAAGTACATCTGGAGTTATTTTTTCATTTATCTTTTTAAATATACTTGTTTTTTCTTTTTTATCTTTTTTTGGTTCTTCTGGTAATTCTGCTATTTGGCTTTCAATTTTATCTATTTTTGCATAAATGCTTTTTTGTTCTGCTCTTAATGAATTAATTTCTTTACTTGTTTTTGCATGTCTTAGTTGTTCAAGAACTGAACCTTCTTCTTCAAGAAGATCAGTAATCTGTGTTTGTAATGTTTTCTTTTGGCTTGTTTTAGGAGATCCTTCTCTTGCTGCTTGAGCTTCTGCTTCATGTAATTTTTTTGCATAATAATCCCTAAGCTTTTTAATATCTGGAATTTGTTGTCTTAATGTATTAAGTGCACCCCATGGAAATACTGCCATAATAAAATCCTTTTTTATTGTTCTTTTATGGAACAAGTATATCATTTTTAGAGGTAAAAGTAAATGGAGTTATTCTAGACTTAAAATGATTTTTCGGATTTCTGATAGGCCTAAATTCTTTTCAGATGAAGTATACAAAATATCATTAAACATAGCGCCATGTTTTAATGATACCCCTTCTAGGCTATCTTTTAGTTTTTCCAGTTCAGGAGCTTTTAGTTTATCTGTCTTTGTTATTACCATTTGGTATAATATTCCACATTGATCTAACATTTTCATCATATCTTCATCATTAGGTTTAATACCTTGGCGAGCATCCACTAAAAGAAAAACTCTTTTTAATTGTGTTCTGCCACGCAAGTAATCATACATTAATCCTTGCCATGATTTAGAAAGCTCTTTTGATGTTTTTGCATACCCATACCCCGGTAAATCAATTATCATCATGAAATCTGCCCAGTTGAAAAAATTCAAACTTTGAGTTCTTCCTGGAGTGTTTGATGTACGTGCAAGACCTGGGGTTTTTGTTAATGCGTTAATCAAGGAAGATTTTCCTACATTAGATCTGCCTACAAATGCTACCTCATCTAATGATGAAAATGGTAGAGTGTCAAGATCATTAAACGAACCTAAGTACTTAGGTCGTACCTTCAATAATTTAGCTTCTAACATTTTTGTTACTTCTCTCCAATAAAAACATCTGAAGTATAGCAAAAAGGTTACTTATTGTCCAATACAAAATTAGTCCACTTGCTAAATTACCGAAAATTAAAACGAAAATGAATGGCATATATTTTAATACAGGCATTTGGTTTGTTGCATCTGAGCCTTGTAGCTTTTGTTGCATATACATTGTTAAACCCATTAATATTGGAAGTAATCCAACTTGAGGGAAAAATGCTGGTATTGAGTATGGTAATACCCCAAATAAATTAAATATAGATGTCGGATCTGCTAATGATAAATCATTTAAATATAAGAACCCTGCTCCACGTACTGAGAAATCTACTATTAATACTCTGTATAAAGCAAAAAAGATCGGAATTTGTAAAAGTAATGGCAAACATCCTGCTGCAGGGGACACTTTATTTTTTTGATAAAGTTTCATTACTTCTTGATTCATTTTCATTTTATCATCTTTATAAATTGATTGAATCGCTTTTATTTGTGGCTGTAATTTTTTCATTGCAAATGATGACTTAAATGATTTTTGAGCCAATGGAAACAATACTATTCTCATTAAGATTGTTAGAATGATAATTGCTATACCCATGTTACCTGTTATTGAATATAGATAATTCATAAATTCTGCTACTGGTTTTGCTATTACATGAAATGAACCATAATCTATTGAAAGGTCTAAACGAGTTGCGTTAAACTTTTTTTCTATATTACTTATAACATCACCCTTTTTAGGACCTACAAAAAATGTATATCTTTGAGTTGATGTTTCTCTTGGATTAACTGTAAAGTCATTTGAAATTTCTATTTTTTTAGAATCTTTTAGTTTTGAAAAATTAATAAGCATAGGATCGTTTATTATAAATATATTTTCAAAATATCTGTCTGTGAATCCTATCCAACCTGATACAGCTTGATATGTTTTTACTGTGTCTTTTTTTAATTCTTCAAAATTATCATTTATATAAGATATTCCACCTTTATAAACAAAACTTGATTCTTTTTTCGAATCGTTATTTTCCATTGTTATTATTGGAAGTACTCTGACAGAGCCGTTATTATTGTTTGTTATTTTATGAATAATATCGAGAGAATAATCTTCATTGAAGTTATAATCAATTGTAAATATTATTCCACCTTTATTATAAGTTAATTGATTACCTTCAAATTTCATATCTGCAAAATTAGGACAAAATGATACTCCGCAATCAAGAGCAAATGACATAGTATTTTCTTTATTTAATACTTCATATTGGTTTTTATTATTATCTTTGTATTGTTTTAAAACTAATTTTGATATTGTTATTCTGTTTGATGAGAAGTCTAATTGAATATCGAAATTCTTATTTGAATATGTTTTTGTAACTACTTTTTCAATTATTGTAGAATTAGCTGTTGATGGAGCAACTGCAACTGGAGTATTTGCTTGAGCTTTTTCTTCTTTCTTTGTATTTGGTGATGGAAATAATAATCTGAAAAATACTATTGTTAATGCCATGAATGCTAAAAATTTTAGCATAAAATATTTATCTTGTTTGGTTTCCATTTATTTTTTCCTTTTTTCTGGTACAGGATCATATCCACCAGGCATGAATGGGTTACATTTACAAATTCTTTTTATACCAAGAAATAAACCTTTTATCAAGCCAAATTTTTGAATTGCTTCAATTGCATAGGTAGAACATGTTGGCTGAAATCTGCAATTATGAGGTAAATATGGGGAAATTGCATTCTTATAAATTTGAATAAAAAATATAGCTATATTTTTCATTAATTAGATTTTTCTTTTAATTGCTTATTAACTTTTTTTATTGTTGATAAAAATTCTTCATTAAGTTTAGTAAATTCAGTATCAGTGAAATCTTTTTTTAAAATTATTAGATAGGCTGTATTTTTTTCTAATACATCAGTATTATTTCTATAAATTTCACGTATTTGACGTTTAACTCTGTTTCGAATCACTGCTAGATTACTGATGTTTCTTTTTGAAGCTATTATGCCTAAATAATTATCATCAAAATCTGGGGCTGCTACAATAGTGAAACAAGGGGTATTCCATTTGACCCCTTGTTTCTGTAACTTTTCAAAATCTCTTTTTTTTGTAAGAGTCTTTATCATGTTTTCCTTAGTTTGCGCTAGTCACTGCTAGTCTTTTTCTACCTTTAGCACGTCTTGCATTAAGCACTTTTTGCCCGCCAGCTGTTTCCATTTTAGAACGGAATCCATGCACTTTTACACGTCTTGCTTTTGATGGTTGATATGTTCTTTTCATAATATTATCCTTTGAATTTCAAAATTTGTACTAGGTTTATACCACCATTGGTTTAAAATGTCAATATTTACTTCTTGTCTTTAACTACAACTTCTGGAGCTTGACCACTTGGAGAATTAGCAGGCTTTGTGTCTGGTGTTTGACTTATTGGGCTATTTGCTGTTGAAGTATCTTTATCTTCTATACAATTATCACCTAAAGGCCTGTATCCTTTGTTACATTCAACTTTACAACCATTTATTTGAAAATATACCCATTTTCCATTAGGAACTGGAGATTTTAAATCACATTCCGCTTTTTTCTTCATTTGTTCTTCATTGCTTAATTCAAGAGCTTTTTGGCTTTGCTTTTGCAAATCTTTCTTTTCTTTGTTTTGAACTATGTTATAGATACCTGATCCAACAGCTGCTACTGATGTTCCTATTGCTACTGCTGTTGCAGTTTTCTTGCCTTTTTCAGCTTTTTGTTTGTCACCTTCAAGTTCAGCATATTTTTCGGCCCATTCATTTATTGCTTCTACATGATTTTTATTCATTGCATCACATTCTGTTTTAAACATTCTGTAATTTAGGCTCACACGTTGGGCTATTTCTTCATAGATAATAGCTTTACATGTGCTGTTAGAAGTTGGAAGACCAGAACCTTGCAATACGCTATAAATTGAAGTTGCATCTGTACAAATATTGTTTGCACAATATGTATCAAGTAATTTTGTTACATCATCTTTCTTACAATTATCAACCTGAGAAGTTACCTGGGAAGAAGTAGTTGTTGCAGTTGCTGATGCTGCAGTGGTTGATTGTGTCTGAGAAGGTGATCTTGATTGTTGAGCAGCTTGAGCCCTGCTGTTATCTTTTCCACCTGTTCCTTTCAAAGATGGTCTGCTTTGGGCATACACCTGAGATGTTGCCATTATACAAACTAAAAGGGTAAGCAGTTTTTTCATAATTTACCTTTTGACACTTAATTTTATTTACTTTAGTATATCACAAACATGGATACAAAGCAAAAAAAATTTTATGGACGCAGATGTGGAAAACAATTAACTCCTAATCAAAAAAGATTAATGAAGGAAGTGTTTCCTTTATTGCAATTAAAATCGGATTTTAAATTAAATCCAGAATTTAAAAAAGTTCATCTTGATATTGGTTTTGGTACTGGAACTAATTTAGTTGCTAAGATTCAAAAAAATCCTGATGTATTTTTTATTGGAGCTGAACCTTTTATTAATGGGGTTGCTCAATTTTTAAGTTACTTATCAAAAGATTTTTATAAACAAATTGCACTACATTCTGATGATATTTTAGAAATGTGGGATAACTTTGATGATGAAATGTTTGATAAAATTTATCTTTTATATCCTGATCCATGGCCTAAGAAAAAACATGAAAAAAGAAGATTTGTTAGCATAGATAATTTAAACAAACTTGCTCGAATCCTTAAAACTAATTCGACTATTGATATTGCTAGTGATATTTCTGAATATCTTGATTTGCTTCGAGAAAATCTCAAAAATATAGATAATTTAAAGATTATTTATGATTCAAAAAATCCATATGAAAATTGGGTTACTACAAAATATGAACAAAAGGCTTTTAGGGAAGGAAGAGTTCCACAATATATTACTATACAAAAAATTTAGTTCTTTTCTTTATATTGAACTTCGATTGTTTGTTTTGTTTCTTTTTGATGTTTGTATTGTTGATAATATTCATTCTTTTCACAAGGAGCACCATTATCGTCATATCCATAGCCCATTGAACATGTGATTGATTTCTTTTGTGATATAACTCTTACATTTGGAGATGGTGAATAAACTTGTTCTGCTGGATTATAATCTACTCCACTTAATTCTGAATATGTATATTGAGTAGTTGTAGCTGAAGACTCTGAATTAATTGCTGTTGAGTGCTCAACTGGAACATCATTTGATGATGAACATCCAGCGAGCACTAATAAAACAACAAGCAATTTTTTCATACTATTTATTTGGTATAATCTTAATTTCTACACGTCTGTTTTGTTGACGACCAGCTGCAGTTGCATTGCTTGCAATTGGGTTAGATTTTCCAAATCCTAAAGTTGTAAAACGAGCTGCTTTTAAACCTTGGCTTTGTAAGTATGCAGCAACAGAGTTTGCTCTTTGTTTTGACAATTGGTCATTATGAGCATCTGTTCCTGTGTTGTCTGTATATCCTGATACCATGATTGTTGTTGTATCATATTTTTTGAATACTTTTGCAATTGAATTCAATGTTGCATAGAAACCTGAATTAATATCAGATGAGTCTGATGTAAATGTTATGTTTCCTGGCATGATAAGAAGAATTTCATCACCACTACGTAATACTGATACTCCAGTTGAAGCTAGTTCTTCTCTTAATTGAGCTTCTTGTGTATCCATATAGTATCCAACTCCGCCACCTACTGCTGCGCCAGCTGCTGCACCAATTAATGCTCCTTTACCTTTATTTTTTGATGTTAATGCTCCTACTGCTGCACCACCTGCTGCTCCTGCCATTGTTCCCCAAGTTGCTTTTGAAACTTTTTGTTCTTGAGTGTATGGATCAGTTGTTGTACATGCTGATGCTAATACAGCCATTGCCATTAAAGATATTATTGATTTTTTCATTTTTTCATTCCTCTTTTTTTATGAATTAAATAACATTATAGCCAAGAGTTTTTAAAAAAAAAGTATTATTTTACATTATTAAAATAATCAAGCGCACCTTGAAGAAAATAAGATGCTGCTAGTTTATCTATTATCTTTTTTCTTTTGCCCCTGGACATATCAAATTCATTGATTAATTGCTTTTGCATAAATTGAGATGAAAACCTTTCATCCCAAAAAATTTGTGGAAGATTTATATTTTCTTTTAAATTATTTGAAAAGTTTTGAACTTGAATAGAAATATCTGAATCTATACCAGACATTTTTTGAGGAAGACCTATTATAAATCCACCTATATTATTTTCTTTTATTAATTTTTGAATTTGAACTAAATTAGTTTTAATTCCTTTGTTCTCAATTACTATTAATGGAAAAGCTATTTTAAAATCTGCTGATGAAATTGCGAATCCAATTTGTTTAGAACCAAAGTCAATTGCTAATACTCTTTTTTTTTCTTTTAAAATTGGTTCAAAAAAAGATTTTACTTCATTATTCATATTAAAAACAATCTAACTTTTCATCAATATATGGATCATCAACTATATCACCAGTTTTTGGATCTTCTGTCCAACAACCGATATCATCACCTAAAATATCAAGTCCATCTGGAGTTGTTCCTAATACTTCTGGACCATCACCTTTAGCAGCTTCGTTTGCTTGATCCTTTTGAGGTGTTTGTGTTGCAAATGGATTTGCAAGTGTTGTTTTTTCTTCTGGCTTTGCTATAGGTTCTGGAGATGGTGCAGGTGGAGTTGTGGTTGTAAATGGATTATCCAACTTAGCCTTTTCTTCAGGCTTTGATTCTGCAGCAGCAAAAGGATTTTCTAAGGCTATTTTTTCTTCTTTTTTCTCATCTTTTGCCGGTGTTTCATCCTTTTTTTCTTCAGAAGTCTTTGCTGTTTCTTGAGCTTTTTTTGCTTGTGAGGCAATTATTTTTTGTGTTCCTTTTCCTGCTGATTTTGCACCTGCAAAAAAATAATCAACTACTTTTGAAATAGGTTTAGAAAATACTGTTCCTACGCCTATTCCTAATATCGCAAAGATAAATGCAAATAATACTTTTTTCATTTTTGTATACCTCTTAAAAACAATCTAATGTTTCATCTATATATGGGTCGTCAACTATATCACCTGTTTTAGGATTTTCTGTCCAACAACCGATATCATCACCCAAAATTTCATAACCTTCTGGTGTTGAACCAATAAACTCTGGTTCTGCAGCAGCTGGAGCTGCAACTGGAGCTTGTGCACCTGCTTGAGTAATCTTAAATGGATCTTCTTTTACAGGAGCTGGAGTATCTTTTGGTTTACTTATTTGTGCTTCAAATCCTGCTTGTTGGATATCCTGGAAAGCTTGGTTTGATTTTGCAAGCTCTGTTTCATACGCTTTTCTTGATGGATCTTCTATCTCTTTTGGTGCTTCAATAACTCCTGCTAAAGCAGCACCTGCTGGAGCAAACGGAATAGATATTTCGTCTGAAAATCTTAACATTATATCTTTTGTTGGATATACAGTAATACGAGTTCCAGCTGGAACTTCAAATGGTGGTGTATTATTAGCCATTGAATCTTCGACAAATTTACTAGCAATTGTATTCCAAGTTCTTATTAATTCTTTCTTTGCATTTTCTGTTGATTTTTCAGTTCCTTGAATTTGTTGTGTTGTTGAACCATTTGTATCAAGAATAATTTTTGAAGTATATGCTTGAGATACTGGATCAAGTAAGTTTATTGCTGCTGGAACAAGAGCAGTTATCATTGGTTTTACAAATTGTTCCAAATAATCTGTTGCACCTTTTCCAGGAACGCCTAACTTTCCTTGAGCATCAGCAGAAATAGCTTGTCCTTCTTCAAATGTAAATTCAGCACCATCTGGTCTTATTATTCTTAACCAATGTATTTGAACTTTTGAATATGATACATATGTTGCTGGCCATTGTCCTGTTGCTTGACCTAATAACTTTGACCCTGCTGGGATAATTACAGTTCTTCCATTTTCACCATAAACATTCCTTTCAACAATTCCAATTGCAGGCATTTGAGGATAACCTTTTGATGTAAATACTGGATATGCTATTACTGCAGGAATTGGCTTGTATCTTCTTATTACATAAGTTTCATCTTTTGGTGGAGATGACATTTGATGACCTGCTGTAACAGTATAAGGAACTTTTGAATTTACATAAGATTCATAAACTTCTTTTGAATTAGCAACTCTTCTTGCATCTATACCGTTAACTTTAGTTCCACCACCTTGACCTTTGGCTGCTATTCTTGCTTCTCTTCTTGCTTTTATTTTTCCTGCCCAGATTTCTGAATCTTGAGCTTTCTTATTATCATAATCAAACCAATTATCTGGAATTACTATATCCAACATATTTTTTAATTTTGCCTGTGAGAATCCGTCATTGTCATAACCTATTAAATTTCCGTTATCATCAAAAATTTTTCCATCTTTGCCTAATTTTCCAAGCACCTTTGTACATCTGTGAGAGTAAACTGTTTTATCTGGGCGAATCCAACCAATTGGATTTCCATTTAAACCATAGGCTGTTATTGCATATTTTTTACAGTCAATTACAGGAACTATTTCTTTTAATCCAGTTACTGGTTTTGCTGCATTAATTGTTGGAGTTTTAATAGGTTTAATATCATCAAATAATGGCTTTGTTACTTTTAATGGTTCTTGCTTTGGTTCTTCTTTTGGCACAAAAACAGGCACTGGTTCAACCACTGGTTCACGAATTATTTTTGGTTCTTCTTTTGCAGTTTTTAAATTCAAAAGAATTATAGAAGAATTTGTCTTTGGTGTTAATGATGATAAATCTTCCCATGAAATTACTATGTTTAAAGTTTTTTCTTCAGAAACAATTGGAAACCATGAAATGTCAATCGTACAACTGTTTAAGGCTGGAACTAATTTATCAAGTTGATCACAATCATCTTTTATAATTACTGATGGATGTAATGGGTCTAATTTTACTGAGTTGATTTTTATTTCACCCTCAAGTGCTGTTATAATTATCTTATCATCAAATGATGAATTAACTTTTTGTGATAATGCATCAACTTTATCTTTTGAAAAATTAATTTTTGCTTCAATATTTTTTACTGGAGCTACATTAACTGGAGTTATTTTATCTTCAATTTTTTTGCTTTTAGGACTTGGTATAATTCCTATAATAAATACTAATGCTAAAAATGTTGCTATACCAAAAAGTATCCAATTATATTTAGATATTTTTTTTTGTGTAATTACAGTTGTGTCATTTTTAATTGTAGTAGAGGAACTTCCGTTTTGTCCGGAAGTATCTTTCTTCTTAAATAAATTACTGAAAAATTCTTTTATCTTTTTCATTGAATTCTAACCACACTGCAATTGATATTTTTCTTTGATAATCTTGTGCAAATTTCACTTCCTTGTTCAAGTGTAATTTTGCCACGAGCTGGTTTTATTCTTAATCTGTATACTTCTGCACCGTGATAAGGTTTATTGCCTAATTCGTCTACTGTATTTGTATCAACTGTGTAGTATGGGTCGAACCCACTTACTATTTCATTGAAGTTTTCATTTGAAATTAATTCATTCCATACTTTTTGTAATTCTGCAATAGTTCCTGATTTAGCAAGTTCAATTGCTACGTCATCTTCGTATTGATATACAAATGGAGTGTTTCTTGTTGGTAAGAAATATCCTGCCGGATAATCAACTCTCATCACAGGTTCATATGTTTGATGTGGAATTTCTGCAATCAATGGATTTCTGTATGTTTGTTCTCTTGTATAAACATCTTCAAATACATCGCCTTTTGGTTGTGCTTTGGGTTGATATGTTTCTTGACCAATCATTTCACCTGTTGGATATTGTGATACTAGGAATGGTTTGTCTCTTTTTTTGATGCAAACTATTCTTTGTCCATTACGCAATACCATATCACCTATTCCTTCAATTACCATCAATCTTGAATTAGGTCCTTCTGAACGAAATGAAACTGGAGCTTCTCCACCTTCTACTAATATAGATACTACTGGTCTTTGGTACATTGAAACTGCTTTTTCACCAAAATCTATATAAGTGAAAATTTTATCTCTCCAAACTCTTTCTGGAGCTATTATATAATCATCTGGGTTTGGCACAAAGATATCTAAATCAAAACGAAATTCTGTTGGATCAACTGGAATTGTTTTTATCCAACTGTAATCTTCACCATCCATATATGTTCCTTTGGTAGAATTTTGAGAACCTATTCCTGGAATTGTCGCCACACCTGAACCTGATGAAAATTTACCTTTTGATTTTCCATTTTGTGAAGCTTTAATATTTACTATTGTATTTGTTATAGTTTCTGTATTTACACCTTCTGACTTTAAGTAAAAAGCATATTTATTTCCAGATACTCCAAATACTATCATGTTTGTATCTGATCCTGTGTATCCTGCTGTTGGAGTTGCCATAAGAGTATTTTTTGCAACTGTTTTTACTTCGAAGAAATCTGCTTCTCCTACATATGCATCTTTAATAGTTTCCCATGCCGGAAAATTTATAACCGTTACCATTCCTTCACGTAATCTTAATTGAAGAATTTTATCTGGGGACCATTCAAGTTCTGAATATCCAGGAGCTAATTGATCTGAACCCATATTTTGATATGGATTTTCCCATGCTGGTTGAACACCAAGTTCTCCGTCTGATTGAGCAGATGCAAAACCTGATATAAACACAACGCTTAAAAATAAAATTAATTTCTTCACAACTCTCTCCCTAGTAGCTTACTTTTCTGTTATATTCATATTTACTTATTACAAATCCAAACGGATTTTTCAAGCGATCTTTGTATGGTAAGTATATTTTTTGCTTTGAAAATTCGCAAGTTATAAATACTTCAAATTCTTGTTCATTGTTTATATAAACTTTTCCACTTTGATCATAGTCTGTTATAGTTCCTTTTACCTGGTATCTTCCAGAAGATTCAAGATATGAGATAGATTTAATATCTACCACTCTTGTTAATTTCTTTGGATTTCCACTTCCTATTATTTGTTTATATAATTCATCAGATACAAATTCATTATAAACATTTTTAGTCGATGCGTAAAATAAATAACTTGATGGACCCCAAAGTTCATAAACCTTTAATGGACTTAATGAAAATTGTTCACGTTGTAAAACATATTTCTTGATTAAAACTTTTTGAATGAAGTCACCTTGCAATTGTTCCATAGTTAAATCTTTTTGCAAGTAAACTTGTTTATTTTCTAAATCATCAATTTGTAAATAATATGGTTGAACTTTTTGAATTGGAAAAAAAGCAACGAAAGCTAATGCTAATATAACATTAGTTATTAATGATATACCACATAAGATTGTTAAAAACCTTGAGGTTAACCATAAACTTTCAACTGTCTTTTGATATGAATCTGCCATTTCCCCTTTCCTATTTTATTACATACTAGCAACGCAGATAAAAATGTGCAAGAAAATTCTTGCTTTATTTTGGTTGCGGTAGCGTCAATTCTTTTGGGATTATCAAACGTTTGTTCTCTTCAACTTGTTTTTCACAATCACATGATGAAAATGTAGAACAGCCTGAAATTAAACCTAAACAAAATAGAAGTACAATTTTTTTCATTTCTTTCTCCTTAATATTGGTGTTTATTATAAGAAAGAGTTAAAAAAAAGCAAGAATTCTTGCAAAAAAGTTTTTTTTAATTAAAAATAAGGCAAAAGGATTTTTTAATGGATAATGCAACACCTGCTATGAAGCAGTATTTACAGATAAAACAAGATAATAAAGACTCTCTCGTGCTTTATCGTATGGGTGATTTTTATGAATTGTTTTTTGATGACGCTATTACTACTGCAAAGGTTTTAAATATTACTCTTACTAAAAGAGGATTTCATAATGATAAACCTATTCCAATGTGTGGAATCCCTTTTCATGCTTTAGATAATTATTTACCTCGACTTATAAAAGAAGGTTATAAAGTTGCTCTTTGTGAACAAGTTGAAACTCCTGAAATGGCAAAACTTCGTGGAAATAATGCTGTTGTTAAAAGAGAAGTTACTAAAGTTATTACACCCGGAACAATATTGGAAGATAACTTAATAAAAGATTCATATAACAATTTTTTATGCACTGTTTGCCAAGATGATGAGAACCAAAATAATTTTATTGTAGCTTATGCTGATATTTCTACTGGTTCTTTTTTTGTAGAACAAACTCAAAATATCGAATCGTTTTTACAAAGAATTAGCGCTTCGGAAATTGTTATATCTGAAAGTTTAAAAAATCTCGAAATTGTGCAACCTATTGTAGATAATTTGAAAAAAATTACTGTACTTCCTGATTTCAAATTTAATAAGAAAAATAATATGATTGTTTTTCAAGAAAACTTTGGAATCTATGATTTTACATCTGTTGGTGATTTTACATTAGAAGAAATAAATGCAGCTGGAGTTTTAATTGACTATATCAAATTAACTTCTAAATTAGAAAAGGTAGAACTTAAGAATTTATCAAAGAATGTTTCTGATAAAGCTTTAAAAATAGATTTCAACACTTGGAAAAATTTGGAAATTACTCAGTCATTAACTGGAGAAAAAAAAGCTTCTTTATTTTACTGTGTAAATACTACTAAAACAAATATTGGTTCTCGATATTTAAGTCAGATGTTTGCGAATCCTATTTGCGATATAGACGAACTTAATTTACGATTTGCTAAACAACAATTCTTTATTGATAATTATGACCTTACTTTAAAAATAGAAAAAGAATTGCACCAAATACCGGATTTTGAACGAGCTATTAGCCGAATTCTGTATAATAGAGGTGGACCTCGTGACCTTGATGTTATCAAAAACACTTTAAATATTTTGCCTAAAATTTGTTTAGTTTTGACTGAGATAGATTTTGAATTTAATCAATTTTTATCTGAATATAATATGTCTGACTTTTGCCTCAGTTTTAATAATTTAAAAGATAAATTAGAAAGTGCTTTAATGGATGAATTACCATTACTTGCTCGTGATGGTGGATTTATAAAGACTGGATATTCATCTGCACTTGATGAATATAAAAATGTAGCAATTAATGCGAATCAGTACTTAGAAAACTTACAAGAAAAGTATAAAAAGGAAAGTGGTTCTATATCTCTTAAAATAAAAAATAATAATATTTTAGGATATTATATAGAAGTACCTTCTAAACAAGCTGATTACTTGTTAGATCAAAAAAATGGATTTATTCATCGTCAAACTTTAATTAATGGAGTTCGATTTACTACCAATGAATTGTTTGAATTACAGACCAAAATCGAATCAGCTAATTCAAAAATACTTGGACTTGAATTAGAAATTTTTGAAGACTTGATTAATGATATTAAAGTTCATTCTAAAGCTCTTTATGAGCTATGCAATAAGTTGGCATCACTTGATGTGTTTACTTCACTTTCTGTTAATGCGAGACAAAATAACTTTTGTAAACCAGAAATAAACGAATCGAATGAATTAATTATAGAAAATGGAAGACATTTAGTTGTTGAACATTTCTTAAAGAAAGAATTAAAAGATTTTATACCAAATGACTGTGTTATGAAAGATATGGATAAAATCAATTCGCGAATTTGGTTGCTTACTGGACCTAATATGGCTGGAAAGTCTACTTACTTGCGTGCTAATGCTTTGATTGTTTTTATGGCACATGTTGGATTATTTGTTCCAGCTTCACATGCTGTTATTGGAATAGTTGATAAAATATTTTCAAGAATTGGAGCTTCAGATAATCTTTCAAAGGGACAATCTACATTCATGAATGAAATGATAGAAACTGCTGCAATATTAAATCAAGCTACTCCAAAATCTTTTGTTATCTTAGATGAAATAGGACGTGGTACTTCTACTTATGATGGACTTGCTATTGCTAGTGCAGTACTCCAATATATTCATAATGTGAATAATTGCAGAACATTATTTGCTACTCATTATCATGAATTAACTTCACTTACTAATTCACTTGCGAATCTATCGAATCATACTATGGAAATAAAAGAATATAATCATGAAGTAATTTTCATGCATAAGATTAAAGAAGGTCGTGCTGATAAAAGCTATGGTATTTGGGTAGCAAAATTGGCTGGTATACCTTCTATTGTTATTAACAATGCTAAAGCAATTTGTGAAAAATTAGAAAAAAATAAAGATGAAGCTGATTTACCTTTGTTCAATAATATAGAAGAAAACTCAAAAGAAGAAATAAGAATTCCGTCTGAAGTAGAAGAAAAACTTCAATCAATTGATTTAGATACTTTAACACCTATGGCTGCTATGCAGTTTTTGTATGAATTGAAAAAGAAGATTTAGCTTATGAAATTATTAAAAACAGGTTTTTAACAATTTAACAAGCTTAATAATAATTATAATTTATGTAAATATATTATACGATTTATTTGGTTGTAGTCTTTGAAGAGTTTGAATTTAAAATCTTTGAATATGTTTATTATATCTTCTTCTTGATCTTTACCAAATTCAAAAAAGATGTTTGGAGATTTTAAATCTTTCATTAAATCATAAAACCTTCTATAGAAATCTAATCCATCGTTACCACCATCTAATGCGGCAATTGGATCAAAATTTTTAACATTATTATCAAGAGTTTGGATTACTTTAGTTTCTATATATGGAGGGTTTGATATTATTAAATCGAATCCTGAAAAATCAAAATCTTCTTTTAAAATATCTGCCTCTTTAAATTCTACATTTTTTATATTTATATTTGTTGAATTTTGATTTGCAGCTGTTAATGCTTCTTTACTGATATCTAATCCAAGCCCATGAGCTGATTTAAAAATATCAAGTAATGTTAAAAGAAGACAACCTGAACCTGTTCCTATATCAACTATATTTTTAGGATTTTTATATTCTGATAAAACAGCTTGGATTAAAATTTCCGAATCGGCACGAGGTGATAGAGTTGCTTTATTTAATGAAAACTCATGATTATAAAAAGCTCGTTTATTAAAAATTCTATCCAGTGGAATTCCGGCTTTTCGTTGCTTAATTATTGAATCTATCTTTGATAAATCTTCCCCAATTTCCTCAATAATATACTTAGCCTCATATGAGGATAGTTCTTTTGATAATAATGCGTAGATTTCGTTTTTCATTGAGCTTCTTTGATAATTGATGGTGCGGGTGAAAGGACTTGAACCTTCATGGGTCGCCCCGCTGGAACCTAAATCCAGTGCGTCTGCCATTTCGCCACACCCGCAACACGGTAGAATATAGGGTAAAAATATTAAAAAAGCAAGATTTGTTTTTTATCTTTTAATATGCTATAATTTTGGCGATGAAAAAAATACCTTTATTATTAGTTGGACTTTTGGCTTTAGCATCATACTCGTATGCCCAAGAATACCGTTCATTAAAGGATAAAGAAACTCATGTTAGATCTGGACCTGGGTCTGATTATCCTGTTATTTATAAGTATAAAACTTCTGGACTTCCTTTAAAATTGTTAAAACAATACCAAGGATTTTCCCAAATTAAGGATTATTATGGTAACACTGGCTGGATAATTGATACAAAGCTTCGAAAAAAACGTAATCTTTTTGTTTTCAGAAACTCTTTTGGATATGATAAGAAAACAACTAACTCAGCAAAAGTATTTGAAATCATGGCACCTAATATATTAGAGCTTAAAAATTGTGGCGATGATTTTTGCAAGGTAGAATATAATAAAAAAGAAGCTTATGTTTTAAAAAGTAATGTTTGGGGATTTTAATTATAGCTCATCTAATAGCTTGTATAATTCTGGACTTAGATATCCGTCTATTAACATACCATTTGTTTTTTGAAATGCTTTGATAGCTTTTTTCATACAGCTTCCCATTACGCCATCAACTTCACAAGTATAATAATCTTTTCTTTTTAAGATATGTTGAACATGTTGGATTTCATCAACTGTAAATCTTTTTTCTTCTGGAAATAATAACTTGATAGGTTTACCTTCTATTTGATCTGCAAGAAGCCCTATTGAAAGAGCATAAAAATTAGAACGGTTCCATTTTAAAATTTTATCAAAATTTGGATAGACTAAAAACGCTGGACCTTTTACACCAGATGGAAGAAGTAATTTTGCTTTAATGTCTGATACAGGAAGTGATTTACCATCAATTGTTTTTATATCTAAATCTTTATAATAAGACAAAGGTTGATATGTATCTGTAATATCATTCATTAAGGCTTCGAACGGAACATCAACTACCCTGCCCCATTTTTCATCTTTTTCCCAACCCATTCTTTTTAAATAAGCTGCAGCTGAATAAAACGAATCCTGTAAGTTTGTTACTATATCAACTTTTTCTTTTGCAATTTTTCCTTCTTTATACATATCAAATGTAGTTGGCATAAATTGAAAGTTTCCAAATGCTCCTGCCCATGAACCTTTAAAATCTTTTCTTTGTATATGACCTTGCTTTAAAATTTTAAGAGCTGCAAAAAATTCTGATTTGAAAAAAGCTTCACGTCTTCCATCATAAGCCATAGTAGCCGTTGTTGATAAAATATCAAATGAACCTTTATTTGTTCCATAATTTGTTTCTGCTCCCCAAAAAGCTACCAAAATTTTTGCAGGTACTCCTGTCTTTGCAGAAACTTCATTCAATAAAGTTCTATACTTTTTTAAATTTGTCTTTCCATTTTTAATTCTTTCATCATTTACTAAATTTTGGTAGTAAAGTTTAAATGGACGAGTGAATTCTGGCTGGAATTTATCTTTATCTACTGCTTCTTGATAGTAATTTATATCTATAAAAGTTTTATCCAAGAATGCTTTATCGAATCCTTTAAAAGCAGCTTCTTTTTTTAACTCTTTTACATATGAATCAAAAGTGGAAGGGTTTTCTGCAAAAGCAGAAAATGTTATAAAAGAGAGTAAAGTTAAAAATATTTTTTTCATCGCACTGATGATAGCATATAAAATTTTGAAAAACTATTGAATTTGAATAAAATAGGATTTTTTCTTTTCTAATAACTTGAAGTCTTCTTTGAAAACACCTGTTAGGAATGTTTGAATGCCTAAATTTTCAAGTTCTGTAAATAGTTTCTTTTTATGTTCTTCGTCTAAATGAGCTACTACTTCGTCCAAAAGAAGTAATGGTGTATATCCCTTTATTTCCTTTATCATATAGCAACATGATAAAATTAAAGAAAATAAGATTATCTTTTGTTGGCCTGTTGATGTCATGTGAGATGGCATCTTTAAATCTTCATTATATATAAGAATCTTGGTTTTATTTATGCTTTCTATTAATTCATCCATTAATCTTTTTTCTTTTAAATAGGATTGGTATTCTTCTTCTATTAAAGTAAATGGAGTATTTTCTTGAATTCTGTTTTCTATAAACCCTGATAAGGAAATACTTATCTTTGGAAATGAGGTTGGACTTTCCTGCATTACTTTATTTAATTTAGATATAAATAAATGTCTGCTTGATGCAATAGATACCGATAGGTTGCTTATTTGATGATCTATTGAATTTAATAAGCTATCTTTTTTTATGCCATTTTTTATGAAAAAATTACGTTGTTTAAATAGCTTATTTATATCTGAAAGCTCGTTTGCATGGTTTGGATAAAATATTGCTGTTAATTTATCTATTAATTTTCTTGAACTTATTGGACCTTCAAGAAATACTTTGTCCATTGCAGGAGTTATCCAAAATATTTTACTTATGTTTTGTAAATCTTTTTGTGATGTTTTTTTATCATCTATTAATATATTCCTAAATGGAGATTGCTCTGTATCGTATATACAATTTATTGTATAAAAAATTTGAGCTATATTCATGATTGAATTTACTTTGAAATAGTTCTTATCTGAACATACATTTGAAATTTCTGATAGTTTTGCTTTTTTTAAACCATTGCCTGCAGTTAAATAGGAAATTGCTTCAAGAATATTAGTTTTGCCTACTCCATTGTTTCCATATATAACAACGAAATCATTTTCAAAATTAAATTTTTTTGAAGTATAGTTTCGATAATTTTCTAAATACAATTCCAGTAATCGCATGTAGGTTTTATAGCCTCTTTTTTACAAATCTTCAATAATTTATTTGATTTTGTATATTTTATGTTTTATAATTAAAAACATCTTACGGAGGGATACATTATGAAAAAAATTTATATGCTTGCACTAGTCTTGCTTTTTGCTGGATGTGCTAAATACGATAATCCAGATTTTGCAACTGATGATTATTACTCATCTGACAGTGCTACTGAGCAAACTGCTTCAAACTCATCAAGTTTGTTGCCTGATGAAGAAGCTCCATATTCTTATACAGAAACAACAACTATTGAAACTACTGAAATTGTTAATGTTGCTGGTATGCATGATAGTGTTATGAATGCACCACTTACAAACTATAAAGTTGGAAATCCTTATAACCTAGACAACAATACTTATACTCCTTATGAAGATTATACATATAAAGCTGAAGGTATGGCTTCTTGGTATGGAAATGAATTTGCAGGACAAAAAACTGCTAATGGTGAAACATTCAACAATTCATACTTTACTGCTGCACACAAAACTTTACCTATGCCATCTGTTGCAAAAGTAACTAATTTGGAAAATGGAAAATCTACTTATGTTAGAATCAATGATAGAGGTCCTTTTACAAAAAGCAGATTAATCGACGTATCTGAAGCTGCTGCACAAGAACTTGGTTTTAAAGAAAAAGGTTCCGCACAAGTTAGAGTTGAAATATTACCTGCTGAAAGTGTAATTTTGAAAAATAAAGCTTTAGCTAATGCTCCAGTTGAACCTGCAACTAACTTAGTTGACGCTGCTCCAGTTGCAGCTGCACCTGTTGCAACCACTGCTGCTGTTGAAACAATTAAACAAACACCAACTGGAACATTTGAAGTTCAAGCCGGTGCACTTGGATCAAAAGAAAATGCTGAAGCATTGGGAACAAGATTATCTACTATAGGAGACGTAAGAATTATTTCTGATGGTGATTTCTTCAAAGTTAGATTTGGACCATATGCTTCAAAAGAAGAAGCTTTGAAAGTTAGATCTCAATTGATAAATATGGGAGTTAATCCAGGACTTATTAATAATGGTAAATGGGCATCATGGGATTAGGAACCTGACGTTCCATCGCTTTATTAGGGTTTGATTTATTCAAGCCCTTTTTTATTTCTAAATTAATTTATTAAAATATGAATTTGAATAATTTAACAAGTTTAATAATTAAAACTAATTTATAATTTTTTTACTTTGAACTATTGAAATGTTTTAAACTGACACTATATATAAAACAAATATTCATGATCTCCGAATATCCTTAAAATAAAAAGATGGAAATTACTTTCCATCTTTTTAAAAAAGGGCATTCCTTTTTCTCCTTCTTATAATTTTAGAAATATAAA
Source organism: Alphaproteobacteria bacterium (assembly GCA_031549385.1). Classification (GTDB taxonomy): domain Bacteria; phylum Pseudomonadota; class Alphaproteobacteria; order Rs-D84; family SZUA-605; genus JAVBPW01. Next base: position 192,988 of record JAVBPW010000001.1, read on the forward strand.
AACTAAAAGCAAGAGTTAATTTGAAAAATTTTAATTTTTTTGATATAATGATTAGAAGTTCGTTTATTTGTTATTACATTTATTTTATAAAGGAAATTTTGTGGCAATAAAATTTGAGATATTAAAAAAACTTAAAAGAGCAAGGCTTGGAAAAATTACTACTAAACATGGTGTAATTGATACTCCTGCTTTTATGCCTGTTGGAACTGTTGCGACAGTTAAAGCACAAACAACTGATATGGTTGATGCTACTGGTGCTCAATGTATTCTTGGTAATACCTATCACTTAATGTTACATGAACGATATAAGGTAATTGAAAAATTAGGTGGACTTCATAAATTTATGAACTGGGAAAAAAGTATTCTAACTGACTCTGGTGGATTTCAAGTTATGTCACTTGGTGATTTAGTTAAACTTAAAGAAGAAGGTGTTGCCTTCTCTTCTCATGAAGATGGTGGGATAAAACATTTTTTATCACCTGAAGATTCTATTAAAATTCAAAAAGCATTAGATTCAAATATTACGATGTGTTTAGATCAATGCATAAAACTTCCTGCAACAAAAGAAGATACTAAGAAAGCTATGGAGTTATCTTTGCGTTGGGCAAAGAGATGTTATGATGCTTTTGATAACAGAAGCGGGTATGGACTTTTTGGAATTGTTCAGGGTGGAGAATTTAAAGATTTAAGAATCGAATCTGCAAGAAAAATGTCTGCAATAAAATTTGATGGATATGCCGTTGGTGGGCTTGCAGTTGGTGAACCACAAAAAGTTATGTTTGAAGTATTAGATTATACAGTTCCAGAATTACCTGAAAATAAACCACATTATTTAATGGGTGTTGGTACTCCACTTGATATACTTGGAGCAGTTGAACGCGGTATAGATATGTTTGATTGTGTTATGCCTACAAGAAGTGGGAGAACAGGAAAAGTATTTACTCAAAAAGGTGAACTTAATATTTTTAATGCTAAATATAGAACTGATAAAAAACCATTAGATGAAAATTGTAAATGCGAAACATGTAAAAATTATACTCGTGCTTATTTATCACATTTGTTTCATGCTAAAGAAATTCTAGGCTATATGTTACTTACACAACATAATTTATTTTTCTATCAAAACTTAATGAAAAATATTAGAGCTGCTATAAAAAACGAATCACTTGATAAATTTGCTAAAGAATTTAGAAAAAATTATAAAGTTACAAAATAGTTGGAGGAGCTATGAGAATTGGAATTATTACTGCTGGGGGAGATTGTCCTGGATTAAATGCTTTTATAAAAAAAGTAGTCGATAAAGCCTCTCAACTTGGAGCTGAAGTTATAGGTTTTAAAAATGGTAAAACTGGAATGTGTAAATCTGTTCCTGATACTGTTTTATTAACTGCAAAAGATTTTGAAAATGGAATCGATATGATTGGTGGAACTATGCTTGGTTCTTGTATTCGAGATACTCAAAAAATAAAGGATGCTATAAAGAAAGGAATACAACTTCCTGCTATTAATGAAAACGGAGTTGCAGTTGCATTCTTTCCTTTTTTTAAAAATGCTGTTGAAAAAATGAAGATAGATGTCTTGATTATGAGCGGCGGAGATTCGTCTATTGATATATTTGCAAAATGTGCAAATCAAATAGATTTACCTTTAATTGCTATTCCAAAGACTATCGATAATAACGTTGCTCTTACAGAATTTTGCCTTGGTTATAGCAGTGCTGTTGAGATTTCTAAAAATTTGATTGAAGGAATTAGAAACACTGCAAGAAGTCATAGCCAATGGATTATATTTCAAACTATGGGTGGAGGTACTGGAGAACTTGCTATGAATACAGGAATTTCCAGTGGAGCTGATGTTATACTTGTTCCTGAAGTTAAATTTAATTATTTGAAAATTTTACAAAAAATAGAAGATGATAACAGACGAGGAAAAAAGTTTGGAGTTATTATAGTTGCTGAAGGAGTACCACCTTCTAATAAAAAATATAAATATGCAACTGATGAATTATTTGATCTTTTAAGTAAAAATAATGTGTCTGCGCGAATCACTATTGCTGGCCATTATATAAGAGGATGTAATCCAAATGCATTTGATTATATGATTGGGTCACTTGGTGGAGCTTATGCTGTTGAACTTATTCAAAATAGAACATTTAATAAAATGATTACTTTTGGAGAAAGTAATGTAGGTATGGTTAATCTTGGTGATGTTATTAGTTCTGAAGCTGATAAATTAAAGAAAGATGATAATTTAACTGAATTTGCTAGAGCATTGGATATTTACATTGGAGATGAATTTATTGATTAAGAAAGCTTTTAATCAATAATTTTTTAGCTTGGCTTTCTTTTATTCCCTTTGAGCAAAGATATTGAATCTCAGATTCATTTAATTGAGTTATTGCTGATCCATGATTTACATTAACATCTTCACTGTCTATGTGAAGGTTAGGAATAAATGAAACTTTTGCATTTTCTCCTAGTAATAAACTTGTAAACTTTTCATATCCAAATACATCTTTTTGATTTTTTGGAATTATTAAATCACCATTAATTTTTAAAATCTCAGACGAATCACATAAAGACTTTAAAATAATATTTGAATGTGATCCTGATTTTTGACTTATTTCAAAATTATAGGTGTAATTCTTAAAATTATAAAATAAAGAAGAATTATCTAATTTTGATTCAGTATCCATATTTATAATTTCATCATGATAAATAGTAGATGATTTTTTAATTTCATTTTTTATATTTAATACAGAATTTTTACCTAAATTAATTTCATTAAAAAGGCAAAGAGTTGATTTGTTTGTTTTTAAAATCTGATTATAGTTAACTATTGATTTTGAATCAGAATTTATTACTAAAACCCGGCAATTAAGGGAGTTTGCTTCTTTAATTGAAAGAAATGTTTCCTGTAAGTTTACAGATGTATTCTTTGAAATATTTATAAAAATAGTAGAAAAAAACATATCCTTTTGAGTAACTGTATTTATATGAATTACATTAACTGGTAATGATGGAGTTGCTTTTATATTTATTGATATAGGACTTTTTAGATATGAAGCACTCAAAGAAGCAAATATTGATTTAGAATAATTGAATTCTTGAAATTCTTCTTTTACTTCTATTACCTTTTGGTCATAAAGAGAAAGATTTTCATTAAATACTCCATTTAAAAAGACTATTGTATTTGACTTTTTAAACTTAAGATTAAGATCTTTTAATGAAAGAAGTTTTAAATCTGGATTGATATTTACTTTATATTTTAGACTTTTCATTAATGATAAAAAATTTTTATCTTCCATGTATTTTAAATAAGAGTTTGCTGCATTTCGACGGAAAGTTATAAACTTATCATCTGCATTTTTTGATAAAAGCCTGAAATCTTCAAAATGGGGGATTTTCGGAGGATTTATTATCTTTAAACTCATTATTGTTAATTTTCCTTGTTAAAAATAAATATAGCCTTTATTATATAGCAAAAATTACAGGAGTCAAAAGAAATGGGTTTTAATTGTGGAATAGTTGGATTGCCAAATGTTGGAAAGTCTACTTTATTTAATGCGTTAATAAAAACTGCTTGTGCACAAGCTGCTAACTATCCTTTTTGTACTATTGAACCTAATGTTGGTAAAGTTAGCGTACCTGATGAGAGATTATTAAATTTAGCAACTCTTGCAAACAGCCAAAAAATTATTCCTACTCAACTTGAGTTTGTTGATATAGCTGGTCTTGTTAAAGGAGCGTCTCGTGGTGAAGGATTAGGAAATAAATTCTTATCTCATATTCGTGAAGTTGATGCTATTTGTCATCTTATAAGATGTTTTGAAAATACTGACATCACTCATACTGAACAAACTATTGATCCTATACGTGATAAAGAAATTATTGATACAGAACTTTTGTTGGCTGATTTAGAATCGTTGACTAAGCAAGCTCAAAATTTAGAAAAGAAAGCAAGAGGAAATGACAAAGATGCAAAAGAGGCTTTTGTTATTGCTAAACGAATCATTGAAAGCTTAGAAAAAGGTGTTGGAGCAAGAGCTCTTAGTTTTAGTGATAATGAATTGTTTCATGTTAAACAATTTAATCTTCTTACTATTAAACCTGTTTTATATATTTGCAATGTAGAAGAAGATAGTGCAGCTCAGGGAAATAAATATTCTGATTTAGTAAAAAATGCTGCTGAAGCAGAAGGTAATAAAGCTGTTATTATTTCTGCAGAAATTGAAAAAGATATTGCTTTGCTTGAAAGCAGAGAAGAACAAATTGAATTTTTACAAACTATTGGATTAAGCGAAACTGGGTTAGACAGAGTTATCAAAGCTGGATATGAATTATTGAATTTAATAACTTATTTTACAATTGGTCCAAAAGAAGCTCATGCTTGGACTATTATAAAAGGAACTAAAGCACCTGAAGCTGCTGGAGTTATTCATACCGATTTTGAAAAAGGATTTATTAGAGCTGAAACTATTTCTTATAAAGACTATGTTGAATATAAAACTGAAGTTGCTGTTAAGGCTGCTGGTAAAATGCGAATCGAAGGAAAAGATTATATTGTTAATGATGGCGATATAATGCATTTTCTGTTTAATAACTAAAATATACTTTGAATTATATTTTCATTAAACCAACTAATTGGTTTAGTTATTACTTCTTCTGTTACTTTTGAAACTACACTTTTATTCTTTTTTACATTTAAATTTGGATCAAGTTTTGGGATTTCAAGTTTTCCAAGATCATGCAATAATTGTTTTTTATCTTCTTCAAATGAAATTGTGTTTTCTGCATATTGTCTGTTAATTGCTGTCTTACATGGAGTTTTATCAGAACCAATTGCCTTTATCCAATTGTTTGCTAAATAACCTACTCCCAATACTGGAAGAGTTAATGTTCCACCTGATACTATTGTAACAAATGTTGTTGTTATTGCTAATTTGGTTATTGATTTAAATAATTGATCCCCTGACACCATTAATGATGGTTTTGCTATTGGACCTTTTACTTCAAGCATAGATATAAATTCTGATGTATCTATACCTAAACTACTTACAGGAACTGGAACAATAGAAACGTCTAATCTTTCTTTTTTGAAATCAATTTTTCCGTTTGCAACTATATTTACCTTGTCTGTTTGAATTGCAATTTCTCGGTATGATTCAGCTTGTCCATCTTGGAGTTGTAAATTAGCAGCAAAACAATAAATTTTAACATCCTCACTTTGACTTTTGAAAATTCTGTCAAATGTAGTTTTTAATACATCTTTTCCTAATGTAAAATCTGATAAGTCGTATCCTTTTAACTCTGTTGTTGAATTTAATATTCCTTCACCTGTTGCTGATCCAACGAGTTCTGACAAATTTGCACCTTGGGCTTTTACATAAATTTCTACATTCCCGAATCCATCATCGTCTATTACTTGTCCGCCACCTGAATATCGAATCACTTTTCCTGGGGATATATGTTGAGCTTTGAAAATTGCAGCTAATGTTATATGTTTTTTTGAACTTGCATCTGCTCTTAATAAGACTTCTCCTGAACCATCTGCATAATTTGCAGTTAATGGATTTAGAGTTCCTACACCATCTTTTAGAGCTAATTTAAATTTAATATTTTCAATTGGCATTGTTGACATTGGATAAAGTTTGTTAACAGTTACATTCAATTTTGCATCAAATTTATTTACTAAATCAATTGGAAATGGAACATTAATAAATACTTTTGGATCGCGCTTTTCAAGCACATAAGCCGGGGTTTCCTTGTTTTTATTTTGTCCATACACATGACCTTCATAAGCAAATATTCGTGGAAGATTAAGTGTTTTTCCTGTTAATGTTAGATCTATATTTGGACGACCTTGGATTAAATTGTTTATGTTTCCTTTTATTGTAAAACTGCTGTCTAATATATCTATATCAAGTTTTTTTATTGCTATTTTATTTAATGAACCTGAAGCAGTTATATCTATTTCAGTTTTTGGAATATCAACAAATTCTATATCAAAATTTTTTAATTCACTTTGAATGTCTTCAACTGTACCTTTTGCTGTTAAGTTAATTCCTTGAAACTTATCCAAGTCTTTTATTGAAGCATAAACTATTAAATCTGATTTATCCCAAACAATATCAGCATTAATTTTTATAACATCACTTTTATTTAATATCTCGTGCAACGGAGACATTAAAATATTTAAACGATAGGTTTTCCCACCTGTATAAATATTAGAAGTAACTTTTGTTTTTACATCATCTATTTCAAATGAAAACATGGAAGATGATAATTTATATTTTTCTTTAACATCTTTTGTTTTTACATTAAGAGTTAAATTTCTAACTATGATATTTGAAAAAGCTAAATGAATTGGAGCAATTTTTTTACTATCTTTTTTTACTTTTACTGATTTATCTTCAACTGGTTGTTTATGTAGGAAAGCAAAATCTGTTATATTAGATTTATTATTTATTTCTTCATAATTTATTATTGGATCTTCTATAGACACTCTTCTTGCTTTTAATTTACCTGTAAGCAATTTAAAAACAGAAACAGAAAATCTTATTTTTTTTGCTGTAAATAATTCTTTATAAGTTCCATTAGGGGAATTTTGAATTGATATTTCATTTAATTCAATTACTGGAGAGAGTCTTTTGAAACCCAGCGATATATCACCTTTTATTTCAAACTTATGACCTAAGAAAACTGATACCTTTTCTTCGATACTACCTTTTGTTTCATTTATATCTAAATTAGATAATGCAAAATAGATTGATACTGCTGCTGCTGCAAGAACAACGAATACTATTTTAAAAAATCCCCAAAATGTTTTGCGTATCATTTTATATTTATCCAATAGGGATATGGAGCCCTGAAATCTCCGTATCCAGGTAAAGTTAACTCATATGCAAACAAGTGTAAGAAATTTTTGTCTTTCTCGCAAGATAAATCTTTTGCATAAAGTCTGTCACCTATTATTGGACAATTAAGACCATAGGAAAGATGAGCTCTGATTTGATGCTTTCTTCCCGTTAGTGGAGAGCATTGTACTAATGCTGTATAGTTTTTGTATCTTTTTAATAATTGATAATCTGTTCTTGATTGTTTTCCATGAACTTTGTCGACTATCATTTTTTCTTTATTATCTGTTATTAATGGGAGATCTATAAAACCTTTTGGTGGTCTTGGATATCCACATGTTAATGCTATATATGTTTTTTTTACTTTTTGAAACTTGAATGCTTCAGATAAATTTCTTGCAGTCTTTGTATTTAATGCAACTACCATTACACCTGATGTGTCTTGGTCAAGACGGTGGACTAAATATACTTCTTTCTTTAATGCAGCTTTTAATATTTTATCAATGGAATTTCTTATATTAATTCCACCTTGAGAAGATATACCTTGAGGTTTGTTAAATACAACTATGTCATTGTCTTGATAAATAATTGAATCAAGTAACTTAGTTTGAAGTTCTTTTGGAACTCCTATCTTTTCAACCATGTCTTCTGTTAAATTAGTTAAAAATGGAGGTATTCTTATTTTATCCCCAGAATATAGAGTTTCATTAAATTTTACTCTTTTGGAATTTACCCTTATTTGACCTGTACGACAAAGCTTTTGTAAATGAGATAAAGATAATAACGGATACTTTTTATAAAAAAACTTATTAAGTTTTATAGTATCTATATCTTTATCAACAATAAGTTCTTTTTGTTTTTCCATTTTGTAATAAAAAAAGTCATTTAAAAATTAATGACTTTTTCCTATTTTATTTGTTAAAAGCCTTTAATTGCCTTGCTTTGCTTTGAACTTTGGGTTCTTTTTGTCGATTGCAACAACTTTCTTCCCACGGCGTATCAATTGTACGTTGCCTCTGGTTCTCCAAGCTTTTAGTGATCTTAATACTTTCATTGTATCCTCGTGTTTTTAAAATTCTTTGGTTGAGAGTAGACTAAATAGCTGTAAAAGTCAATAAAAAACTACCTCATGCCCCAAGTTTGGTAAAATTCATCATCTGTGAATATATTTTCTTTAACTTTCACAAATAAGAATAGTCTTACTTTTACATCCAACTCTTTTTGAAGTTCTACTCTTGCAGCTGAACCTATTTTTTTAAGCATTTCTCCATTTTTTCCAATAATAATCTTTTTTTGCGAATCGCGAGATACATAAATAATTAAATTAAAATCATAACCATATTCTGTTTGTTCAACTTTTTCTGGCTCTACTGTTGCTGAGTATGGAAGCTCTTGATGTAGAAATCTGTAAATTTGCTCTCTTACCATTTCACATGCAAAAAGTTTTAATGGAAAATCACTGACTTCATCTTTTGAATATACCCAAGGATGTTCTGGCATTGCTGAGGCTAATTCTTTTTTCATAGCATCAAGCCCTGTTCCTTTATTTGCTGAAATCATAAAGACTTCTTTAAATGGATATTTGCTCATTAAATCTTGAGCTATCTTTAATAGTTTTACTTTTTCAATGGTGTCTACTTTATTAATAGCAACATAAACTGGAATATTTATATCTGAAATTCTTTTTATTATGTTATCTATTTCTTTTTTGTTTGGCGCTTTAGCGTCTATTAATATCAATAAAGCATTTGCATTTTGCAAAGAAGAAAAAGCTGTTGATATCATTGAGCGTTCTAACCTTGACTTAGCACTGAATATTCCAGGAGTATCTATTAAAATTATTTGGGAGTTTTCATAATTAAAAATCCCATTGACTGTAGTTCTTGTTGTTTGAACCTTTGATGATACTATTGATACTTTAGCACCTACTAATTTATTTATTAAAGTAGATTTGCCTGCATTTGTTGGTCCAATTACTGCTACAAAACCCATTCTTTGTTTCTTCATGTTTTTGATTTTATAAGAAATTTTTAATAAATACTATAAATTTTTTAAATTATTGCATTTTTCGATTTTTTTGATTATATTCTTAATATTGTTAACAAAAAACAGGGTTTTATTTTGAATAATCATTTTTTGAATTTCTTTATTGGGGCTACTTTTTCTATAATAGTACTTATCTTGAAATGGTGGGCTATCAAATATAAAGAACGCGTAAAAGATGCAGGAAGATTTCTTTTAGCTAATGCTATTTTTAGATTTTTAATGATTGTTGTTACTTTTTTTATTGTTGGCTTTAATGTTACTTGGTTGGACGCATTTATATTCTTAGCTGGATATTTAATTTTTCAACTTTTATTAAACAGACTTATGAATTCTATCAAAAATGTTAGCTCAAATACAAAGCTTTAGTTTTAAGTTTTGTTTCCAGCTATAATAAATTGACAAATCGTTAAAATTTTAGTATATTTTAGATATAAATTAAAAAAGGAGATTTTATATGAAAAAACTTATTTTCGGTCTTGCAGTTTTAGCTTCATTTGGAGCAAACGCAGCACCTTTTAACATGACTTACAATTCTGAAAACCCTTTCTATCAACCAAGGGAAAATGAATTCTATTCTAAAACACAAGTGGAAATGGCTTGGACTTCTATTGATTTAAGAGGCGCACAAGCTGTTAATGGAACTCAAGCTAATCTTGAAAGAGATATCACAGATAACAATATCTTTGTAAATGAAAGAATCGGTTACGGTATTAATAGACAATGGGAAATCTGGGGTGAATTTGGATTTGTAAAATCTGATTTAGAATGGAAAGATTTAAATACTGGATATGATAAACTTTCTTCAGATGAAACAAAAATGAACTATATCACACTTGGTACATCTTTCTTTATTACAAGAACAAAAGATTTTACTGCTAAAGTTTCTGTTGATTACTCACTTGCTCCTGATAATGATGTTGTTGGTTATGGTGATAAAATCCACGCTAATGTTGTTCTTGGTAAAGAATGGGAAAATATGGTTCTTGCTTTACATGGTGGAGTTATCTTTAACTTAGGAACTACTGAAGATATTGATTACTATGGTTTTTCAACTCCATTAGATATTGATAGCACAATTGATTACTTTGTTGCTGGAGAATTCATGTATGGATTTAACGAAAAGATTTCTGCTCAACTTATGTTGAAATATGAAATCTTTGATCCAAGCAGTGAACAAAATATTAATTTCTTAAATAATCAAGATGCTGTTGACTTCTTCGGAAATGACGATTCTGATAATGTATTTACTATTGCTGGTCAATTAAACTACTCATTTACAAAATCAATACTTGCATCTTTATATGTTGGAATGTCATTCCATTCTGTTGATAAATATACTACAGTTGATCCTTTCTTAGTACAATCAGCTGTTATTAACGATTGGTCAGATTTCCAAACTGTTTTATATAATTATAATATTGACAATTTTACAACAACATATGTTGGCTTAAAATTCAATATAGTATTTTAATTTAGTTGATTTTTTGAAACTAATCAGATAAAAAGGGTGTATGAAAATACACTCTTTTTGATTAAGAGATTTTAGGGAAGTAGATTTTGGAAAATAAGACAGTTGATTTTTTGAAAGAAGTGCCTAAGCACTATGAAGCCGAACAAGCTTTGCTTGGAGCTATTCTTGTTAATAACAGAGCTTTTGAAAAAGTATCTGACTTCTTGCTCGAATCACATTTTTCCGATGATACTCACAGAAAAATATACAAAGAATGTTTTAGATTAATTTCTGAAGGAAAACTTGCCGATCCTTTAACACTAAAAATTCGTTTTGAACAATTAAACCAACTTGGTGATATTGGTGGATTTGATTATTTAGTTAAACTTGCAGGTGTTGGTATTAGTGCCGTTAATGCAGGCGATTATGGAAGATTGATTTTTGATGCTGCTATTAGACGTAATTTGATTGATATTGGACAAGAGATAACTAAAGATGCTTTTGACCATGTTAACGGAGTTCCTGGAACTGAACAAATTGAAGTGGCTGAACAAAGACTTTTTGATTTAGCAACAACTGGAGAATCACAAGGAGATTTAGTTCAACTTAAATCACCTTTAAATGTTGCTTTGGAAAAAATTGAATATGCCTATAAGAAAGATGGAAGTACTACTGGTATTTCTACTGGTATTACTGCTGTTGATAATGCAACTGGTGGTATGCACCCTTCTGACTTAGTTATTGTTGCTGCTCGTCCTGGTATGGGTAAAACTAATTTAGCTCTTTCATTTGCTATTAATGCTGCAAATGAAGTTCTTAATAAAAGAGCTCCTCACTTTTTAACTGGTCCTGTTGCTTTCTTTTCTCTTGAAATGAGCCAAGACCAATTAGCTATGCGTCTTTTGTCGTCTCAAGCTGAAATTTCTGGAGATAAAATGAGAAAAGGTAATGTGAACGAAGATGAAATTTCTAAACTTTCACAGTATGCAATTGCTATGGCTAATTTACCTATTTATATAGATGATACTCCTGGTATTTCTGTTCCTGCTATTCGAACACGTGCAAGAAGATTAAAAAGTCGACAAGGGCTTTCTATGATTATTATTGATTATATACAATTACTTTCATCACCTGGTGGAGCAAAAGATAATCGTGTACAAGAAGTTTCTGAAATTACTCGAGGTTTGAAATTGCTTGCAAAAGATTTGCAAGTTCCTGTGATTGCTTTATCTCAGCTTAATAGATCCGTTGAACAACGTACAGATAAGCGACCTTTACTTGCTGACCTTCGTGAATCTGGATCTATTGAACAAGACGCCGATATGGTTATGTTCGTTTATCGTGAAGTTTATTATTTAAAGAACAATCCACCTTCAACTGATGATCCTGAAAAATTTGCTAAATGGCATGAAAGAGTTCAAAAGTTAGAAAATAAAGCTGAACTTATTATTGGAAAGCAACGTCATGGACCTACTGGTACTGTTGATATGGCCTTCATAGGAGAGTATTCTAAATTCTCTGATTGGTACGAAGGTGAAAAATAATCTATTTTGGCTGCGAAGCAAAAGGATTATAAAATCGCTTCACAATCACATAGCGTCAGTATGCTCATGCGAATCAATTTTATAATACTTCCGTTCTCTCTCAAAATAAATTATTTTTCCTATTTTATTAAATAGCAAATATTGTAACTGGAGCGTTGACGTTTGAAATCGATTTTGCTATCTTAATTGCATGGATAATATTTATAAAGTATCTTTAAATTTGGCTATAAATGAACCCTATGATTATAAGATTATGGGCGAATTAAAAATTGGTCAAGTAGTGCTTGTTCCACTTCGTGGAAAAAAGGAATTTGGAATTGTTTTAGAAAAAGATAATCCATCAGTTGATATAAAAAAAATTAAACCTATTACATCTTCATATGAATATATTCTTTCTCCAAAACAAATTGAGTTTTTAAAATGGGTTGCTAATTATACTATGTCTCCTATTGGCATGATTGTTAATATGAGCATTCCTGAAAAAGATGTTTTTGAAGTAGTAAAAAAAGAAAAACTTTATAACCTTAAAGAAAACTTTGTATTAGCACGAGAAAATGAAACAAGAATAAAACTTATTAATTTTTTAAAAAATTATCGTCAAAATTTATCTATACACGAAATGAGCTTAAAAGCTAAAGTTCCTGTATCGACTATAAAAAACCTTATAACTTTCGGTGTTTTAGAAGAAAAAGAAGAGAAAGATCAAGATGAAATAATTGATCATGATATAAAAACAACAGATTTTTCATATCTTAATGAAGAACAAAGAAAAGCTTATGACGCTGTTAAACATACTAAAGATTTTAAAACTTTTTTAATTAATGGGGTAACTGGAAGTGGAAAAACAGAAGTTTATTTTGCTGCTATTGCTGATCAATTAAATTCAGGTAAGCAAGCTTTAATTATGCTTCCTGAAATTTCACTGACTGCTCAATTTTTAGAAAGATTTAAAAAAGTATTTGGAATTTATCCTACTCTTTGGCATTCTGGACTTCGTAAAAAAGAGAGAAGAGTTAATTGGAAAAATATTTATAACGGTAATGCAAAAATAATTGTTGGAACCCGTTCTTCTTTGTTTTTACCTTTTAAAGATTTAGGACTAATTGTTGTTGATGAAGAACATGATGGTTCATATAAACAAGAAGATATAGTTTTATATAATGCTCGTGATATGGCTGTTATGAAAGCTAAGATAGAAAATGTGCCTATTATTCTTGCATCTGCTACACCTTCTCTTGAAACATTAGTTAATTGCGAATCAGGAAAAATGACTGAATTGCATTTGCTTAAAAGACATAATGAAGCTGTTATGCCTGATGTGTTTTTAATTGATATGAAACAAAATAAACCTCAGAAGATATTAAATAAAAAATCATGGCTTTCAGATATGTTTGTTGGTGAACTTGCCCAAACACTATCAAGAGGGGAACAAGGAATAGTTTTTTTAAATCGCAGAGGTTATGCTCCTCTTGTTATTTGTGAAAAATGTGGTCATAAAGAAAAATGTGATGACTGCGATAGCAATATGGTGTTACATAGCAATCAATATGGTGAAAAAATGATTTGTCACCATTGTGGTAAAAGCAGACAAATTCCTCATGTGTGCTCTTTTTGTAATGAAGAAAATTCATTTAACTTGTCAGGGCCTGGAATCGAGCGAATTGCTGAAGAACTTAAATTTAGATTTCCTAAAAATAATATACTTATTCTTTCCACTGATACATCATCTGGATTTTCAGATATACAAGAAGCTGTGGCAAAAATAGAAAATAAAGAAGTAGATATTATTATTGGAACTCAAATATTAACCAAAGGCCATAACTTTCCTTTAATTACTTTTGTTGGAATAGTCGATGGAGATATGAGCCTTATGGGAAATGACTTTCGAGGAGCAGAGAAAACTTTTTGTTTGCTTGAACAAACTAGTGGACGTGCGGGACGATATGAAAAACCAGGAAAAGTTTTTATTCAAACTTATCAACCTGATAATATAGTTATGCAAGCGCTTTTGAAAAAAGATAAGCATATGTTCCTTGAATTTGAAAAAGATGCCAGAAGAGCATTAGAAATGCCACCATATGGAAAATTAGCTTCCATTATTATTTCTGGAACTGATAAAAATATTTTAAATCAATTTTGTAATGAATGTGCGAGGATTATTCCTAATAACCCTAATGTTAAAATATATGGTCCTATGATTGCACCTATATCTTATTTGCGAGGAAAATATAGAATGAGATTTTTGGTTCAAACTACTAAAAATACTAATATGCAAAATCTTATTTCATCGTGGCTTGGAGGTAAAAAAACACCTTCTTCAATCTCATTAAAAGTAGATATTGACCCATATTCTTTTACATAAAAAACCGGCATTATGCCGGCTTTTTAGTTAATTTTATAATTAGAATTCAACCCCAACTCTCATACCAAAAGTTGTTTCATCTTCTTCTGCTTCTGCATCATATGCAATATAGCCTGATAACATGATATTTGATTTTATAGAATAATTTAACTTTGTGCCAAAAATTGTTTTATCAAGCACATTTTCTTGAGATTCATAACGATCTAATGAGAAGTTTAATGATACTAAATCTTCTACTAATTGAAATGCAACTTCTGCTCCAATATTTAATGCTGATAAATCATCCCCATCAAGATAGTGTCCATTTAATCTTGGATCAGAAAAGTAATAATTATATCCAAATCTTGCCGCAATCAAAATTGACTTTCTGATTTTTTCTCCTAATCGTACTCCTAAATAAAGTGAGTTATCACTTTTTCCATAGCTTGTTGGATTCTGCTCAAACACTTGTCCATGAGCATATTTTTTTGAAATATTTGTGCTGAATCTTGTTTCAATATCAAATTTGAATTTTTCATCTATTACACGGAAATTAGCTCCAACTAATAAATCTGATAATGATTGATCTTCACCCATTATTTTGTCACCAAATGATAGACCTAATTTTTGATAAACCATTATATTTTTTGTTATTCCATATCCAAATTCTTCACCAAATACTACATCTGTGTGATTGTGTGTTGGAATTTCTATTATACCTTTAGCATAGAACTTTCCTTTTGTTGTCATATATAATGGATTTTCTAAATTAACAGCGAAAGCAGGTGTTATGAAAGATCCAGCGATCGCTAATAGTAAATATTTTTTCATCGTATTCCCCTTTTATTTATTCGTAACTTAATAAGTGCACGAACTTAATGAACTTTTGATTTAAAAGAGCAAATTGAGTATCTATATCATTTTTCTTTGCAAGAAAACGATCAAGCTCTGCGTCTTTCAAATTGCTTATAGATGGCATCTTTACAGTAATTGGATTTACATGAACACCATTTTTAATTATTTCATAATGTAAATGAGGGCCTGTTGAAATTCCAGTTGAACCTACATATCCTACTATTTGACCTTGCTTTACACGAGTTCCTGAAACTACTCCACTTTTAAAGCTACTCATATGAGCATAAGCAGTTGCATATGAACCATTGTGGCGAATCTTTATATAATTACCATATCCACCTTTTGTGCCTCTGAATTCTACTACACCATCACCTGCTGCTGGAATTGGAGTTCCTGAAGGTGCTGCAAAGTCTACACCTTTATGTTGTCTTGTAAATCCAAGAACTGGGTGACGACGTGATCCGTATGATGATGAAATTCTTGCTCCGTTAATAGGTGTTTTCTTTAAAGCTTTTTGTGCTCCATTTCCTTTAGAATCATAATAACCTACTTTACCATCTTCTGTTGTATGTCGATAGATTTCTATTGGTTTAAAATAACTTTTGTAGTTTCCATAAATTAACGCACCTTCACCAATATATGTTCCATTTGGTGAATATTTTTCTTCATATAAAATTGAAAAAGTGTCCCCATCTCTTACATCACGAGCAAAGTCTAAATCGAAAGCAAAGATATCATAAAATGCTGCAATAATGTTATATGGGATATTTTGAGCTGATGCTACTTCAATAAAACTTTGACCTTGGCCAATAGTTCCTTCTTTTCTTACTAATTTTGTTGTTGCTGTTTGAGTTTTCTTTGATGATACAAAAACATCACCTGATTTTGATGTTTGGATTTTTTCAAGTTGAGAACGAATTATTTCTAATTTTACTACATTGATAGTATTTTGTTCACCATCTTGATAATAGATTACTATCTTATCACCAATTTTATTTTTCTCACTTGGTTGCAATGTTCTTATGTCAAATACACCTTTAAATGATTCCAAAATTTCTTTTGTCTGTTCTTGTTGAACACCTGCTTTTAACATAAGGGAAGAAAATGTATCACCTGATACAACTGTTAATTCAATTTTTTTTGATTGAACAAGAGTTGAAAGAGATGAAAAGAATTTTTTACTGCTTTCTTTTTCCTCGTTAGTTGGTGTAGTTGGAGTTGATATAGACTCCTTTGATGGAGATACTATAAAAATTAATACGCTAACAATCCCTATTAAAATACTGAGGGAAATATATTTGATGTACTTTTGGACAAACTTTTTCATGAGATTTATTATACCACTTTATTTTGAAAAATTCAACAATTCTATGCAGATTCCATTAATTTTTTTGCACTTTCTTGTATGTTTTTGATTAATGAGATAATTCCATTTTGGCGAGCACTGGTAAGGAGTTCGTTTAAGCCTAGTTCTTTTAAAAGATTCATAAAATCAAATTCTAAAATTGTTTCTGGAGTCTTGCCTTCAACTGTTATATGAAAAATATATAACACTCCATTTAAAATTTGCGAATCTGAATAAAAATAGCTTTTTATTTTATCGTTATCTTTTATTAAAATAGAATAAACTTTTGATGAACATCCTTGAACTAAACATTCATCTTTTTTACATTCTGTTGGAATTACTGGAAGTAATTTTGCTAAATCTAGTAAATAATTATATTTATCTTCTGTTGTTTCCAGATATGAGAAATTTTGTTTTAATTCTTGTAGTGTCATATTAAATCCAAATCAAATTTTGCGCTCTCAGACATCATAGAAATATCCCAAGCTGGTTCATAAGTTAATTTTACAGATACAGTTCCTACATTTTTTAAATCTGAAACTGCTAATGCTACTAATTGTGGCATTATATCTGCATATGGGCAAGTTGGAGAAGTTAGAGTCATTAAAATATCTACATCACCATTTTTCTTTAGGTCTATATTGTAAATTAAACCAAGTGAATATAGGTCTATGCCAACATCTGGATCTTGAACTGTTTTTATAGCATTAATTATTTGTTCCTTGTCAGAAATTGGTTTTATATCTGGAGGAATTTTTTTTTCTATAAAAGCTGACGGAAGCGGTTTATTTGTCATAACCTAAGACCTTTAAAGCTTGTTTTAATTTTTCTGTTGCTTTTTTTATATCATCTTCATCATTATATACACCAAAAGAAATTCTTAAAGTCGATGGGATTTTTAAATAATGATGCAATGGAGCACAACAATGAGTTCCACTTCTTATATATACTCCCATATTTCCTAATAAAAGAGAAATATCATAGGAAGCTATTTTATCAAAATAAAAACATATACAACCAGCTTCTGGCTCGCCTACTATTTTGGCGCCTAATGACAAAAGTTCTTTTTTTGCTTTTGATACTAATTTTTTTGAATAGGACAAATCTTGCTTGTTTAAAAATTCTATTGCTGATTTTAATGATATGATTTCTGGTATAGCTAATGTACCTGCTTCATAAACTTGTGGCGATGATACAAAATTTGGAATATTGTCTTTTACATCACTTACTGTTCCACCACCTGTACGGTAATTGTTTTCAAAAGGTTCTTTAGAATATAAAATTCCTACCCCAAATGGACCATATATTTTATGAGCAGAAAAAACTAAGAAATCACAATCCAAATCTTTTACATTGATTTTTTCATTAGCGATTAATTGGGTTGCGTCTATTAAAATTTTAGCACCGTAAGTGTGTGATAAACGAATCATTTCTTTTATTGGCTGAATTCGACCTATACAATTAGAAAAACCGGTTATTGATACAAATTTTACCTTGTTTTTTGATAAAAGTTCTTTGAAATTTTTTAAATCTATATCACCATTTTCATCCAATTTACAAACTAATAAATTATTTTTGAATTTTGTTACAAATGGAAGATAGTTTGAATGATGTTCCAAATAACTTACTAATATTTTTTCATCTTTTTTTAGATTTATTGATAAAGATACAAAATTAATTCCATCTGTTGCTGATTGAGTAAATATTATATTTTCATCTTTACATGATAAATAATTTGCAACAGCATTTCTTGTTTCATTTATGGCAGATTGATTTTTTGAAGCTAATAGGTATGATGACCTTGAAACATTACTTGTATTTATATAGGCATTATTTAAAGCTTTTAATACAATTTCCGGCTTTTGAGTGGTTGCTGCTGAATCTAAATAAACCAAATCGTTGTTTTTAAAAAATGGAAACAATTCTTTTTGGGTCATTTTTCCGAGTCCTTTTATTTTGTATTGACATCTGGTTCTATTTAGAATAATGTAGTGAGAAATTATTAAAAATCAATAAAAAAGAGAGGTTTATGATGGTACACACAACTAATGCTAATACTTTTGAAAATGATACAAAAAGTGGTATAGTCCTTGTTGACTTTTGGGCTGAGTGGTGTGGACCTTGCAGAATGATGCATCCAGTGCTTGAAGAAATTTCTGAAGAACTTCCTAATGTAGTGATTTTTAAGCTTAATATTGAAGAAAACAAAGAATTAACTTCTGCTTTTAAAATTATGTCTATTCCTGCTTTCCTTTTGTTCAAAGATGGCAAACACATTGATACCCTTATTGGTGGACATGATAAAGAAGAAATGATTGATTGGATCAATCAGAACGTTTAAGCAGATTTAAAAAGGGGAATTACCATGATGAACGATAAATTAACAGAATTGCCTAACGGATATATACCTTCTGAAAAAGAAGAATATATGAATGTTAACCAACTTGAATATTTCAGACGTAAATTATTTTCTTGGAAAGAAGAAGTTTTAAATAATTCAAAAGAATCTTTTGAAGAATTAAAAGATAATAATGAAGCTGGTGGAGATTCTAAAGATGAAGGCGATAGTGCTGACAGTGAAACAAATCGTCAATTGAGTTTAAGAAAAATTGATAGAGATAATAAGCTTATTAAACAAATTGATTCTGCATTAGATAGAATTAAAAATGGTACTTTTGGATATTGTATCGTAACTGGTGATAAAATCGGTATTGCACGTTTAGAAGTTAGACCTATTGCAAAAATGACAATAGAAGCTCAAGAAGAACACGAAGAACAAGAAAAGTTTAGAGAAGATTAATATTCTATTATAACAAAAGAAACTACTGTTTCTTTTTCATCAGATAATGAAAGGTGTATTTTTGCACCTTTTATTTTTTTTGATACATATTTTTTAGTATTTCCTAATAACTCAATTGATGGAGCTCCTAAATCATCATGAATGATTTGAATTTCTTTAAAACAAATATCACCTCTTATCCCTGTTCTAAGCGCTTTTGAAAAAGCTTCTTTTACACAGAATAATTTTGCTATTTGTCGGGTTTTGGCATCATTTGTTTTTAATTCACTTATTTGTTTTACTTCTTTTTGGGATAATATTCTTGATGGAAAAAAATCTTTATGTTTCTTAAAAACTTTTTCAATTCTTTCTATTTCAACTATGTCAGTTCCAATCCCATATATCATTTCTTTTTACCTTGCTTGTTTTTTAAATAGCTTTTTCTAAGTTCTTGATATTTTTTTATATTAAAGCATGAAATTTTATAACTTACTATATATGTTATTATAACCAATGGAATACATCCAATCAACATAGGAAACCAAATTTTAAATACTTCTGTTTTAAATAATATATAATCAAGATTTAATATAGACTTTATGAATGAACCAAATAATTCTATAAATATTAAAGGTGTTGGAAATTGTTCCAATCTGTATGATGGCATGATTAATATTCCTGTCATGTATATTAAATACCATATAAATGGAAATGTTATTGGATTTCCTATTAGGGAACTTATATAAGCTGCAATTATATTTCCTCTGAATATTAAACAAAGAATCGAAATTATACCCATATGAAGACCTATAAATGGGGTAAATGATACCGCTATACCAAAAGCTATTCCTTTTGCTATTGTAGATTCTTTATCTGATATTCTTGCTATTGTTAAGGCGTGATATTTTGTCGTACGAAAAAAACCCATTTTGGGATATATATAATTTCTTACTCTTTCCCAAAAATGAAGTGGTTCTTTTCGTTTAAACAACTATTCTTCCTTTGGTTCAATATGGATAGCACTTACAATTGCTTGAGCTGCTACTCTATCACCTACTTTTGCAACAGCGCTATATTTCCATATATTTCTTCTTTTTTGAATTTTTTCAACATATATTTCTACTGTATCACCTGGTAAAACTTGGCTTCTGAATTTTGCGCTTTCAATTGATGTAAATAACATCAAAGCACCTTTGCTTTTTACTGCATGACAACCAACAATTCCTGCTGATTGAGCCATAGCTTCAATTACTAATACTCCTGGGCAAATTGGATTGCCTGGGAAGTGTCCTTTAAAGAAGTATTCATCACCTGTTAGTTTCCATATACCAACACCTCTTTCTTCACCTTCAACATCGCGCATTTCTGTGATAAATAAAAAGGGATCTCTGTGAGGGAGATAATTTTTTATTTGTTCTAGCCCTATGTTTTCTTTTATAACTTCAGTCATTGTTTTACTTTCCTTGTTTAATAAATTGACGTGTTAATGCTGTTAATTTGAAAAAATCTCTTACATTTATTCCTGGTGAACCCATTATTTTTGAATGAGGAGCTACATCTGCCATTATACCTGATTGTGCTCCTATTTGAGCAAATGAACCTACTGTTAAATGTCCACCCAAGCCAGCTTGGCCTCCACATATCACAAAATCACCAAGAATTGTATTTCCTGCTAATCCTACTTGCCCACATAGTAAACAATGTTTTCCTATTACACAACCATGACCTACCATTACAAGGTCGTCTATTTTTGTACCTTGGCCTACAAATGTATCGTCTAATGCACCTCTGTCAACACATGAACCTGCACCAACTTCTACATCATCTTCTAATATTACTCTTCCAATTTGAGGCACATATTTATGCCCTTGTTCATTTGATTCATAACCAAAGCCTGCTGCACCTATTTGACATAATCTGCTAAATACACAATTATTTCCAATAATTGCATGAGAAATTACTACAAGTGATTCTATTTTAACATTATCGCCAATTATGCAATCTGATTTAATTACAGAATTTGCTTGAATTATTGTATTTGAACCAATTTCTACATTATCTTCAATGACTACATTCTCACCAATAAATACTTTTGATTTATCTTTAAATTTTACTG
Organism: Alphaproteobacteria bacterium; assembly: GCA_031549385.1. Classification (GTDB taxonomy): domain Bacteria; phylum Pseudomonadota; class Alphaproteobacteria; order Rs-D84; family SZUA-605; genus JAVBPW01. The sequence continues at coordinate 214,320 of JAVBPW010000001.1, forward strand.
ATGGTGATATTTTTGCAGATGAAGCAATTGAGTATTCTGTTTCTTCTTTATACATTACTTCCAATGCTTTTAAAAATGCTTGTTTAGGATGTGAAGTTATTAATCCTGTTACATTCTTTGGTAAGTATTCTAAATCACTTTCTTTTACAAAAACAGCTAATGCTTTTGTGTTGTCTAAATCAACTTTTATTGTTGATATGAATTTTTGAACGAATCTTCCAACTTCAAAAAAACTTATATCGCTTTTTGTGGCACTTTTTAATGATGCGCAACCTGTTACAATTTGAGAACCTGATTTATTATCTGTTAAATTAGCATTACAGAGCTTTGAAAGCTCTGTTAATGTAATTGTCTCAATTGTAAAGAATCTTTTGTCAGACATTATTTAGAACAACTTTGTAACTTGTTTGATAAATTATTAATATCATCACTTATATTACGGTATGAAGTTTTTCCAAATTCATCCTTCATAGTATATGTGATTGATTTCTTTTCGAGATTTTTATGATCAAGAACAGTTCTTAAAATCTTCGCATCTCTTTTAATTCCATATGAGTTTTGACATGCACATTGATTTCTTGCTTCTTTTACTATATCCCAAGATTTTGATGCTCCGAATATATCTGCTATATCTTGGTCTGAATAAAACATACATAGTTCGCCAGCTTTATAGAAATTATAATCATCAATTAAGAATTTATATGTATTATCTTTTCCATATTTTTCTTTCATGATATTTGTTATATATGTTCTGCAACAACTTTCAGATGTTTCTAATATTCTTTTGTAAGCATTCTTTGCATATGATAAATTTGGATCTGATAAACATACTGGAGATGGCACTGATGATAGATATGCTAATCCATCTACAATAGCTCCATCAACTAATTGACCTTCTCTTTTTGGATTTACTTCGTATGTTACTGGTTTTGTTTCCCATACTTTTTCAAATTTTTCTTTTTCTTGTCTTCTTATTTTAGCTATAGCTGCATTTTGTTGTTCTTGTTCTGGAGATAAAACAACAACAACTGGTTGTTTTTTTTCTTCAATTTGTTTTAATGGAGACTTAGTTGGTCTTTTTGTTGCACAACATTTATCTTTTTTATTTTCACAGCAACAATCTTTTGCTTTTGCCTTTGGTTTAGCAGCTGGTTTTGGTTGTGGCTTTGGTTTAGGTTTTGCTTTATTGCAACAGTCTGGTTTTTTAGGACATGTTGTTTTGCATTCTGTTTTACATTCACAAGCAACAGCTTTTTTTGCAACTGGCTTCTTTTTTGCTGGAGGTGTTGCTTTTTTCTTTGCAATATCGCAACATGATTTTTTATCAGCACATTTCTTTTGGCATGGTTTTTTATTTCTGTTATCCAAAATTATATATGTGTCAGCTTTGTTATTACTTTTTAACTTAGGTTCTTCCTTTGTTGTTGTAATAACTTCTGTTGTTTCAATTTCTTTCTTACCACTGTTATCATACTCTTTAGTTTCTTTTATATCTTCATATGTTTCAACTTTCCCATTTTCAACAGTTCTAATTTCTGTTGCTTCAATATAATGTGAAGAATGACCATATAAATCATATTCTGGCGGCAAGTCGCAGCCAGATATGATTAGTAAAGAAACTAAAGGTAGATACTTTTTCATTTAGATTACATTCCTTTTGGAGTTTTCATTGAAACCTTTTTTACTTTTTGGTTTAATACTTTGATAACATCATCTGTGATATCAAGAGCTGGATTTAAGCTGATGATTTGTGCAGAATTCAAAATTACTGTAATTTCTTTTTTCTTTGCAATTGTTTCAATGATATCATTTAAGTATGTTTCTTGAACGTTTTGTAAAGCTTCACGGTAATTGTTTTCAATTGATTGAGCTTTTTCTTGAATATCTTTTTGGAAATTCATTACTGATTGTTGGTATTCATTAACTTTCTTTTCAAGAACGTCTTTTGCCAATACAGCTTGTTTTTGTTCAATTTCTTTTTTTGCTTTGATTAATTCTTCTTCTTTCTTTTTTGCTTCTTTATTCAATTGTTCTGAATATTTTACACGTTGATCTGCAAGAGCTTTCAAAGCATCTGCTGTTTCATTGATTTTAATCATATTAATTGTTCCAAAATAGATTTGACCAACTGAAGTTACTGATGTTGTATCAATATCTTTGTATGGATCAGCTTTTGGTTTTAAGATTAAGTATGCACCGGCTACTACAACAGCAACTGCAATTATACCTGCGATTATTTTTGCATTTTTAGACATTTAGTTCTCCTTTTAATTTTGTTTTTTTTATTATCAGATTCTATTCTACAATCTTGTTAAATTAAAATCAATATTTTATTTTTTAACAAAATAAGTTTGATTTTTCTTAACTTTATATAATATAATGAATTTATTAATATACAAGAAAAATCTTTTTAAAGGATAATCTATGACAATAAGAAAAATCACAATTGAAGAAAAAAAAGAAATCTTTTTGAAAATCTTAGAATCGACAGGTACTATTGTTTCTGGTTATGTTGCTAAAAACCAGTTAAACAAAAAAGAGTTAACAGATATTATAAATAGTGTTTATGATACATTAGAAAACATATCTTTTAAAACTGTTAGATTGCATACTACTAATGTTGCTCCTGATAAAACTATTACTCCTGATTATATTGTTTGTTTAGAAGATGGAAAAAAGCTTAAAATGTTAAAAAGATATTTAGCTCGTAAATATGGCATGACACCTGAACAATATAGAAAGAAATGGAACTTAGATGACGATTATCCTATGACTGCTCCAAATTATACTAAAAAAAGATCTAAACTTGCTAAAAAAACTGGGTTGGGTAAAAAATAATGATTTTTAATGCTAGTAATTTTAATTCTACTGCTTTTGAAATTTTTGGATTTTCTATAAAATGGTATGGACTTGCATATATGCTTGCTTTTATAGGAGCATTGTATCTTATTACATACATAACAAAAAAAGAAAATAATAAAAAATTTAACAAAAAATTTTGGGATGAATTTTTATTTTATGTTGTTGCTGGAATTGTTATTGGTGGGCGATTAGGATATGTACTCTTTTATAATTTACCACATTATATATATAACCCATTAGATATTCTTGCTGTTTGGAATGGAGGAATGTCTTTTCATGGTGGTGGACTTGGTATGCTTGGAGCAGCTTTATTATTTTCTAAAAAACAAAAAGTTAGTTTCTGGCAGCTTTCTGATTACTTAATGATTGTTGCTCCTATCGGTCTTTTTTTAGGACGAATTGCAAATTTTGTCAATCAAGAACTTTATGGAAAATTTACTAATGGAAAATGGGGAGTGATTTTTAATAACGAAGAATTTCCAAGACACCCAACTCAACTTTATGAAGCTTTTTTAGAAGGTATTGTTTTATTTATAGCTATGCTTTTTTTATATAAGAAAACTAATGTTATGAAAAAACATGGAATGCTAACTGGAATTTTCTTTATATTATATGGTGTATTAAGAACTGTTGTAGAATTATTTAGATTACCTGACACTCAACTTGGATATTTATTTGGAACTAATTGGCTTACTATGGGAATGGTTTTATGTTTTGCTATGGTATTTGTTGGTTCTGGAATTATTTATTACTCAAATAAAAAACCAGCTTAATGCTGGTCTTTAAATTTTAAACTAAATTATATTAGAAATTTCTTCTGTATCCAACAAATATAGATGTATTAAACATATTATTTGTTCCAATTAAATCTTCTGAAATTTCATTGTTTCCAATACCCCATGTTACTAATCCTAAATTAGTAAACTTAACACCCATTTCAATTGAAGATGTTTGACCTAATACATAACTTGTTCCTGCAATGATATTCCATGCAAATGATGTTTCAATTTTTGTATATTCTGGATAGTAACAACTTGAATTCCATTCACCAGTGGAAGCACAACTTGAATACTTAAAGAATGACCCACCTGATGGATCAGACATTTCACCTTCTGGATCAAGTAGCGTTGTCTTTGTTTGGTTAATAGCAATACCAACTCCTACTCCAACAAAAGGAATAAAATCACCCTTTTTTGCTGTTTCACCTTTTTTATTAAAATCATAAATAACATTAAACATAAATGTAGATGAATTAATATCACTTTCTACAGCTGTTGTAAGATTATTATCTATATTTGCTTCATAAGCACCATCTGATGCGTCTTGCATATAACCTTTTAAGAAAGGTGATGATTTATATTTTAAATTAAGATATTGAGCAGCTTCAACTTCAATTCTTATATTTGAATCTTGTTTTACACGTCCTCCAAATGCAAAAGAAAAATATCCCACATAAGTTTTTAAATCTTCACCTATTTCCCAATCATGGAAATTAGCAATTGAAGGATTAAGACTTATCAATTCACCTTCTGCAGGAGCATTATCATCAGTTCCTGGAGGGTTTTGGTATCTTGGACCATAGAACACTCTTTGAGCACCTGGAGTTGTTGCACAATCTAGAGCACTTGATGTACCTTCTCCACAACGCCATACTTCATCATAATAAACTTGCATACGATTAATTTCATTACTTGGAGAATTCATAAAATATGCAAAACCACCTCGGATAGCTATATAAATAAATCCACCTTCACCCTTATTTGGTGTACCAAATGTACGAAGACCAGCTTGAGCAAATGCCCCACTGGTTGCAAAAAAAGCAAGCAAAGCTATTGATAATGATTTCTTCATTCTTCCCCTTAAAGATACTTCGACTATTATTTTACATCATTTGAAAATTCATTTCAAGATATAATTTTTATTGCTAATAGTTATTATAATTGCTATAACAACTTCTTATGGAAAAGTATTTAGAAATTTTAAAAAATTATAAATCTGATAGCGTTTTTAATCCTTGGGGACAAAGCGATAAAGAACATGATATAGGTAATGAAGCTCCAAAAATCAGATTTAATAATCTAACTCAATATTTAAAGCAACGTGAGAATGCTAAATATCTTTTAATTGCAGAAGCTTTAGGATACCAAGGAGGACATTTTTCTGGAATCGCTATGACTTCTGAGAGACAATTATTAAGCGATAACGAAACTATGTTTGAAAAGATATTTAAAGGTCCTAAACAACGTACTAGTTGTTCTTTGAAGTTATCAAATAAGGGATTAAATAATTTATCTCAAAATGGGTTTGCTGAACCAACTGGAACTATTGTTTGGAATACACTGTCTTCTCTTATGGGAGATACTTATAATTGGATTAATTGGAACACCTATCCTTTTCACCCATATAAATCTGAAGGTATTCTTACAAACAGAACTCCATCAAAAAAAGAAGTTGAAGAAGCTGAATATTTTTTATCAGAATTCTTAAAAGCATTTGGAGAAGGTAAAGAAATAATTGCCATTGGAAACTATAGCGAATTAGTTTTAACTAAATTAAATAAAAAATTTATCAAAGTTCGCCACCCAGCAAATGGAGGTGCTGGCAAGTTCAAAAACCAAGTATCAGATTTTTTAAAAAACAAATAAAAAACCGGCATTTAAGCCGGTTTTATTTTTATTATTTGTTAGGTAAATCTGGTATTGCCATTGTAGCACCTTCGTTTACTTTTGTTTGGCTTCCAGCTTTATTTGTCCACCAGCATCCGTAAGAATTTGTCGGCCATCCCATTGTAGCTTCATCACAAGTTAATGTATTGCTTGATGTTACTACTTTAGATCTTGATTCATAGTTTTTACCAAAAAGTTTCTTCTTTTTGTATCCACGTGAGTTAACTGTAAAGTTACATGTGTTATTACTCCACACTTGTCCTTGTTCAGCACACCATGTTTTATTTGCCTCAATTTTTCTTGCAGCTTCTGCAGCTTGAGCAGCAGCAGCGTCTGCGGCAGCAGCAGCAGCGTTAGCAGCTGAGTCTTCAGCACTTCCTACTGCTTCTACTAATACTATTCCTGCAACTGATCCTGGAACTGCTTTTTCTGCATCGTATTCTGCTTTTGTTAAACATGTTTCAACACCTGTTAATGATACACCAGAGAAACGACATCCACAATTTTGTTTTGCTGTGTCAAACATATATCTGTCTGTTCCTTTTGCTAAACATTGTGCTTCTGCTGCAGTATCTCCTAATTTTGCTATTCTGTTTCTAATTGGTAACCAAACAGTATCTAGCTTTGGAGTTGATGCTGAAACTGATGATGGATATGTTCTTTCTATTGTATAAATAGGAGCTTTTGTTCTTGAGTATGTTCCTACTTCAACTTGCTTTTCAATAACATCCCATTCGCACATTTCAGCAGCATCAGCTGTTGCTGAGAATTTAAGTTTATCGATTGTTAAAGTTGTACATCCTACATAACCTTCACCGCAATTTTGCTTCATGTAATCTTCTACTTTCTTCATACATTCTGCATCTGTGTATCCGTATTTTTTAATAATAGAATCTGAGAATGTTTGCCAGATTGCATCAGGATTTGCCGAACGATTTAATTGAGTTACACATGAAAGTTTTGCGCTGTCAATTTCTGTTCTGTTTCTGCATTCTGCATAATCAGATCCACAGATTTTATCCATACATGTTGTTAATCCATTATATACTTCTGAGTCTGATACGTCTGTTAGATTATCATTAATCATAGAGTTGATAATATCATCCCAGATTGCATTTGTGATTTCTGTTGGAGATGATGCCCATGTGTTTGCATCTGCATTTTCACCACTGTATGTGCTTGCACATTTATTGATAATATCTCCACAAGCGGTCTTTGCACGATTTTGAACATCTGCTAAGAACTTAGCTTCGCCTTTTACTGCTACTGTTCCTGCTGTTAAACATTTTCCAAAGTCTGCACCACATTCTTCAGCTACACAAGATCTTGATTGCTTAAAGCATTCTGAACCTGATAATTGTGAACGTGATAGAGCTAGTCTTGTAAATGTTGCCCAGAATTCGTCTTTTTGAGTTTGTGTTTTTAATTCTGTACATCTTTCCATTGAGCTTTCACAGAATTTTCTTCTGTCGTTTAATGTAGATTGATTGTAACATTGAGCATATCCTTCACCACATACTGCTTCGTTTTGCATACATGAAGCCATATCTGTTAAACATTGTGAATTGCTTCTTCCTGCACGTGCTATTGCATTGCCTTTGAAAGCTTTCCAAATAACATCTGTTTGTGCGTCTGTTCTTAAACTTTCACTTGCAACTGCTGGCATGTTTGCACCTTTACATTGAGCAAGTACTGATGAACAATTAATCTTTCTTGCTTCCATAAGTTCATCTGTATAACATTTTTCAAAATTCTTTCCACATAAAGAATCTTTTTCCATACAGTTATAAAGTTCTGTAGCACATTGTTCTGCATTGTATTTGTTTGAACTTTCTAAATCATATTTAGATGCTGCCATTTGATATTTGTTATATGCATTTTGTTGAACCACTGTTAATTCTTTTATCTTTGTATCAATTTCTTTTGAATATGCACGGCAATCATTTCCCACTGATGTACCATAAGAAGATTCAACTCGTTTACGTGATTCAGTTGGACATAATTCTAATACTGTTGCACAATTTTTGTTTGCATCTTTTAATAATGCATCACCTTCTTTTCTTACTGTCTTATTTGATACTTCACCAAGATAAAGATCATAGATATCAATACTGTCTAAATCGAATCCATCTTTTTGTGCTACACCTAAACCTTGTTTGCTTAATTCTTCAACTGTCACTTCTTTTAAAGCTGTTGCAAAATCTTTACCTTCTAAATCAGCTTTCTTTTTTGCAAGTGGTAAATATTCTGTTTGAGCTGTTAATTGGTTTATTGTTGCAACTATACCTTCTCTTTTTGTTTCTTTTTCATTAAATCCTGACATTGACCCTGAACATAAACATCTTCCCATGATAGAATCTTCTGCTGTATCTTTACAGAATGTATCCATACATGTGTAGTATTCTTCACGACATGCTTTTTCATCAGCTAATTGAGCTGCTACTTGTTCTTTTGTTTTTGTTACTTCTGTTTTTGTTCCATCAATTCCAGCTGCTTTTAACGCATCAGCTACTGATGTTGTTGAAGTAGTAGTTGTAGTTGCTGCTGTTCCTGCTGTTGCTGCTTTAACTGTTAAATTTGAAACACCTGCACGGCGTGATACTGCTGATCGTGCTTCACTTGTTGTTGCTACAGTTCTTCCAGTTCTTGCGGATCTTGCACCTGCTGCTGTTGTACGAGTACCTGTTGCTACTCCTCTTGCTGAACGTGCACCTGCTGCTGATGTTGTTCCTCTTGCTGAACGTGCTGCACCAGTTGCTGCGGCTGGAGCTGCACCTCTTGCACTTCTTGCACCGGATGTTGTTGCGGCTGGGGCTGCACCTCTTGCACTTCTTGCACCAGATGTTGCTGTTGGAGTTGCTACTCCTCTTGCACTTCTTGCGCCGGATGTTGCTGTTGGAGTTGCTACTCCTCTTGCTGGAGCTGCTGATCTTGCCTGTCTTGTAGTTGTTACAGTAACTTCTTCTTCAATTATCTCTTCAACTTGGGCGAAAGATAGCGTTGAAATAGGCATTATTGCTAATGAAATTAGGAATATTTTTAATAATTTGTTCATCTCCAGATCCTTTAAAATTTTGTATACTTGGTTATTATATCATAATTTTCATATGTTTAAAAGTGCTTTTTGAAAAATAATAAAAAAAATAACCAGAATTTCTTCTGGCTATTTTTATTTTTTCATACTTTATCTGTATGGTAGAGCTGGGATTGATAAGTATTGTCCTTCTCTTACTGTTACACCATTTGGTAACCAACATCCATATGCATTTGTTGAGAATCCCATGTAACTTTTGTTACAATACATTGTTGATCCTGCTGAGTAAACTCTTGTTCTTGTTTCATAACATGATTTTAAGTTCAAGAACCCACAACGTTCATATCCACGTGATGTTACTGTGAAGTTACATGTTGTACCTGTCCATGATCCACCATTTAGTGCACACCATGCTCTGTTGTTTGACACAACTTGAGCAGCACGAGCAATAGCAGCAGCGGCATCAGCAGCAGCTTTTGCAGCAGCAGCACTCATAGCTAGTTCAGCTTCAAGTTTTGCTCTTTCTGCAGCTACTTCAGCAGATGTTTTACATGATCCGTCAGATTTCATACCATTAACACAAGTACATGCTTCATTAGCCCATGTTCCTGATGAACCTGTACATTTTGTATATGCTTCTTTTGCTACACATGATCCATTTGATGCTAGTGAGTGACCAACTGGACATGAACAAGTTCTGTTTGTATCGTTCCATGTTCCTTTTGTTCCTGTACAATTTGTATATTCAGATAATTTTGTACATGATCCTTCTGCATTTGTTGTGTGTCCTACTGGGCAAGCACATTTATCACCTGACCATGTTCCACCACTTGCATTACAGTTTGTTAAATTACCTGTTGCTTTACAGAAACTTAGAGAGTCTGTTGCATAGCCACTTGGACATGAACATGATGATCCGTTCCAATTTCCACTTGATGACTTACAATTGTCTTCTTTTGATACTACACAAGATGTTCCTTGTAATGTGTATCCTGTTGGACATGAACATGTTCTTGCACTGTTATTCCATGAACCATTTGAACCTACACATTGTTGGTATTGAGGTAAGATTTCACATCTTGTTCCTGATAATGCATACCCTGTGTTCAAACAGCTACATACTTTTGCAGAGTCATTCCATGATCCACTTGTTGCTATACAATCTGTGAATGCTGGCATAGCTCCACATTTTGTTCCAACCGCTTGTTGACCTGTTCCATTACATAGGCATTGTTTCAATGTATTATTCCATTCTCCACCTGTTGACTTACAATCTGTGTATGTTGGCATGATTGTACATCTTCCAGATACTAGGTTATATCCATCTCTGTTGTCACAAGAACAAGTTCTGATTGCGTTATCCCACTTTCCGCCACTGTCACGGCATAATACATAGTTAGGATCTTGTGTACAATTTCCATTTGAATAGTATGAACCTTCTGTTGTACATCTCTTTTGTCCTTCAGAGTCTCCTTGTGATACTACAAGTGATTTCAAGCTATCCCAAATTTGATCTGGAACGTTTGTGTTGCTTTCTTCACCATTTTGTGAGTATACCATATTTTCGAAGTCACACTTTGATACAGCTTCTGCCATAGCAGCTGTTTTCTTTCCTTCAATTTGACCTGTTCGACAATCATAGTAATTTGTTCCACAATTTGATTTCAAGTAACCATTTACCATTTCCATACATTCTTCAACTGTGTAACCCCAATCTGATAAAGTTTTTTGTTTAAACTTAGCCCAGATTTCATCAGATCTTGCTGCACGCATTAAGTCTTCTGAACAGTTTGGTTTTTGTGATTCAAGTAATTTTGAATTTCGGCAATCTTGGAAGAGCTTTAATTCATAGTTTCCTGTTGGATCAATATTATCTGGCAATTCTTGACCTGCTGCAATCGCTGTTTGTGCTGCTGCTTTTGCTTCAGCTGATAATTCAGTTTGTGTCTGTCTTCCACATTGCTTTACCATACATTGATATAGTTGTTCATAACTTGTTTTATCTGATGCGTCTGTAAATGTATCTTTGAATAAAATTCCATTGATAATTCTTTCCCATACATTGTTTTCATCACTTGCATCAAGATATGTTCCTGCACAACGTTTGATTGTGTCTCCACATTGTGTTTGAGCCATTTTTTTAACATCAGCTACAAATCCGTCTTTTGTCTTTGTTTCAGCTGTACCACTTGCACATTTTAATAAATCTTCACCACATGCTGTTTTTACACAAGACATAGATTGTTCAAAACATTGTTGTGTTGATAATTGTGATCTTGCTAATGTATTTTTCTTAAATGCTTTCCATAATACATCTGTATTTGTTTCATCTCTTACTTGACCTTTTGCAAGAGTTGGCATATTAACACCTTGGCATTGATTCAATACTGATTTACATAATGGTTTCTTTGCTTCTAATTCTGCGTCTGAGTAACAGTATTCTAAATTAATTCCACATACTGCTTCGTCTTTCATACATCTGTTCAAATCAGTTGAACATTGTTCTGCATTGAATTTGTTTTTAGTTTTCAAGCTGTATTCTGTATCTTTCATTTGATATTGGTTATATGCATTTTGTTGCACTACTTTCTTTTCAAAAATCTTTGCATCTAAATCTCTTGAATATGTACGGCAATCATTTCCTGCTAATGTAGAATAAGATTCAACTACTCTTGATTTTGATTCTGGACATAATTCTAATGCTGTTTCGCAATTCTTTTGAGCTTGCTTAAATAATGCATCACCTTCTTTTCTTACTGAATTCTTTGATACATCACCCATAAATACTTCAAAAATGTCTTGTTCACTTGCAAGACTTTCATTTGTTACACCTAGTTCTTCTAATTCTTTTGCTGTAACTTCTTTTAAAACTGTAGCAAAATCTTTTCCTTCAGCGTCAGCTTGTGCTTTTGCTGTATCAAGATTTTTTGTTTGCCATTGTAGTTGGTTTATATTTGCTACTACTTTATTTAATTCTTTTTCTTTTGCTGATTGATTTACTATTGAGCCTGAACACAAACATCTTCCTATAACAGAATCATCTGCTGTATCTTGACAGTATGTATCCATACATTTTGTAAATTGTGTTTTACAAGCATCTTCATTAGCCATTTGAGTTGCTACTTCTTCTTTTGTTTTTGCAGTAACTGTTTCTGTCGATGAAACTAAATCAGAATAATTTGTTGTGGTTGATGTAGTTGTTGTAGTTGTTCCTACTCCAACTGCTGCAGCTGTTGCTGCACCCATTCTGCTAACTCCACTTCTTGCAGCTGATGTTCCACCAACTGTAGTTCCTGTTCTTGCTGATCTTGCTGTTGAGGCTCCTGTTGTGCCTCTTGCTGATCTTGCGCTTCTTGCACTTGATGTTCCGCCTGCAACTAATGCTCCGGCCGCACTTCGTGCTGAACGTGCTGTTGAGGCTCCTGTTGTGCCTCTTGCTGATCTTGCGCTTCTTGCACTTGATGCCCCGCCTTCAACTACTGTTGCTCCGGCCGCACTTCGTGCTGAACGTGCTGTTGCTCCAGATGCGCCTCTTGCACTTCGTGCAGATCTTGCTCCTGCTGTTGCTCCTGTTGCTGCTCCTCTTGCTGATCGAGCTCCGGCTGTTGTACCTGATGCGCCTCTAGCACTTCGTGCAGATCTTGCTCCTGCTGTTGCTCCTGTTGCTGCACCTCTGGCACTTCTTGCTCCACTTGCTGCGGCACCTCTTGCGCTTCTTGCACCTGCTGCTGAACCTTCTGTTCTTACGGTTCTTACAACTCGAACATCCTCTTCTATAATTTCTTCTTCCTGTGCGAAAGATACAGAATTAAACATAAAAGTAATTGATACTAATGATAATAATGCAAATAATTTCTTCATAAAAAAGCCCCTTCTCTTTTATCCTTTGCAAATAGTGTATCATATTTTGTAGTTGATTTAAAGTATAAACTGTTTTTATTTTACTTTATTTAGGACTTGAGTCTTAAAGCTTGACCAAACTGTTGCTTCTACATTCTTACAGTTTGAAAATACTGAAGAACAATTAATTTTGTGTGATTCAAGTTTTGCTTCTGTTTCACAATGTTGGAAAGTTGCTCCACAAAAATCATCGCTTTGCATACATGTACTTAAAGCATCAAAACATGCAGCAGCATCATACTTGTTGTCGCTTGCTGCAAGTTTTCTTTCTTTTTCTTGATATTGATTGTAAAGCTTTTGAATCTTTAAAGAATATTCTTTTTTCTTTACGCCTAATTCTTTTTCATACACACGACAGCTTTTTGCAACTTCGTTTGCATATATACCTGTTATGTATCCTCCAGTTACTCCGCTTGTTGGGCATAATTCTAAATATCTTGTACAATTATTATGAGCGTCTTTGTAAAGAGCTGCACCTTCTTTGATTTTGTCTTCTGGTGATGAAGTTCCATAATCTACATCATCATAATCTGTGACTTCTGCCAATTCGTTAAAACCTAATTCTGCTGCTATTTCTTCTGTGTATGCTTTATAAACATTACTTCCCAGTTTTCCACTTTGTCTTTTTACTTCTAACCCTGCAATAGATGATATCATCTGATTTATTCTTGATATCATTGTATCAAGTTCTTTTTTACTGTCTGCATAATCTTCATATGTTTTTGCACATAAACATCTTCCTATGATAGAATCTTCATCAACTAATTTATCATCACAATAATCATCCATACATTTGAAATATTGTTCCTGACATAATTTTGCATCTTTAACATCTATATTTTGAGATGCTGTTTCTGGTTCATGATCATAGTAATTTGAAACATAAGCTGTTCTTGAAGAAGTTGATCCAGATGAAGTTGATGCACTTCTTCTTGAAGAAGATGTAGGTGCAGTTGTACCATCTGTTCTTGCTGTTGCTGACCTTGCAGTAGATCCACCACTTGATGCACTTCTTGCCCCTGATGCAGTTGATTGTGGAACTGAAACTGTTATAGGCTCTGAACCCATTCCTGAACGAGCTACCGAACTGCCACCTGAAGAACCTCTTGATGACCTTGCTGAACGTGCACTGCTTTGAGTTGATTGTGTGGCAGTTGCCCCAGCAGATGAGTTTCTTGCACTTCTTCTTGCTGATGCTGATGAGCCACCTGTTTGAGTTGCTGGTTGCGCTCCACTTCCTCTTGCTGATCTTGCACTTGATCCTGTTGAACCTCTGGCACTTCGCGCTGATGATTGTCCTGTTGATGCACCAGCTGATGAACGAGCTGATCTTGCTGATGAGCCTGATGAACTCCTTGCTGAATTTTGAGCAGGTGCTGCGGCTTGAGACTGTCCAGTGCTTCCTCTTGCTGAACGAGCAGATGAACCTGCTCCACCTCTAGCACTTCGCGCAGATGAACTTCTTGTGCTTTTTCTTGCGTTTGGATCTTGTTCATCTTCGTCATCATCCTGGTTTGCTGTTTGAGATGGAGCAGAAGCGGTGCCTCTTGCTGACCTTGCTGATGACGAACTTGATCTGCTTGAAGTTCTGGAATATTGAGATAGAGCCGAATTTGTGAATCCTGCTAGCACGACAAACAATATCAAAAATTTCAAACAACTTTTCATATACTTTTAAAGTATATCATAGAAGCAGGTGCAAAAAAAGGTTTTTTTTGGGATTTATTGTGCTATGATTGAGGTTATGACATTTATTCGAGTTTACATTGAGAGCAAAATTATTCCTAATACAAATATTGTAATTACAGGAGATGACTTTTTTTATCTTAAAAATGTTATGAGAATTAAACTCGGCAAAATTATAAAAATCTTCAATCAAAATGATGGGGAATTTTTTGCTACAATTATTGATATTACAAAAAAAGAAATCGTGTTAGAGGTTGATAAAAAATTCAGAAATATAGAAGATGAAAAATTAGACAATATTCATCTTTTTATTTCTCCACTTCGACATACTAAGATGTCTATATTAGTTGAAAAATGTGTTGAACTTGGAGTTGCTCAAATTACACCAGTTATAATGAAAAATACGGCTTTTGATATGGATTATCAAAAATATAATACTATTATCAAAGAAGCATCTGAACAATCTGAGAGATTGTCTTTTATGAAATTGAATCCTGAAATAAAATTTGAAGAGTTTTTAAAAATAAAACAAGATTTTATTTATCTTAAAGAAAGAGATGAAAAAGCTTTAAGCTTAATAGATGCAAAGGCTAAAAACATTAAAAATATCTTAGTTGGTCCAGAAGGTGGTTTTGACGAAAGTGAATTTAAACTTTTAGAAAAAACAAAAGGCATTCCTGTTTATCTTGGTGAATTGATTTTAAGAGCTGAGACTGCTGCTATAAAAGCAATATCTGTTTTATCCGATTAATTCTTTTCTTATTGTATTTTCTGGTAGTTGATGTTTATACCAAGTTCTTTGACGTTTAGCATAATGCTTGCTTTTAAAAATCATTTCTTGAATTGCTTCTTGTTTTGTTATTAAACCATCAAAATATTTCTTAAATGATTGCACTCCATCTGCTTTACTTATTGTTCTTTGTTCTGGAATATTTAATGATAGAAAGTTTTTTATTTCTTGCTCCATTCCATCATCTAACATTTGGTAAATTCTTTGTTCTATTCTTTCATTAATTTCGTCTTTTGGGCGGGATACACAAATTATTTCAAAGTCATAAGGAAGTGCACCTAATCTTTTATTTTCTTTTGCTGATAAAAATGATTTTCCTTCTTGTAGGAAATATTCATATGCTCGAGATAATCTTTGTCTGTCATTTATATTTATTTTTTGTAAAACTTCTGGAGTATTTTTTTCTAGTTCTTTTGCTATTTCTTCATTAGTCATTTTTGAAACTTTATTTCTTATTTTTATATCTGCTTCTGGAAGTTCATGTAGACCATTTAAAACTGCTGAAATATAAAAACCTGAACCTCCTACAAAAACTGGAAGTTTTCCTCGTGATATAATTTCATCAGCTGTTTCTTTTGCAAGAGATAAATATTTTCCAACTGAAAATTCATCTTTGCCGTCTATAAAATTAAATAGATGATGTGGAACTTTTTTTAAATCTTCTTTTGTAGGGGATGCTGTTACTATAGGAAGCTCTTTATAAATTTGAAGAGAGTCTATATTTATTATTTCGCCGTTGTTCTTTAGCGCATAGTCAATTGCAAAACTTGATTTGCCTGATGCTGTTGTGCCACAAATAATTACTGCCTTACTTCTTAGCTCTTGCATTTTTCATAATCCTTTGTTTGGCTATGTCCCATTCTCTTCTTTTAATAGTTTCTCTTTTATCAAAAATGTTTTTACCTTTACCAATTGATATATTAAATTTTGCTAACCCTTTTTCATCAAAATACAATTTTGTAGGTATTACAGCAAAACTTTTTTCATGTAAAGCTGGTAATATTTTTCTTATTTCTCTTTTTTTAAGAAGAAGTTTTTTAGGTCTTTTAGGATCTATTTCATCTGTAGAATTATCGTATGGAAGAATTGAAAAATTAGAAATATATAACTCACCATTCTTATCTGTTACATATGCGTCTTTTATATTTACTCTGCCAAGTCTTAATGATTTTACTTCTGGACCAAGTAATGCAATACCTGCTTCAAATCCTTCTGTTAAAATATAATTGAAGTGTGCTTTGCGGTTGTCCGCAATTAATCCTGTTGTCAAAAAAGAGTGTTTCTTTTGTTTTCTCATTTTATTTACCTATACAAAACGATGAGAAGATATTATCTAATAAATCGTTTAATGATACTATACCTATTATCTCAGAAAGAGACACGGATGCAAGTTTTAAATTTTCTGCTTTTAAATCAACTTGATTTTCTTTGTCTGCAATTTGTAAATAATCATAAGCTTGTTTCAATAATCTTTTATGATGATTTGTTGTTGAATAAATATTAGATGATGATAGATTTTCTGTTATATAATCTTTTATGAATTCTTTTAATTTATCCATTCCTGTATTGTTCTTTATAGAAACTATAAATTGAGGATTTTTAAAATCTTTATTTATTTCATGTTTTATTGAATCAGATTTGTTGTAAACTATTATAGTTTTATCATCTATTAAATTTTCATCAAATTTATCTGTTACCATATAGATTTTTAAATCTGCTCGATTTGATAAATCAAGAGCTCTTTTTATTCCTTCTTTTTCTATTTCATCTTTTGCATCTCTTATACCTGCGGTATCTGAAAGAATAACTTTATAACCATTTATATCCAAAACACTTTCTAATATATCACGGGTTGTTCCTGGAATATCTGATACAATTGCTTTGTTACTTCCTAGTAAAAAATTAAATAAAGATGACTTTCCACTGTTTGGTTCTCCAATTACAGAAACTATAAAACCTTGAGTTATTTTTGAACCTATATCATTGCTCAAAATGGCAGAAATCTGACTCTTTGCGTCAATTATACGGCTTTTGATACGATTTTCTAAATCAATAGGTAATTCGTCCTCTGAAAAATCTATTGAAGATTCTATTAATGATTGAGCCTGGATTATTAAGTTTCTTAAATCCATATATTTTTGTGATACATCACCATTTTGAAAATGTAGAGCTAATTTTCTTTGTGCATCAGTTTGTGAATTAATTAAATCTAATAACCCTTGAGCTTGCAATAAATCAAGTTTTCCATTTTCATAAGATAGTCTAGTAAATTCACCACATTTTGCTAAACGAGCACCTTGAGACTCAATTACTTCAAACATTTTATTTATTACCGCCTTACTTCCATGGACTTGGAATTCTACTGTGTCTTGACCAGTGAATGAATTTGGTCCTTTAAAATATAGTGTTAGACCAGAATCTATTTCTTGTCCTTTGTATGAATATTTATCAAAATATGCATAGCGAGGTTTGAATTCTTTTCGACCTGTTAATGCTTTTGCAATTGATAATGACAAATCGCCAGATATTCTTATTATAGAAACTCCGGCTGTACCTGCAGCTGATGATAAAGCATATATCGTGTCTTTCATGAGGCAATATGTAGCACAACATTTTGAAAAATCAAACATTTTTATAAAAAAAGAGCCTTAAAAGGCCCTTTTTCTTAGTTTTTTATAGATTAAAAGTTATATCTTAATCCTAAATTGATAGAAACAGCATCAATTACATTGCTGCTTTCAAATGTCACATCTGAATATATATTAAATGCTTTTGGAAGTTTAACATTTAACCCAGCGCTAACTTCAAATGTAGTTCCACTTAGGTCACTTGTGTAATCTTCTCCAGCATATGTTATATCTGTTTTTCCATCAAGTTCTTGAGCAACTGCTAATTCAACAAATGGTTCGTAAATAGTTTTTCCTATTTTTGTTCCATAGCCAAATAATACTCCCGCTCTTGTTACAAGACTTGTTGTTGTGCCATATTCGATTTCATCACCAAATGATGTTGTGAAATCTTTTGCTGCTGCAAATGCATATGATAATTCAACTTTTGGTTCTAATAAGAAAGCTGATGACTTTCCTGTTTTGAACTTTAATTGACGTCCAAATTCAGCACTGAATACTGTAAATTGACGAGATGGTGAATAATCTATTGCTTGATTTGCGGCACTGTAGGTTGTCATATCCATATTTGAGAAAAAGCTTCTTAAAGTTGCATCCGCAAACCAGCCTTCTTTATTTAACCATGTCATATAAGCACCTATACTTGGAGTACTTGCTGAACCTTCTGAATAAATTCCATTGACTATGTTTTGATCTAAATCAATTGACATATTTTCAAAACTTATTGTACTTGATACTAATTGAAAACAATTTAATGTATTTTGTGATGCAGTAAGCTTTATATTACTACCTTCACCTTTAATTGTTGAAGTAGTTGATAATTGTTGAAGACCATGAGCATCATTTTCATTAATTAACTGTTACATCATTTTTTATAGTTACAGTAGCAGATCCTGTTATATTTATACCAACATACGGATTGTTGCTGAAATCTGTTTGGCCAGCAGTGTCGTCTGGTATTATAATGTCTCCTGTTACATCTAATTGTGTAGCTAATGAACTACTTGATGTGCCAAAAATGACTAGCATAAGACATATTATGCTTAGTTTTTTCATGAAAATCTCCTTGTTTATCCTTTTATTCTAATAATTTTAACATATTTTTGATTTTGAAACAAGGCTTTTTATGATAAAAATTCTTGCTGAAACTGAATTTCACTGTGGCTTTGAGAAGTTTGATGATTGATAATTTAAAAAATTTCATTTCTTACCGAATACTTTTTATTTACCTCACGTATATATGGATGTAACCACAAAAAAAGGAGATTAAAATGGTTAAGAAAATATTATTAGTACCCGCATTATCAATTGCTTTATTAACAGGATTATCTGGGGAAGCTCAAGCTAATGCTCAAGGAAGAATTTATAACTTGAAAGGACAACAAAAAAATCAACCTACTCAAGTAAATAAAAATAACAAACACAATAATCATAATAACAATAAAAATTATGCACATAATAATCATAATGTAAGACATGTGCCACCTAAACAAGTCGTTGTTGTTAAACCACAACCTGTTAGGCCAGTTGTAATACACCAAACAGCTCACAGACATGTTTATAACACACCTTGTTATAACGGATGTAACAATAATAAACAAAATGATACTATTGCTTTAATATCATTAGGAGTACTTAGTGTAGGTATGTTACTTGCAGCTGCTAAATAGTTGCGATTTGAATTTGGTAATGCTAATAAGGAATATATTTATATAAAAAGAAGGTTGTAGTCTGAATGTACGAAAATGATGATGCTGAATTAATGAAACAAATAAGTGATGGTAACCATAGTGCTTTTACTACACTTGTAAGAAAATATACTAAATATTTTTATGCCATCGCTTATAGACATGTTTCAAACAAGGGCATTTCTGAAGATATAATTCAGCAGTCATTTTTAAAAGTATGGGAATGTCCATATAAATTTGACTCCTCAAAAGCTCAATTTAAAACTTGGTTTGCTAGAATCGTTATAAACCTATGTTTAGATTACAACCGAAAAAATGAATACAATGTTGAATATAATGACGAAAAAGAAGCAGATGATGGTTCTTGCTGTATAAGCGTTACTATTGAACAAAAACAAAAACAGGAATTACTTGAAAAAAGTATTCACAAATTACCTGCATCTCAGCAGATGGCTATTAATCTTGGGTTTTATCAAGGGTTGCCATATGCTGAGGTAGCAAAGATAATAAAAGTATCCGAGCCAGCGGTTAAATCTTTAATCATGCGAGCAAAAGACAATATAAGAAAATATATGCAAGGAGAAGGCTATGTTGAATAGAAAATTTGAAGAATCATCAATTGATTTATCTGATAAAATTATCAGTAAATCATACACAATAAAACAGCGTAAACCAGCTGGTTTATATGTTAAAGAATATTTTTTTGGATATATGAATATATCTAAAGCAAACTTTGCATATCTTTCTGTGGCTATGTTTGTTTGTGGGATAATAATGGAATTATCTATTAGTCAAAGCGTTAATGTGTTTGACCTAATGGATAACGTATACATTGGAATGTAACTAAAAAGAAAGGAGTAAAAAAACAATGTCAAAAACAACAAAAATAATATTTATAATATCAGTATTGGTTAATGTACTGTTTATCGGATCAATCGTTGGTGGAGCTATTAAGCATTGCAACCACAGAAGAGAATTTAAATTTACAAAACAATTCTCAAATTTTGATAAAGAACAAAAAGCTAAAGTAAATGAAGAAAGAGCTAAACTTTTTGAAATATTAAAAGCTGATAATTTTAATAAACAAGAATTTGATGCTCAATTAGATAAAGTGTCTAAGCTTCAAGAAAATATGTATGTTAAATTTATGAATGATATGGCTACTAATTTGTCAGCTATGCCTAAGGAAGAAAGATTAAAGACTATTGAAGATATCAATAATCGTTTTGATAAACCTTTCTATAAAAAACCTGGACATAAACGCAGGTTTGATAAAAGACATGAACCAGAAGGTAAACATAGACCAGATAGACCATAAGAAAATGCCGAAAGGCATTTTTTTAAAATTAAAAATAATTATAATTTATAATGACTTTTAAAATAACCTATTCTATAATTATTATTATCTTTAAATAGGAATTTGTTCTCATTGACAAATAATGGTTTTAAAACTGTAATTAAGATTAAATAATATATTTTAAAATTTTATGTTATGAGTAAAAGAAACCATGACAACCAGGGATCAATCTCACCATCAGAGGCAGCTCAAAAAGCATATGAACATTTGGGTTCAAATGCAAGTTGTGAACTTGATATTGAACATGACAGAGTTAGAAGTGTTTCAGCAGATGGGCATCGAAGTGTTTTATTTCATGATCATGATGATGACACAAAAGGTGGTCCTCACATACATTTGAAAACTGAAGGTGAAACAAAAGACACCGTTTATCAAATTAACGATTAACTATTTAAAGGTGGATTTTTTTATCCACCTTTATTAATATTGATATATAGAGGAGAAATTAAATGAAAGACTTTCCAAATGGTAAATTTTTATACAATTCGACAATAGGTGAAACTTCTGGCCTTTATCTATATCTAGATAAAGTGCAAAATTATCGTGACGAAGTGGTATCTGAATATTCCTTACAATGGTATAGCAAAGATTATAAGTTGTCTTATGATGAGTATTATATAGCTTATGGTAAGATTGAAAATGGAAAAAAAGTTTACAGAAAAGCTAATAACAGAAATATCATTTATAATACAAAACAAGAATTAGTCGAGGATATAATAAAGGCTATAAAAGAATTTGCCCATATAAATATAAAGAAAGAAGTCATAGAAGCTTTTGTAGAGTTTTAGATTTTAAAGAGGATACAAAGTTATCTTACCTTAGCAGACAAGGACAATATTAATTGTTACAGTTATACTATAGCAACATACAATTTTAACTTGTTAGATGAACTTGTTCCTTGTGAAAGCTTCCAATATAAATCTTATAACCCTCAAGGAATTATTAAAAAAAGCGCCTTCTGGCGTTTTTTTAAAAGTGGTGGGTGTTACAGGAATCGAACCTGTGACCCAATGATTAAAAGTCATTTGCTCTACCGGCTGAGCTAAACACCCACATTGACGATTTATGCAGGGTATAATAAAAAAAGCTCCGCGTCAAGTAAAAATGTAAAAATAAAAAAAGCTCATAATATTTCATGAGCTTTCTTTTTTAATAAGTAACGATTACCACTTTTTAGCAGCTTTCTTTACAACTTTTTTAGCAACTGGTTTTTTTGTAGCTACTTTTTTAGGTGCAGCTTTTTTTACAGTTGGTTTTTTTGCAGCTACTTTTTTAGGTGCAGCTTTTTTTACAACTGGTTTTTTTGCAACTACTTTTTTAGGTGCAGCTTTTTTTACAGTTGGTTTTTTTGCAGCTACTTTTTTAGGTGCAGCTTTTTTTGCAGTTGCTTTTTTTACAACTGGTTTTTTTGCAGCAGCTGGTTTAGCAGCTGGTGTTACTTTTTTTAAACATTTTCCAAACATTTCGTTTTCCTCCTCTTAAATATTTGTCAGGATCCTCTCCTTAATTTCAATTATATAATTTTTCTTTACGTAATTCAATACCTTTTATTACATTGGTCAAAAAAATTATTTAGTAGAAATTATTGATGGCGTAAATTTATCAAAAGTTATTTTTGAAATTTCTTTTGGTAAATCTTTTTTTTCTATCCATATCCATTTTTGTGTTCTTCCAAATGGTCCAATTTTTCCACGAACATTTAAATCTCTATTAGGCTCTGACCACATAACACAAGTGTATGTCTTTCCTTTTTTTGGATCAGTAATTTTTCCACCCTTATATTCGTTACCATCTTTTTTCATATCGTAAATTATATCCAATCCACACATAGATGGATCACCTTTAAATTTATCTGCTACTAATTTTTTTTCATTGATTGTGTCTTTAACTTTTCCATCTTCATCATAAATTAAAATTATTCTTCCATAAACTTTTGAATTATTTTCATAAACTGCAACAATAGATTTTGGTTTTCCTGTTTCATCGTCTATTGTTTTATAAAATCCTGTTATCGCATATGCGTTAACTGATATTAAAAGTGTTAAAATTACCATTATTAGTTTTTTCATGCCTGCTCCTTTAGGTTAAAATGACATAAACCAAAATTAACTTGACTTTTTACAAAAAACAAGATATTTTTTGCCAGATAGAAACTAAAAAGGTGAAACTATGTCAAGACAATGCGAAATTACTGGTAAAAAGAGACAAATAGGTTGTAATGTATCTCACTCTAAGAGACATACAAAGAAAACTTTCTTACCAAATACTAAAAAAGTTAAATTAACTAGTGATGTTTTAAAGAAAACTTTTGAACTTACTCTTTCTTCTCACGGACTACGTACTGTTGAAAAGAATGGTGGGTTAGATGGGTATCTTTTAAAATCAAAGAATGGTAACTTAAACGAAACTTTGAAAAAAATCAAAAATGATATTTTAAAAGTACAACCTTTCGAAAAGAAAGAAACTACTAAAAAAGCTGTTGCTAAAAAAGAAGTTAAGAAAAGAATTGCTAAGAAAGCTGCTGCGCCTAAAAAGGAAACAGCTAATAAAAAGACTGTTGCTAAAAAGGCTACAGTTAAAAAAGAAGCTTAAAATATTAGCAAAACAGTTAAAACTCCTTGTAATCAAGGAGTTTTTTTATTTGCCTTTTTTCAATTTAGCATTTAAACTTGTTTACAAATATTAGTAGAGGGTAAATATGAAGTGTCCATTTTGTTCTTTTGAAGATACACAAGTTAAAGATTCCAGAGTTTCTGAAGACGGCTCTTATATAAGACGACGTAGAATATGTTCTGAATGTGGCTCTAGGTTTACTACATTTGAGAGAATTCAACTTAGAGATATTACTGTTGTTAAGCGTGATGGACGAGAAATGCCTTTTGATAGAGAAAAGATTTTAAGATCTATTACACTGTCATGCAGAAAACGCCCTATTGATGGTGAACAAATAGAAAAAATAGTTAATGGAATTCAAAGAAGCTTAGAAACAAGTGGAGAGTCTACTGTTACTTCTGAATATATAGGACAATTAGTGTTAGATGCATTAGAAGTGTTAGATTTTGTTGCATATATTAGATTTTCATCAGTTTATAAAGATTTTGGCTCAAAAGAAGACTTCTTAAAGCTTATAAAAGATTTACCTGAACTGCCTGTGATTAAAAAAGAGAAAACTCAATTATTTTAATTAGTATTTAAGTAAGAGGTATGAATTAAGACGTGAAAGAATGTCTTGATTATCTGTTTTAATGCTTTTTGGTAAAGTAGATAATGTTAGTATTATATTAGTGTTTGGATTGTCCAAAAATTCAAAAAAGTTTAAAAGTATCTTATTATCTAAATTTGGAAGCTGAGTATCTATATCATTAATTATTATCAATTTATCTTCTTGATTTATGTTCTTTAAAAAGTTTAAATCTGTAATTGTTGAAGCATTTAAATTGGTTTTTAACCAATCTAATATCTTATTTCTTTCCTGCATATCATTTCCATAAAGTAAGATATTTTTTGTTGGAAAAGCCGGAAAAGACTTAAGTACTTGAAGTATTTCTTGATTTGGATTAGCATCAAAAAATAAATCTGAATTCATCATTGGCTTATCCATCCTATTAAAAAAACTAATGCAAATATTACTATACATATAAAGATTAGTATGTATTCTAACTTCTTTTCTATAAATTCTTTTGCTTGTTCACCATATTTCTTTAATAAAAATGCTATTAGGTAAAATCTTGCAAACCTTGATAATGCGCACATAAAGATAAACATAACTATGTCACATTTTACAAAACCTGAAAATAGTGTTACTAGCTTATATGGGATTGGAGTTATTCCACCAAGGAATACTATAAAGGCGTCATATTTATCATAAAGAGCTGAAAAACTTGCTAATTGATCTTGAAGAGAAAAATATTGAATTAAATGCACACCAATACTATCAAAAAACATATAACCTATTAAATACATTGCTATACCACCAAGAACAGAGAACAATGAAACTAAGAAAGCAGCTTTATATATCTTCTTTGGAGCATATATACAAAATGGAATAAGTAATACCTCATTTGGAATTGGAAAAAATATTGCTTCTGTAAATGAATATATTGCTAATATTAGTAATGCATATGGAGATTTTGCCATATTTGTAAAGTAATTATAAAGCGGACGCAGATATTTTTTCATGATTTTTTCATTATAGATACACTACAAAAAAATATCAATAAATTAAATCTTGATTTTTATATTTTTTTTCGTATACTAGTTCTTCGTTGTGGGTGATTAGCTCAGTTGGTTAGAGCATCTCGTTTACACCGAGAGGGTCTGCGGTTCGAGTCCGTAATCACCCACCATCTTTTTAATCAGAGTACATAGGAGCTTGCTTTGATAAAACCAGGTCAGAAATATTTCCATTATAAAAATAAAGATAAATTTTACCGAATAGTTGCTGTTGGTAAATATAAATCAAATTTAGAAGATGTTGTTGTGTATGAAACATTATACCAGAATCCTTTAAGCAATATATGGGTGAGAACTGTTGAAGACTTTTCTTCATTAGTTGACATTGATGGAAAAAAATTTCCAAGATTTACTTTAGTCGAAGAATAAGGGAATGATTTCTTATTGAACTTTATCTTTCTTAATGGTAAATTATTTTTTTAGAGGATGAACCATGAGAATAAAATCTATTTTATTGTTTTTTGCTATTTCTTTGTTAATTATCCCAGCGATAGCTCAAGAAAAATTGTCTATTGATAATTCTAAACCTGAAGGAAAAGAAGAAAAGAAAAAACTATCTTTTATCGATCCTGTGGATGGATATTTTGACGTTAGTCAATTTGTTTTACAAATGCATGGTTTTATTCCTGTTCCTATTATTATTACTGAACCTGCTGTTGGAGGATTTGGACTTGGGGTTGTTCCTGTATTTATTCAACGAAATGATCCTATTGTAAAAGATGGAAAAACTTATCCTGTATCACCGACTATGACTATGCTTGGTGGTGCTTATACTGCTAATGGAACCTGGTTGCTGGCAGGGGGGCGAGTTGGGCATATTAAAAGATATGGTATAGATTATAAAGCAGCTATTGCTTATGCTGATGCTAATTTAGACTTTTACCAATATTTTCCTAAACTTAATCAAACTGCAAAATTTGGATTTAATATGGAAGTAATACCTGTTTATTTATATTTAGGAAAAAAACTTTGGGACCCAAGATTTTCTGTTGGGGTGGATTATGTTTTTGCTGATATAAAATTAAAACCTGATTTTGGATTAGATGTTCCTGAAGAATGGGTTAAGACTTTTGAATCTAAATTGTCGACTATTGGGTTAGTTGGAGAGTTTGATAGCAGAGATAATACTTTTACTCCTAATAGTGGAATTAAGGCTAGCATTAAGGCTAAGTTTAGCTCTGAATATATTGGAAGTGATCATGATGTGCAACAATTGGAAGAAGCTATTTATTGGTATGTACCTTTTACAAAAAAATGGGTGAGTGGATTTAGAGTAGATTTTCAACAAATTTATGGAGACTATCCTTTTTATATGAAACCTTATGTTGATATGAGAGGTATTCCTGCACTTAGATACCAAGGAGAGAATACTGCTTTGGTTGAAGTGGAAGAAAGATATGATATAGGGTCTGCTGGCAGATGGAGTGTAGTTGGATTTGGTGGCCTTGGAAAAGGTTTTGATAAATTTAGTGAATTTAATGATATGCCTCTTGCTTGGAGTTATGGCGTTGGTGGACGATATTTAATTTCTCGAATCTTAAAACTTAGAGTTGGAGTTGACGTTGCTATGGGACCTGAAGGTCCAACATATTACATCATCTTTGGAAGCGGATGGATGAGGCAGTAAATGTTCTTTGTTGATATAGGCTCTTCTACTATTAAAGTTTATCGTTTATTAAACGAAGCACTTGAACATATTCATGAAAGAACTATTCCTTTTAAAAGTGAATTTGATAAAGATTCCGGTATTTCACCAGAAAACTATAATGCTATAATTAATTATTTTAATGAACTAAAAGTTAAATATGGAGTTAACTCTGAAAATACTTCTTTGTATGCTACTGGAATATGGAGAGAGTTTAGCATTAATGCTTTAGAAGAATTTAAAAAAAATTTCAAAAAAGATACTGGATTAAATTTTAATATTATAACACATCAACAAGAAGCTGATTATTTAAAGAAAGCTAATGAAGGTGATTATAATGGTAAAAAAGTTTTAATTATTAATACTGGTGGAAAGACTACTGAATTTGTTACTATTGAAAATGGAAAAACTATTGAGATAAAAATTTCAAATATTGGTATTGCTGATATGCTTAATAAATTTCCTAATGTTGATGATGGATATGCTCCAGCTTCTTTAAAAGACATGATGGAATTTGCTGATGGACTTATAAAAGATATTGAATTCGAAAAAGATTATAACACTGCTATATTTCGTGAATTAGACTTTCAAAGAAATGCAGGATATTTATTAGAAGAAAATAAACTGTTTGAAGATTCTAACCATCCTTTAATGATTAGCATGGATAATTTAGAAAAAAGTGTAGAGAGAATTTTTACAGGTTTTACATTAGCAGAATTATATACCCAGCGACCTCATAATCCTTCATGGATGGATGGCGCAAGACATTTTGCAGCATTATCACTTGCTTTACTTAAAAAAATTGGAGTTGAATTTGCAGTACCGTCTAATTTAAATCTTATTAATGGGGTTGTGAAAACTCTTGATAATTAAAAATTAAAATTTATAGTTAAGATTATGAATGAAATAGATTTTTTAATTAATAACTATCAACCATTTGATGAGCTTGAAAAAGAGCATCTTGATGAATTACGTAATTTTGTAAAGTCTTCAAAAGATATTTATAAAAGATCATTTAATGGAGAGCCTAACATTACCGCATCATGTATAGTTGTTAATGAAGATTTTAGTAAAGTTCTTGTTATGCATCATATTTTTCATAACTTTTATAAACAATTTGGCGGGCATCTTGAAGGAAATTCTAATTTAGCAGAAGTTGCTAAACAAGAATTGGAAGAAGAAGCTGGCGTTAAGGGAAAATTACTTAGTGAAAGGCCGTTAGATTTTGTTTTATGGAATTGTCCTGAAAGAATAAAGGGAGATATTAAAATTCCTCCTCATAAGATTTATGATGTTGCATTTTTATTTCAAATAGATGAAAAGCAAAAAACACAAGTAGCTATAGGAGAAGGTTTTGATATTAAGTGGATTGATATTAATCAATGGAGAGATATGGAATTTGATCCAAAATCTCCTGTAATTAAAAATAATCCTCATAATTCTCATTATAATAAGAGAATTTTTAATAAGGTTTCTATGATTAAAGGACTGCTTGAAAAACAAAAAGAACGTGAATAATCTAAAATTCTTGTTTTTCTAGATTATTATATTATATAATATCCTATATGGGGATAATAAATTAAAAAAGGAGATTTTTGATGTACAATTTATTTTTGTTTATATTATTTTTAATTATATGGATATTTCAAGGAATTAATATGGCACTTATGGTGCTTGGTTCAATCACATTAGTTTGGTTGATAATTACTGTGTCTATTACTCTTTATGGACTATTTGCATTATATATATTGAAGAAAAATATGGATAAGTTTAACAAATAGTTAAAAATAAGAAAAAATTTAAAAGGAGCTTGAAAAAGTTCCTTTTATTATTTTATTGAAAATTTCAGCTTTAAAACATATATTGAGGCAATGATAAAAAAATATGATTGCATTGTTGTTGGTGGTGGACACGCTGGAATTGAAGCAGCGTGTGCTTGCTCACGAACTGGTGCAAAGACCCTTCTTATTACCTATAAAATAGATGATATTGGTGTTATGTCTTGTAATCCTTCTATTGGTGGACTTGGAAAGGGGCATATAGTTCGTGAAATTGATGCTTTGGGTGGAATTATGGGACGAGCTATTGATGCTGCTGGAATTCACTTTAGAATGCTTAATGCATCAAAAGGAAAAGCTGTTGAAGGAAATAGAGCTCAAGCAGATAGAGATTTATACAAGCAAAATGCTTTAAAATTTTTAAAAGAAAATAATAATTTAGATTTAATGGAAGATGAAGTAATTGATATTTTAAATGAAAATAATCAAATTACCGGTGTTTTAACAAAGAATAATGGGCAAATAGATGCTAATTCAGTAGTTATGACTACAGGAACATTCTTAAATGGAATTATGCACTGTGGAGATATAAAAACAGAAGGTGGAAGAATTGGTGACGCTGCTTGTACTACATTAAGTTTAGTTCTTAAAAGATTAGGCTTTGAATTAAAGAGATTGAAAACTGGAACACCTGCTCGACTTTCTTTAAAATCGTTAGATTTATCTAAAACAGAAATTCAAGAATCTGATAATCCTGCTGTTCCTTTTTCTTATCTTAATAAAGAAATTGGGAAAAGAGAGTTTATTAATTGCTACATAACTCATACAAATCAATGTACTCATGACATTATAAAATGTAATGTAGATCGTTCACCATTGTTTAATGGACAGATTGAAGGTATTGGACCTCGATATTGTCCTTCTATTGAAGATAAGATTGTTAAGTTTCCTCATCATGAAACTCATCATGTGTTCTTAGAACCAGAAGGAGTTAATAGCGATGTTGTTTATCCTAATGGGATTTCTACATCATTACCTCAAGATGTGCAGGAAAAACTAATCAGAAGCATTAAAGGTTGTGAAAACGCAAAAATATTACAATGGGGATATGCTATTGAATATGATTGTATTGATGCAAGAGTTTTAAAACATACATTGGAATCTAAAGATATTAATGGACTTTTCTTTGCTGGACAAATTAATGGAAGCTCTGGATATGAAGAAGCTGCAGGACAAGGAATTGTTGCTGGAATTAATGCTGGATTAAAAGCTCAAGGATGTAAAGAAGAATTTATATTATCACGAGCTGAATCTATGATTGGTGTTTTAATTGATGATATTACTTTAAATGGTGTTGATGAACCTTATAGAATATTTACAGCAAGGGCTGAATTTAGATTGTTAATTAGATCTGATAATGCTGATTTGAGATTAACTCCTTATGCTATTAAACTTGATATTGTTGATGAAAAACGAAAAAAAATATTTGAAGAAAAGTTTAAAAACTTAACAGAATACCGTAAATTATTTGATAATACTTATTTTACTAAAAAAGATTTTATTCGTATTGGTATTGAAAATAGCTGGGAAAGAAAAAGTGTTTCTGAAATATTAAAAGATGAAAATTACAATAGTATTCTTTCTCAACTTTATGATAGATGGAATAATCTTGATAAAGATATTATTGAAACTTTGCGAATCGAAAATATTTACTCTGGATATATTGAAAGAGCAAAGAAAGATATTGATACTATGAAGAAAGATGAAGATTTGAAAATTCGTGATGATATTAATTATGACGAGATTCAATCTTTAACAAATGAATTACGTCAAAAACTAAAAAAAGTTAGACCTGCAAATATTTTACAGGCTAGCAAAATTAATGGTATGACACCTGCTGGAATTATTGCATTACTTCGTTATATTAAAAAGTAGAAATTTGGCATAAAGAAATTCTGAATTCTGATAAATTATCAGGACATCTTAATGGAGTTCTTGATATTATTCTTTTTGTATTTGATTTTGCTATTGGAAAATAAATATAGTTAAACATTACTTCTTTGTCTATTAATTGCACTCTTATTTTATAATCATTAAAGGTTGTTGATAAATCTAAATCGTCTATTAATGCTTGAATTTCTGTTAAATTAAATCTTGCATAGTTCTTATTTGCATATGGTGCAAAATAGTTTGTAAAATCTTGTTTGCTGTATGGGGAAAATTCAAAATCTGCAAAGGTCATTTCATAATCATAACTTGATAACTTTCTTTGAAAATCTTGTGCATCAACTGATACTAATTTTAATGTTACTCCAAGTGATTTTAAATTTTCTTGTAAAACTGTTGCATAATTTACTTGATCTTCATCGTCTTTGTTTACTAATAAACTAATTGTAAATGTAGAATCATTTCTTTTCAAAACGCCATCTTTAAATGTATACCCATTATCTTTTAAAATAGAAATTCCTTTATGTATTTGAACAAGTTGATCTTTGGAACTTTTGGCTTCAAATAAAGCTCTTCTGCTTAAATACATATTTTTATCTGCAAATCTTTTGTAAAATAAAAAGTCTTGTTTTTCAAAAATATTAAAATTAAAACCTTGATATTTTGCTTCTTCAAAAAGGCTTGATTGAGTTACTGGAATTATCCCTGAAAATATAAGCAAGAACCCTTGTCTTATGTCTTTATTTTTAAATGTATCTTTTGTTGTGTTTAAAAAGATTCCAAATATATCTTCTTTATTAATTTTTATAGTTTTACTTTCTGGAGCTTTATTAGTTACTATATGGTCTAGCGATACGTCTATTTGATTTGTTTCAAAGGCATTTCTTAATTCATTTTTATTGTTGTATGAATTAATATGTATTTCAGTAAAGTTATTATAACCTGTATTGCTTGGCAATGTTGCATTAAAATAATATCCATTTTTTTGTAATACTGCTGATTTTAAATTACCATTAGATAATACATATGGACCTGAAAAGGCTATATCTTTTGTTCTTGAAATACCAGCACTGCCCCAAGTCTTTTTTGATAATACCGGCAATTGAGTCAAAAATAGTATTGTATCTATACCTTTTTTACTCAATTCAAAACGTATTGTTTTTGGACTCTTAACTCTAACACTGGAAATAGTTTGAAGAATCTTTCTTATTTGTTGGCTGCCATTTTTTAAAAAATAGTTAAATGAAAATTCTATATCTTCTGCTGTAATTTTTGAATTGTCAGAAAAACGAGCGTAATCGTTTAAATCAAATTCTACCCAATTTCTTATATTATCGAATCTTGCAGAGGTGGCTATTAATGGTTTATACTCAACTGAATTTGATAAGTCTTTTTTAAACAAAGTATCATGTAATAAATATGGTTCATAAATACTTTGATAATCTGTTAGAGGTAATAAAGTTTCTGGCTTTGAAATTAAACCTATACTTATTGTTGAAAGCTTTTGTGTTGAAGATGAAATTACATAATTAAATGATTTTGCCTTACCAGATGTATTTTCAAATTTTCCAAGTTGATTGTATTCTTGGCCAAAAGCAGAATAACAAAATAAAAAACTGAATAAAAATACTTTAAATAAGTTCATCCATTATATCCTGATATCTTGGGTTAAGTATTTCAATGTAAAATTCATTTATTGAATCTTTTAAATATTTATCACCTAATGCTTCAGCTTTTTGTTGTATTAAATTTGTTTCTAATTGTTCTTTTAGCTTTTCATCTTCTGACTTTGAAGGATATGTTCTTGAACATATAAAGAATATTGCTTGGCCTACTTCAGTTTTATGTGGAGGTAATACCTTTCCAGTTGGAGTGTTTTTTAACATTGTTGCTACATCTTTATCCATTTGGTTCAAATTTACTTTTCCAATATTTCCGCTTCCTGGATGACCCATTTCTTCAGCTGCTTTATTAAACTCAGCGCAACTTTTAGTGTCTTTTATTGTATCATAAATTTGTAAAGCATGTTCTTCTGTATCTGTTACTATTTGGCTTAAATTAATAGATGATCCTGGATGAGCTCCGCTCTTTTTTAATTGTTCTAAGAAATCATTTACTTCTGAATCTGTAATGTTTGCTTTTGGTCCAAATCTTCCATTAACAAATCTTGCCCACATGATTTGTGTTTTTAAATTTCTATCGTATACTTTTTCATTGAATGGAAGGTCTACTTTTTTTCCTTGGAAAATTCTGTTTTTTGTTTCTTTTAAATCTGCTTGAGAAACTGCTACTCCATTTTTTGAAGCCATTTGATCTTTCATAGACATAATCATTAATTCATATAAAGCCATTTTTCTTACCTCAGCATCTGATTTGCCTTGGGTTGCTGGATTGATGTATCTTAACATACTTGCATATTGCCTTACATCAACGTCTGAAATAATTTCTTTATTAACTTTTGCTAAAATTTCTACTGAATATGCAGAATAGCTATATAATGTTACCATCAAAAATAATATAATTCTTTTTACCATGCGTTCTTCTTCTCTAAGTTTTCAAATCCCTCACCGATACCAAATGTTCCAAGTGTCTTTAGTGATATATGTACTGCTATACTTTCTTGTCCTTGGTAGTCTCTATCAGAAACATATTCTCTTTTTGCTCCAATGTCAATTTTAAAACAATCTACCTCAAATATAAAGCCGCCACCTATTTCACGTTGTTCGCCTGCTGCTATATCATATCGGTCTAATAAATAGAATGCAACCTTTCTGAAAGGACGAACATAAATTCGTCCGTAAATTTCTTGTCGCTTTTCTTCTAATGAATTTGGCTCTTTGTCATATATATAATCAGCACGGAAATTTATGTCATCATTTCCTGCAACCATATTGAATTCATTACGAGAAAATGAAAAATCTTTATTGTCTGCTAAAAACTTATAATTAAATCGGATATATTCTGATGGATAAAAGAATATAGATCCTACATAGTCTGATTGGTGATCGTATGAGGCTACATCTGTATATGCTGTAGAATTATCTGAAAGATTATATGTTTGACCTAAGAAGGTGTTAATCTTTCCAAAAGTTTTACCAAAAATATTCCACCAAACACCGTAATTAAGTCTGTTTCCTGCTTCTACTCGGTCATATCCTTCAAATCTGTTTAATGAGAACACATTTGATGAATCAAAAACAAATGAATTAGAATCCCAATTTGGAATTCCTGTGTAATCTCTATTAGGAGAGGATACAAGTTGAACCATTGGGTCTATGATTTGATAGAAATTTTGGGAGTGTTTATAAAATGGCATGTGTACTTTTACAGATGTTATAGGAGTTGTTCTTGAAGAAAACGCATCCTTAACTCGACCATCGTCTGTTACAACATTTGAAAGGTAATATAAGTCTTCTCTTAACTTAACTTCAAAATCTAACATAAGACCAAAACGTGTTATGTATGGATATAAAAAAGATAATTCTCCTGAAAATCTTTGTGATGATTGATCATCTTGAAAGTATAATGAAGCTGTGTCTACTGCTATTGTAAAATATGCTCCATTAGAAAATGGTTCAAACTTTCTTAAATAATTTACAGCTGGAAGAACAAGAGGAATTTGATCCCCTGTTGTTGTTAGTTCATCATTTCTCATGTCATGAAATTGATACATATAAATAGAAAAATAATTTCTATTAGATAATCCTTCTAACTTTATGGTTGATCTTAAATAAGCTTCATTTGATATGTCATACTTTCTTAAGAATGTATCATCTGATGCGTATTGGATATCAATTAATCCACGCCAAATATCATCTATATAAACATCATTTTTTGAAAACAAGTATCCTCTGTCATCATAATTAGAATCTGTTGCGGTGTAGGCTCCTTTAGATTGACTTTTTATATGTGACGTATTTTGTTTATAAGATGCTGCATATAATACTCCCTCTTTTGATGTTATTTTTGGAGAAAGAATTAATTCAGAATATGGGGACCATGTTATGTAATATGGAATATCTAAAGTAGCGCCTAAATCTTTACTTGTTCCAAACGTTGGAACTAAAAATCCTGACTCTCTTTTTGAAACTATATCAGGGTGTGAAAAAACTGGAATATAAAAAACTGGAATATCATAAAACCAAAATACTGCATTTTGATATTTTAATTTTGTGTCAGTTCGTATTACTTTATTGGCTGTTATTTCCCATGTTGTTGGACACTTACTTCTGTCACAAGCGGTATATGAAATATTTCTTAATACCATATTACCATCTTCTTTGTATGAAGATTCTGCTATTAATGACGCTTCTGAGATGTCTATTTGAATTTGGTTAACTCTCATAGAGTCTATTTTTTCATCAAATATTACTGAGTCTATATTTAACTTTTCACCTGATGCTTTGTTTATTGTTACACCTTTATCTGCATAAAACTCTTGGCGTTTTGTATTGTATTCAAATTCTGGAGCTGACAAAGTTGATTTACCTTGGTTTGCTTTTACACCACCTACAGCTGTTATTACTCCGGTGTTTGAGTCATAAATTGCTTCATCTGCTGAAAAATTAATTGGCAAAGCATCATTTGCTTTAGTTTGGGCATCACTGCTTTGTGCAAAACTTTGAAAACAAGAAAAGATTACAAATAAAGAAACTAGATATTTCATTTCTTTTTTTCCTTGATTGGTTTTGCTTTAGAATTGTCAAAGAAGAAAGTAAATACCAAAATTGAAATAATAACAAAATACATTAAATACAAAGCCCAAATATATCTTATATTCGTCTCAAAAAAATTAAATGAGAAAATTAATAATGCTTCCATTGCTACAAACACAGATACTGCAATAAGAAGGGTTTTATTTTTTCCACGGCCTGTTAAAGATGATGCAAAAATTCCTATTAAAGCAATAAATGCAAAAATCACATGAAATAGTGGTGATAATAATCTTTTATGAGCTTCTATTCTAAATGAGGCTTCTTTCTTTTTATTTCCATCAGCTTCTTTGTGAGTGAAATTTTCTATCAGACCTAATTCTTTTGGATTTACTTTTCTTGAAAGTTGCTGTTCCATTAAACCTAAATTAACACTATATTCTTCAAAATATCCAAATGTATATTTTCCTTCTTGACTCTTTTCTTGAATGCTTCCCATTGTTAGAGCTATAGTCAAACCATTGTTAGTTTGAACTAACATTCCTTTTCTTGCAAATACTGCAAGCTGATGTTTTTTATTTCTGTTATCAAAAATAATTATATTGTAGAGAGCATTGTCTGAACTACGTTCTACATAGATTGTTAAATTTTCTTGTATTTGAGTAAACTTATCTTCTTGAATTACTAAGTTAGATAAATCGTTTCTTATGTTCCATTGGAAATTTTTAAATTTAACAGCCGATACTGGCTCCAAATACAAAGTTGAAAAGTATGAAAATATAGTAAGTATAGTCATGCAAATTAAAACAGGTTTTGCAAGTGTATAACGAGATGCACCTGAAGCTGTCATTACTACAAATTCTCTGTCTTGAATTAACTTGTTATACATGAAGATTAAAATTGCAAAAAAAGCTATTGGAAGAACAAGGTTTATAATCTGCGGAAGAAGCAAAGATGTGAAGACCATAAATGATGAAAATGAAAGACCTCTTTCAAGAACATATTTTAAGAGTTTTAATATCTGGGTTAACCAAGCAATTGCTGCCAGAACTGTTGTTACAACAAAAACACCCAGTAATAGTTGTTTCAACACATAACTGGTTAAGATTTTCATCTCAAAAAACTTCTGTATCCATAATCGGATTTGGTTTATTTTATCCATATTTTCTTCTGTAACTTTTCTAATATAATTATTTTATAGACTTTAATTCAAAATGTCTATATATTAAATTCCAATTAATGAAAATTTGAGGATAAAATGGAACCTATAGTTTTAGGAAAACTAACCGTTAAACTTGCTGATACGCCAGAGGAGCAAATGCAAGCTTATGAACTAATGAAAAGTGTCTTTGAAGAAGATAATAATACACCAAAAAATTCTGTGCAACTTGCTACTGACATAAAATCCTATAGTATATGTGATATATTAGTAGCAATTGATAATGATACAAAAAAAGTTGTTGCTACTTATAGATTGACTACACCAAAACATGTTAAAAAATTAGGAAAATTTTTTACAGAAATTGAATATGAAATTGAGAATATCAAAAATTATAAAGATGGAAAAATATTAGAATTTTCTAGAGCATGTACTCATAAGGATTATAGAGATAATGTTACTATGATGACTTTGTGGAAAGGACTTGCTACTTATATTTTTGAAAATGATATTAAATTAATGTTTGGACTTCCATCACTTCATGGACTTAATCCAGATGATTATAAAATGGCTTTATCTTATTTACACCATTATCATTTGGCGCCAAAAAATTTAGATGGAAAATGTTTACAAAATAATAAATATGATTATTTACCAAAAGAGAAGCTTGATAAAAAACAAGCTTATGAAGAAATGCCACCTCTTTTAAAGAGCTATGTTAGAATGGGGGCTTATATTGGTTCTGGACTTTTTATTGATCCTGATTTTAATTCTATTGATTTATTATTAATTGTAGATTTTAATCATATAAACCCAGCTTATATGAAACACTTTTCAAGAGGACTTACAGATGATGAGAATGCTTAAAACAATTTTTGGAATTTTATTAGCTACTATTAGAATTTCTCTTTTTGTTTTATGGTCGTCTTTATGTGTGGTTTTTGGATATGTTTTCTTATTTTTACATTTAAAAACTAATGCTTTTTTACATATATGGTGGAAACTTTCAAATAGAATATTTGGATTAAAGCTTAAAGTTGTTGGTCAAATAGATAAATCAAAAAAAATTATTTATGTTTCTAATCATATTTCTTATTGGGATATTTTTGCATATGGAGAAGCTTTAAATCCTACATTCATATCAAAAACAGAAGTTAGAAAATGGCCTGTAATTGGATATTTGTCTGATAAATTTGCAAGACTTTATTTTATGGATAGAAGGCCTTCTGCTGTTAAAACTGAAAAAGAAAATATAAATAATTTTTTGAAAACAATAACAAGAAGCATGATGTTCTTTCCTGAGGGAACTACTACTGATGGAAGCTGCATTTTACCATTTAGAGGTGCTTTATTTGAAAATTTTTTAGAAAAAGATGTTGATATTTGTCTATGCTTTATAGAATACAAAAAAATAAGTGGAATCCCGGTAAAAACTAAAGCTCAAAGAAGAGTTCATGCTTGGTATAATGACCCTGATCTTAGACTTGAAGATATATCTTTGTTTAAATCTATGTTTAAGGCTGCAATGTATAAGAATTTTGAAGTTCAAGTTAAACAGATTGGTCTTTTTAATATGAAAAAGATTACTGATAGGAAGGAAATCACAAAACTTTGTGAAAAAGCCATTTTAAAAGAATTTAAAGACTAGCCAGATTATAGAATTTTGTTGACTCCTAATTTTTTTTGAATTACACTCAAATTATGAGTTTCGATATCTTTTGCCAAATGTTTCTTATAATATTTGAGAAAGGCTTTAAAAACTCGCTCTTAAGAGAAGTCTTAGGAAAAATAACAACAATAATATAAGGAAAAACGACTATGGCAAATGGTACTGTAAAATGGTTTAATGGTAAAAAAGGTTTTGGATTTATCCAACCTGAAGCTGGCGGAAATGATGTATTTGTACATTTTTCAGCTGTAAAAGACGCAGGACTTAGAACTCTTGATGAAGGTCAAAAAGTATCTTACGAATTGACTACAGAAAAGGGTAAAACTTCTGCTACTGGCTTAAAACTAGTTAAATAAGTTTACAAAAAAGATAAAAATACCGCTTTTAAGCGGTATTTTTTATTACCAATTTTTACATGGAGCCAGCTGATCAGCATAGCTTTCTTTAGAATCTAGTTTTGTGTTTTGAGATAATCTTTCTTTTTCAAAATTTTCTCTTAATGTTGTTACAGATGGATCTTCATCAACCTGTTTTATAAATCGGTCTGTTACTTTTTCTACATTATCATAACTATCTATTTGAATTGGTTTTATATCTTGAATTAGTTCTCTTGTTGCTTGTTCTATTAATGGAGAATATTGTAATAGCAATTTTTGATGCACTTTAACATGCTCGTTTTCATGATTTATAATTTGAGTAAATTCACAGGTGTTTTGTTTGTATTTATTATCTACATAAACAAACATATCTGGATAACCATATTCTAATACCAATGTATCAAGGTATACACAAATTGAACCATTTTTTTCTATTGTCATAGCTTTAAGTCGGTAATTGATAACAAATTTAGCTTCTGTTAGTCCTATTACATTGTTTTGTCGAGCAAGAGATTTAAGTTTTTCTGATGAAATTTCAAAGACCCTTGGTTGACCTGTGTTTACATGAAATTCTAATTTAGGTTTAGTTTTGTTTATTTGTTCACAAACATTCCCATAAGCCGTGGTTGATACTAATAATAAAGCAATAAAGATTTTTCTCATTAATATCTTGTTCCTTTTGGAAGAAGAATATAATAGCTTCCTTGGCTCTTTTGAATACCTGCTACTTTTAATGCTTTATCACCTGTGCCAAAATATATATCGCCTCTTACTGCACCTTTGATTTTTACTCCTGCATCTTGGGTTACTAATAATTTATTATATGGAGCTCCTGATACTGTTGTTGTTAAGAAAATAGGCAAACCTAATGGAATTAATTCTGTATCTATTGCTAAACTTCTTTGTGGTGTTAATGGCACTCCTTGAGCTCCTAGTGGATGAGATTCTGGAGCTTCTTGGAAAAATATATATCTGTCATTTTCTTTTAAATACTTTCTTGATAACTCTTTATTTTCTTTACACCAAGTCTTTACACTTTCTGCTGTATAGCCATCTGCTGGTCTTATCCCTTTTTCCATTAAAATTGTTCCTGCACCTTTAAATGGATGACCATTGTTTGCTGCATAATTTAATGATGTTTTTTTACCATCTGGAAGGACTAAAATACCTGAACCCTGTACTTGAAGATGAAATAATTCTTCATGCTCAGTATAATATAAAATTGGAGCTTTGCCTGTTACACAGCCTGCTTCAATTTCTTTACGAGTATTATATTTACTTCCTGAAGTTAAATCTGATGGTTTACCATAAATTGGAGTATCAAATTTTGCTGTCTTTGTTTTTGAACCTTGCAAATATGGTTGGTAATATCCTGTAAATGTTCCTTTTGAATTACCTTCTGAATTAGACACTAAATAAGCATCAAAATGTTGTTCAAAAAATTTACGTGCTTGGCCTTGGTCTACTTTTGCTATATCCTTTGGTAAATCATCACATATTTCTTTTAATTCTTTTGTTGATACATATATATCAGCTCCATTAACATATTTACCAGCTTTTACTTGCTTACATGATAAAGAAAATGCATATAAAGCATTTGTTGCATTATCTGTCTTCCATGAAGGAAGTGATGAGTAACTTGTCTTTTTCAAATTTACTTTTTTTGAGCTTACACTTGATAATGTATCGCAACCTGTTAAAAACAAAATTATTGAATAAATAGCCGCTTTTTTTAATGTCATTTTTTTCCTTTTATAATATTTCTTTTAATTGCCAAGAAGTATCTTTAATTTGTCTTTGTAATATCCAATTTTCTTCTAACTGCAATTGATCTTTCTTATTTCTTTTTATTATTTTATTTTGCGAATTTAAAGTAAATCTTATCTGATTACTTATTATTTTTACATTGATTTTTGCCGTGTCTGGCGTAAAATTTGTTTTAGTAATTTCTACTTTTTTATATGATTCAATTTCTATATGATTTGCTATTTTTTGTTTTTGATTTTCTTTTACTTCATCATAAAAAATATTATACATCTTTGTTGATAATAATGGAGATAAACCTTGAATATCATTTTTTGAAAATAGTTCCCAAATTTTTCCATGAAAAGATTTTACTTGATCAATTATTTCTTTTTTTATCTTTTGTTCTTGTTTTTTAATTTCTATTTTTGTTGGTATAGAAATTGTTGCTTTTTTATCAACTTTTGATGAGCGATGTAATATATAGTAAAACACACCAAAAATGATGATAGTTAAGGCTAATAATATTATTAAATCTATATATTGCACTTTAAATTTCCTCTTGGTATTATTATATTAATAGTGATTGATAAAATCAATAAAATAAAGGAAAAATGATATGGAAAATAAACAACAAGAAAAACCAGAAATAGCTATTTTAACACAATATGTTAAAGACTTTTCTTTTGAAGCACCTAATTCACCAGAAATATTTTTTAATAAAGAAAATATTTCTGCAAATATCAATTTGAATATCGATATTAAAGTTAAAACATTAAAAGAAGATCTTTATAATGTTGATCTTATTTTTAAGATAAATAATACTTATGGAGAAGAAAATAAAAACATATTCTTGATTGAATTAGTTTATGGTGGGATTGTTACTTTAAATATGCCTGAGGAAAAAAGAGAAAAAACATTACTTACTACTGTTCCTTCTTATTTGTTTCCACATGTTAGAGCTTTAATTACACGAGTAACTTCTGAATCTGGATTTCCTCCATTTACACTTGCTCCTATTGATTGGGAAGTAATGTATACAAATAATAAAAATAACGTAAATTCTGTAAATACTAAAGTTCATTAAAAAATAGAACTTAAAAATAAAAAAACCGGCTTTTAGTCGGTTTTTTATTTTTATAAGTCTTTGTTTTATGAGTCTTATTAGTACATTGTTGTGAAGATATCTTTTAAATTTTTCATATTATCCAAAGCTTCACCTGTTCCACGCGCTACACATGTTAGAGGATCTTCTGCAACAAACACTGGAAGACCTGTTGATTTACGAATAGCAGAATCAAGTCTTGTTAATAATGCTCCACCACCTGTTAAAACTATACCACGATCAACGATATCTGATGCAACTTCTGGAGGAGTTGTTTCAAGAGCTACTTTTATAGCATCAATAATTTGATTCACTGAATCTTGCAATGCTGATGCCATTTCTGTTTCTGTTACTTTGATTTCTACTGGAACTCCGTTTATTAAACTTCTTCCTTTGATTTCAATTACTTTTTGATTATCTGAATTTTCTGGAGCAACTGCACATCCAATTTCTTTTTTAATATTTTCTGCTGTTGTTTCTCCAATTAATACATTGTGTTTTCTTCTGATAAAATTTATTATAGCTTGATCAAGTTTATCTCCACCAACTCTTACTGATTTAGAATATACTATTCCACCTAATGATAACACAGCAATTTCTGTTGTACCACCACCAATGTCTACTACCATTGATCCTGATGGTTCTTGAATTGGAAGTTTTGCACCTATCGCTGCTGCAACTGGTTCTTCGATTAAATATACTTGTCTTGCTCCTGCTACTTCAGCTGATTCTTGAATAGCACGACGTTCAACTGCTGTTGCACCTGATGGTACACAGATAACAATTAATGGTGCTACTATCTTTGTTTGACCTTTTACTTTTTTAATGAAGTATTTTATCATTTCTTCTGCTACTTCAAAATCTGCAATAACCCCGTCTCTTAAAGGACGAATTGCTTGAATATTTCCTGGAGTTCTGCCTAACATTCTTTTTGCTTCTTCACCAACTGCTACAATTTTTTTCTTTCCACTTGGTTCTGTTAATATAGCAACTACAGATGGTTCGTTTAAAACTACACCTTTATCTTTTATATAAAAAATTGTGTTTGCTGTACCTAAATCGATTGCTATGTTAAATGAAAAAGTTTTTTTCAAAAATTCAAACATTATTAAACTCCTTTTATAAGATGATGGTATATAATCTCTTTTAATTTTTCAACAGAATTAATCTTAATTACTATTTCGTAATTACCCATCTTCTTATGATTAATTTTTACCGGCATTTTATAGTAACTTGTTAAGTCCCCCTCCATCTTTAATAACTCTTTATCTTTGTCTGAAAGTGGCTTGGACATATTTGCCTGGTTTTCCTTTATAGCAGACACATCTTTTACTGTCAAGTTCTGCTTTTGAAGGAGTTCTTTTACTTTTTCGAGATCTGGCATTGATACTATTGTTCTTGCCAATGATGGTGATATTTCTTTGTTCTTTAGTTTTTCTTTTATATCATCTGGTAATTTTAATAATCTTAATAGGTTTGTTATATAGCTTCTGGATTTTCCTAGCATTTGAGCTATTTGTTCATGTGAATAACTATAGGTATCAATAAGAGAGTTTAATCCATTTGCGGTATCAATTGCATTCATATCTTCACGTTGAAGATTTTCTATTAATGCAATTACCATTACTTCTTTATCTGATAAATCTTTTATGATTGCTGGAATAGTATCTAGTCCTGCTAAATCTGCTGCACGGTAACGACGTTCACCTGCTACTATTTGAAATAAATTTGCTGCCCCTGGTTTGCGACGTACTATGATTGGTTGTAAAACTCCGTTTTCTTTTATTGATAATGCGAGTTCTTCTAATTCTTGAGTTGA
This sequence comes from Alphaproteobacteria bacterium, assembly GCA_031549385.1. GTDB lineage: Bacteria > Pseudomonadota > Alphaproteobacteria > Rs-D84 > SZUA-605 > JAVBPW01. The sequence goes on from JAVBPW010000001.1 coordinate 257,057, forward strand.
ATAACTTGTTCGTGGCTGATTAGGATTTGCTTCTATGTTTGATATAGGAACTATACTTACATTATTATTTTTACCACTGTTAAAAAATGAAGAAAAAACTGAAGGAGCACCTTCATCTTCTTTCATTAAATCATATAATCCTTTTCCTAATCCTTTTTTGTTAGTCATGCAACTTTCCTTATTTCGTTTTGGTTATTTCTTTGTAGTAATTCTGACGCTAAGGATATGTATGATTTTGATCCAGCACAATTTAAATCATATAATAAAACTGGCTTACCATGTGATGGAGCTTCTGTTATTCTTACGTTTCTTGGTATTACTGTTTCAAATACTAAATTCTTAAAACATGAACGAACATCACTTTCAACTTGTCCTGAAATACTGTTGCGGTTATCAAACATTGTTAATACCACACCTTCAACTTCTAATGCTGGGTTATATTCGTGTTTTATTTGAGATATTGTTTTTACTAAGTTATGTATTCCTTCCAATGCAAAGAATTCACATTGTAATGGAATTAAAACTGAATCTGATGCAGATAGCGCGTTAATTGTTAAAAATGATAAAGCTGGTGGGCAATCAATAAACACATAGTCATATTTATCCTTTATACCTTCCAAAGCTGTTTTTAAACAAAAAGCCGGCGAAATATGATTTGCTAGCTCATTTTCAGCACGTGCAAGTGAAGTGTTTGATGTTATTATATCTAAATTTGGAATATTTGTTTTTGAAATTGCATAATGAACCATGTTTGGATTTATTAACATGTCATACACTGTTACTGTACGAGCTTGAGCTGAAACACCTAATCCTGTAGAAGAATTTCCTTGTGAATCCATATCTATAATCAAAACTTTCTTTTGTGTAGATACCAAGGCTGTGGCTAAATTTATTGTTGTTGTTGTTTTACCAACTCCACCTTTTTGATTTGCTACAGAAATTATCTTTGCTTTTGTTGATAAAGTACTCATTTCTTCCCCTTAACTGATTTTACTCTCGGTCATCATTTTAATAAATAAAAAAGTAAGTGCAAGCACTTTCTTAGACTTTTTACTTGAACTTTTTCTTTTTTTAATATACATTATCTTCCTGTTAACGTGTGCCCTTAGCTCAGCAGGATAGAGCAACAGATTTCTAATCTGTGGGTCAGGGGTTCGAATCCCTTAGGGCACGCCACCAACTTGAAGTTGGACACTTTAGTTTTATATAATATAGAACGTAACTTGAATAAAAAATTATGGCGGGTGTAGCTCAGTTGGTTAGAGCGCCAGTTTGTGGTACTGGATGTCGCCGGTTCGAACCCGGTCACTCGCCCCATCAACTTGAAGTTGAACACTTAATTTTGGATTTTATCAATTTTATTGATTTTGATTAAAAAAGAAAAGGGATTTTTTACTTCCCTTCTACTGATTTTAGCTTTTCTTTTAAATCTTCTTTTTCTATATCACTTAAACCTTTATTGAAAAGTTCTGCTACTTCCCATTGATAACGAGCATCTCTGAACTTTCCTTGATCATAATATGCTTCGCCTAAATGAATTCTTATTGGAGCGTGAGTTGCATTTCTTGAAACACATAATTCTAATAGTCTTATTGCTTCTTTTTGCTTTCCCATTTTGTATAGAGCCCATGCAAATGAATCTATATAATCAATATCTAATGGATTTGAAATTACTGCTTGTTCTATCATCTTTAAAGCATTATCTTGATTTTTATCATGATCTATCCAGAAATACCCTAAATAGTTTTGAACAACTGGATTGTTTGGTGAAAGAACTAATGCTGTTGCTAATAAATCTTCTACTTTATCAAACTTGCCTAATTTATCGTTGCATAATGCTAGATAATAATAAATCTTCCAGTCTGTTGCTTTTTTATTATCTTTTATCTGTTTCTCGGCTGATGAGAATATTTCTAATGCTTTTTTGTAATTTGCTTGTTCAATATATTTTTCACCTAAATACATATAAGCAGTCATATAAAATGGATATTTAGAAATAATTCTTTTGAATATCTTTATTCCTTTTTCTTTATCCCCAGTTTTATAAAGATTGTTTGCATACTTTAATTGTGTTGATGGATAAAGGTATGATGTTTTTGGTATTGATAAATATATTGCATTTGCTTTGTCTATTACATTTCTTGCTTCCCATACTTCTGCTAATAATACTTTTGAAAACTCATGATCCGGAGTTAAGTATAATGAAAGTTGAGTAAAGAACATTGACAGTTCCCAATTTGCAGGATTAAATATTAATAATGCAAAATTAGAAAATGCTTCTGAAAAACCATCATTTACATTAGAAAATATGTTTGAATCCCCTGCTTTGTAATTTTGAATGTAGGAATTTAAAAGAGATGCCATACTTTCATCTATGATTTTTTCATTTACTACTTTTTGAGCTTCTTCAAATTTTGCTTGTTGGCAATAATATTGAACTAATAATTGAGCTGCTCTTATACTTATGTTTTCTTTTTGAAATTTTGGTAAAAGTTCATTTATTGTTTTTTCATCTTTTAAATTAATCGCTAAATAAAGCTTGTTTTGATTTATTAAAGATGTTAATCCTTTTGAATTAATTTTACCAAGAGCATTATAAGCTGCTGTCTTATTATTTTGACCTGCATAAACCCATGCTGATAATAAATGTTTTAAAATTTCTTGTTTTGATTCTTGTACTTTGTTTAAATCTTTTCTTGCTTGATCAAAGTTTCCTTCTTTTACTGACATTGCTACTTTTACAAAGTTTGCTGTGTTTTCTTTTTCAGGAGCTACTTCTGCTGCTCTTTTGAAATCACCCTCTATGATTGCTAAGATATATTCGCTTTTTTTTATTTCTGGAGATGAATCTAGTTTTTCTAATTTATCAAAAAAGTTTGTTGCTGCATCAAAATCTGATGTCTTTTTTGCATATGTGCCTGCTAAATACAATGAATATTCATTTGGAGTTAGTGGTTTTGATGTTGTTAATGTTTCTCTTAAATCTAGTTTATCTTTTAAAATGATACATATTCCAAATATTAAAATTAGTATCCAGTATAGTTTATATCTTCTTGTCATTTTCAATTCTCCTTGCTAGTATAGCATAAACTAATGTTTTAAAAAAAAGAAGTGAAAAAATGGACGAAAATAAAAAAAATTATCCTAAACTAGAATTATATTTGAACTTATTGAAAGAATGGAATGAGAAGTTTAATTTAGTTGCTCCTTCTACTATTGATAATGCATGGGAACGCCATTTTATTGATAGTTTACAGTTAGAAGATTTATTACCTAATAAAGATGTTCTGATTTATGATTTAGGAGCTGGGGCTGGATTTCCTTCTTTAGTTTTATCTGCTCAAGGATACAAAAACGTATTTGCTGTAGAAAAACTAGCAAAGAAATGTGAATTTTTAAAAGAAGTTAAAAAACAACTCAATTTGCCTGTGAATATTTTAAATACTAATATTTCTGCTTTAAAAATTAATAATAAGCCTATTTTTGTAGCAAGAGCGTTTGCTTCTTTGACTAAGATATTTGAAATAACTAAACCTTTTTTTAGATTGAATCCCGAATATGTTTTGTTAAAAGGTGAAAACTGGGAAAGAGAAATTGAAGAAGTTAAACAGTATTTTAACTTTGATTTTAAAACTAAGCCCAGTATTACTTCTGAAAAAAGTATGATTTTAATTATTAATAATGTGAGGAAGAAATAATGAAATATGTAGAAGAAATTTGTGAAATATTTAAAGACCTTATTCCAGAACCTGACAGTGAATTACAATATGACAATGAATGGACCTTTGCTGTTGCTGTTATTTTATCTGCTCAAGCAACCGATAAACGAGTTAATATTATAACTCAAGACTTGTTTAAAGTTGCTAAAACACCGGATGATTTTATTAAATTAGGTCTGGATGGGTTAATTCCTTATATTAAATCTATTAATTATTTTAATAATAAAGGAAAAAATATTATTGCAGCTGCTCATATGGTTAAAGATGAATTTGGTGGAAAACTTCCTCATACAAAAGAAGGATTATTAAAAATACCAGGTATTGGTAATAAAACTGCTGGAGTTATTATTAATCAATTATGGGATGGTGGATGTATTCCTGTTGATACACATGTTTTTAGAGTTGCTCATAGACTTGGCTGGGCTAGTGATAAAGATAATAATCCAGATAAGGTTTCTGAAACTTTAGATAAAATTATACCTCAAGAATATAAAAATGATATTTCTGATTGGATGGTTTTACATGGAAGATATACTTGCGTGGCTAAAAATCCTAAGTGTGATATTTGCCCTATTACTCAATATTGCGCTTATTATAAAAAATGTTTTAAGAGTTAAAAAACTTCTTGATTTTAAATTGTTCGTACATATAATAACTAATGCATCAAAAATTGGGGAATCGTCTAATGGTAGGACATCGGTTTTTGGTACCGCGAATCAGGGTTCGAATCCTTGCTCCCCAACCACCAACTTGAAGTAGACACTTTAAAAGATAATCCCGTGTGGGATTTTTTTATTTCCTTAATTTTAAATATGTTTCATGTGAAACATTGAGATAAGTTGTTGTAATTGACTCGCATTTTGAATCGGGTCATTTTTATCTGTTTAAATATATCAAAAATGCATTTAAATATGTTTCACGTGAAACATTTGGATAACTTACTGTAAATGACTCGGATTTTTGAAAAAGTCGCTTAAAAGTCGTATTTTTTAGGTTTAAATGTAGTTTGAGCTTTTTCTTTACTCATAACTTCATCTTTTTCATATAAGGATAAATCTTCTAATACTATTTTACCAAAATAAACTCTCATAACTGGTTTCTTTGGATTACTTAAATCTGATGCCCAAATTTGTGCTGCACCTTCTGTGTCGACTACATTAGGTTGACCATATTTTTCATAAACTCTTTGAAGGAATGCTCTTAGCTTTTCTTTTCTTTGGTATTCATAAGCCTCACCAATACCTTCTACTTTATTGGCGTCGTTTTCATATTTGATTTGATATACTAAATTTTCTGTTTGATTTGAGGTAAAAAATAATTCTATTTTTTCACCAGTTTTATCATTTTGTAGCTTCATATAGTTTGTATAAACTTGCTTTTCTTTTGATGCCTGTTCTATTGTGCATCTTTTTAATTGCTCTGGAGTTTTAACTTTGCCCCCTCTTCTGCATTCATAATTATAGTTGTATTCAAAGAATTTTGGATAACGTGTGTCTTCTTTTACTACCTTGTAATCACTCTTACGAAGAGCTTCTTCTTTGATATATTCATAGGTTGAACCTAATACTATTTCATTGATATCAAAGACTTGAACCATTGCTATATTTGGTGAAATTTCCTTTGTTGTTGATGATTTAAATAAACCAAAAATTTGTGCTTCTGATTGTGAATGCATAAAAAAAGATACTGCAAATAATGGTAAAATCAACTTCCTCATGTTTTTCATTATAGAAAGCTTTTTATAAAAATAAAGGCTTTTTTTATTTTTTGATGTTTTTCAATAAAAAATGGTATGAAGCTGAAACTTGCTTGAACTTTTCTTCTTTTTCTTTATTTCCACCAGTTATATCTGGATGGTATCTTTTAGATAGTTCTTTGTATTTTTGATTAAGCTCTTTCTTGGTTGTTGGCCAAGAAATGCCTAAAATCTTTATTGCTGTTATATGTTCTCTTGGCAAATTGTTTAGTGTTGGGTCCCCTTTTGAGTTGCTTGTAAAGTCAAAATTTAGGTTATATTTTTCTAAGATTTTAAACGGATCTTCCAAACCTTTTATTTTTTCAAGCACTTTTGGATTAATTCCTACACCCATTTTCCATGTCTTTCGTCGGCCTATTATATCAAAATCATTTAACATTCCTATTTCTTTTTCATCCATATCTTTATAAAAATTCCAGTTTTTATTGTATTCTGAAGCATGTTTTTGACAGAAATAATGATAATCATGTGAATTCTTTTTAGGAGCTTTATGTAAACCCTCTTCTTTACAACCCTCTTGATCACAGGGTCTGAACTCTTTCTTTTCCTCTTTTTTTCTGTAATACATTACTTTTCCTTTTTTGATAATGGATGAAAATTTTGAACTGTTTTTACTAATCTTTCATCCATTATGTGAGTATAAATTTGAGTGGTTGATATATCTTCATGACCTAATAACATTTGAACTGAACGTAAATCTGCACCACCTTCTATTAAATGAGATGCAAATGAATGGCGAAAAACGTGTGGAGAAACCTTTAATGGTGAAATTCCTGCTGCTAATGCTTGCTTTTTTAACATCTTAAAAAATCCATCTCTGGAAATATAACCCTGTTCTGAGTCACTTGGAAATAGAAAGTTGGATATTTTACGGCCTTTAGGCAAGAAATTGTTGCGAATTTGTAAATATTTGATTAAGGATTCTTTTGCTTTACTATGAAGTGGTATTATTCTTTCTTTATTACCCTTCCCTGTTACTGATATTTGATCTTTTTCACCTATGAAGGCTGCCAATGGCAATGATACTAATTCTGAAACTCTTAAACCACAAGCATAAAGTAAATACATCATAGCCATCAACCTTATACCATTATTATCATCTGGGGTTTTTAATATTAATTCTAGCTCATCCTGAGTTAAATATTTTGGAAGAGAATTTGTTCTTTTTGGATTTTCTATTTTTTCCATTGGTGATATTTTTATTTCTTTTTCTTCCATTAAGAATTTATAAAATGTTCTTAAAACTGATAGTTTTCTTGAAAGAGTTTTTTGACTTAATTCTTGTTCATACAAATATTGTATGTAGTTTTGAATATCTGATTTAGTCGCTTTAGTTATGTCATTTTTATAAAAAGAAATGAAATCCTGTAAATCCGTTTTATAGGAAAGGATTGTGTTTTTCGAATGCCCCTTTTGAGCAAATAACATTTCTAAGAATCTCTCTTGCATTCTTTAATTATAGTTAATTAAAGGTGAAATTTCAATGAAACATTGATAATTTTATTTTATAACATATTGTTTTTGGATTCTTATTTGACTCTTTAGTTTTAACTTAAATTTACTTAAAATACCGGCTTTTGATAAAGTTTTTATATTTTATAAGTGCTTGATCTTTGATTCTTATTTGACTCTTTTGATATTTTTTATGATTCAATTTGAAGCTTCAAATAATTTTAAGTGGTATATTCTTATTGCTTGGTTTATAATTTTTTACATGAATTTTGATAAATGGATTGTTATTGATAAGCCTTTAGGAATGACTAGTACACAAGTACTTGGCAAAGTTAGAAAATTGTTAGGTGTAAAAAAAGTTGGCCATTTGGGTACACTTGATCCTTTAGCTACTGGAGTTTTACCTATTGCACTTGGAGAGGCTACTAAAACTATACCTTTTATTAATGACCATACAAAAGAATATGAATTTAATATAATATTTGGAATTGAGTCAGAAACACAGGATTTAGAAGGTATAAACTTAGAAAATTTACACGATTTTGAATCTGTTAGCGAATCTGCAATAAGAGCTATTTTACCGGCTTTTAATGGAAAAATTACACAAACACCTCCTCAATATAGTGCTGTTAAGATTAATGGAGTACCTGCTTATAAGCTAGCAAGAGCAGGTGAGGTGGCTGAAATTAAGCCTAGGGAAGTTGAAATTTATAGCTTAAAATTTTTAGGAATGGTAAAACCTTATGAAGCTTCTTTTAAAGTTGTTTGTTCTACAGGAACTTATGTTAGGTCACTTGCTGTGGATATTTGTAAAAAATTAGGAGTTAAAGGTGTTGTTTCTTTAATCCGCCGACTTCAATCTGGAGTGTTTAAAATTGAAGATTCTATTTTACTTGAAAATTTGGAAAAAATTTCTTATAATTTGCCGGAATCGCAAAATGATGTCGTTAATGAAATATTTTTATCTTTAAATAAGGTTCTGGCCGACATCCCGGGTCTTGTTTTAAATCAAGATGATATTTCATTGCTGCAACATGGGCAATTTGTGAAACACGAATTTGTTCAGGGTCAAGTTAGAATTGTCGATGACAAAAATAATTTGATTGCGATTGCAAAGAGTGAAGATGGATTTCTTAAACCTTTGCGAATTTTTAACAACAAATAAAAAGGAGCATCGCGATGTCGATTACTAAAGAAAAAAAAGCTGTTATCATTAAAGATAATGCTATTAGTGAAAAAGATACTGGATCTGCATTTGTGCAGGTTGCTGTTTTAACTGAACGTATTAATTCTTTAACTGAACATATGAAAGCTAATAAAAAAGATTTCAATTGTCGTTTAGGATTAGAAAAGTTAGTTGGAAGACGTAAAAGATTATTAGCTTATTTGAAAGAAAATAATGCTAAGGCTTATGAAGAATTAATTAAAAAATTAGGACTTCGTAAATAAATTGGAGGAGGGGTGTTTGCACCCCTTTTCTTGTAATATGGTAAAACATATTATATAATTGTGAATAAGATAAGGACAATATGTATAAAATAGTTTTTTTATACACAGTTTAAAAAGTTGTGCATAAGTAAGCTATTTATATTTTCCTTGTCTTGAAGTTAACTTAAACATTAAAAAGGAAAATAAAAATGTTTGGAAAAAAATCAATGTTCAACGAAACTAAAGTTGAATTTAAATGGAATAACGCAAAAGTTGTTCTGGAAACTGGAAAATTAGCTAGACAGGCTACTGGCGCTGTTTGGGCTACTATGGGAGAAACTAAAGTTCTTGCGACCGTGGTTGCTGCTAAAAAAGCAACTGAAGGACAAGACTTCTTCCCACTTACTGTGGATTATGCAGAAAAATATTCTTCTGTTGGAAGATTACCTGGCGGATTTAAAAAGAGAGAAGGGCGACCAAGCGACGACGAAATTCTTGTTTCTCGTTTGATTGATAGACCTATTAGACCTTTGTTCCCAGAAACATTCTTCAATGAAGTACAATTGCTTACAACTGTTTATGCTTATGATGGTGTTAATAGCCCCGATATTTTGGCTTTAATTGCTGCATCTGCTTGTTTGAGTATCTCTGGTGTTCCATTTATGGGACCTATTGGTGCTGTTAGAGTTGGATATATTAATAATGAATATGTTTTCAATCCTACACCAGAAGCAAGAAAAGAATCTGCTCTTGAATTAGTTGTTGCTGGAACTTCTAATGGAGTTTTGATGGTAGAATCTGAAGCAAAACAATTAAATGAAGATATCATGTTAGGTGCTGTTAAAGCTGGATTTGAAAACTTCCAAGTTGTTATTAAAAATATTAATGACTTTGCTAAAAAAGCTAAAAAAGAAGCTTGGGAAGTTCCTGCAAGAACTCCTGCTTTTGCTGAAGTTATGAAACTTTTAGAAAAGAAAGCATTACCTGATCTTACTAAAGCTTATAAAATTAAAGACAAGTTAGAAAGACAAGATGCTGTTGCTGCTGCTAAAGAAGCTGCTAAAGAAGCTATTGCTGAAAATGAAGAATTATTACCTGCATTTGAAACTGCTTTCTTTGAAACAGAATATAAACTTGTTCGTGGAATGGCTTTAAATGATAAAAAGAGAATCGACGGAAGAAAGTTAGATGAAGTTAGACCTATTGAATGTGAAGTTGATATTTTACCAACTAATCACGGTTCATCTTTATTTACACGTGGAGAAACTCAATCTCTTGCTACTTTGACTTTAGCTACAGTAGATGAAGGTCAAATGATTGATGATATTTATGGTATTAGAGATGAAAATTTCTTATTACATTATAACTTCCCAGCTTTCTCTGTTGGAGAAATTTCAAGAAGAGCATCACTTGGTAGACGTGAACTTGGACATGGAAAATTAGGTTGGAGAGCTCTTCACCCTGTATTGCCATCTCTTGAAGAATTCGGTTATACTATCAAAATTACTTCTGATATTTTAGAATCTAATGGTTCATCTTCTATGGCTACTGTTTGTGCTGGATGTATGGCTTTAATGGCTGGTGGAGTGCAAATTAAAGCTCCTGTTGCTGGTATTGCTATGGGTCTTATTAAAGAAGGTAATGACTATGTAGTTCTTTCTGATATCATGGGTGACGAAGATCATCTTGGAGATATGGACTTTAAAGTGGCTGGATCTAAAGAAGGTATCACATCTTTACAAATGGATATTAAAATTACTTCTATTACTTTTGAAATTATGGAAAAAGCTTTGAAACAAGCTCGAGATGGACGTATTCATATCTTGGGTGAAATGGCTAAAGCTATTAAGGCACCTAGAAAAGATCTTTCTAAGAATGCTCCTCAAATAGAAGATATTGAAATTCCTGCTGCTAAAGTTAGAGAAGTTATCGGAAGCGGTGGATCGGTTATTAAGAAAATCCAAGAAGATTTCCAAGTAACTGTTAATATCGACGATAAGAATGTTGCACATGTTGCATCTGCTAACCTTGAAAATTTAGAAAAAGCTGTTGCTTTTATTAAAGGTATTTTTGCTGAACCTGAAGTTGGGCAAATTTATACAGGTGAAGTTGTAAATATCCAAAAGTTCGGTGCATTCGTTAGATTTTTTGGCCAACAAGATGGACTTGTTCATATCTCTGAATTTGGTACAAAAGAAAAACGTGTTGATAATATCGAAACAGTTGTAAAACTTGGAGATAAATTAAAGGTTAAATACCTTGGAAAAGAAAAAGGTAAAACTAAATTACAATTAGTAAAATAGAAAACCAATTTTTAAATAAAAGGCCGGCATTTAGCCGGCTTTTTGTTTATTAAACACTTGTTTTTGGATTCAATTTTGCTCATAGAACAGAACATGTTCCTCTGATTGAGGAGCTGTTAGTTCAACTCTTTGACAAAAGACATCTTCGCCAGATTTGAGAGGAACCCCTTCTTGTGGAAACATGTAAACAATGTCTCCAGAAATAACTGTTTTTAGCGTTATCCGTGCTTCGGATACGTCTATAATTCTGCACCTTACAGGAGTCTTTATTTCTCCTTTTGATACAGCTCTTAGAAACTGTTTTCTGGTCATTTCTTTTATATGTTTTTAGGTTTAAAATTTAAAAGTTCTTTTGGTTTTAATATATATTGAATCTAATGTCAAAAGAATTATTGATTTTATTAACATTTATTTATATATTCTTCTTACGCGTCCCTATCGTCTAGCGGTTAGGACAGAGGGTTCTCAATCCTCCAACACGGGTTCGAATCCCGTTAGGGATGCCAGCAACTTGAAGTTGCACACTTTATTAGGGGTTATAGCTTGTGTTAATGTTATAAAAAAAGAGTCTGATTTTTCAATCAAACTCTTTTTATAAAATAACTGGAAATTTGTTTTAACCATCTATGACAAATTCAATGAAGAACCAAATGCTGCCGAGGAATATAAGTCCGCCAAAAATAACAAGAATAACAGTTATAATAAGTGGAACTTCTGGAATAAAGAAACCTGCGCATACTATCAATATACCTATAGCAAAAATACAAAGGGTTATTAAGGTGTGTAATATCGTAAATAAACACCCTCCGCCCTTTTCATCACCTCCATAATGTACAGGAGGTATTACAGTTGGAACAATGATTACCATGGTTTTATGTTTTTAAGGTTTATGTATTTTTAATACATCTATGAACTTTATATAGTAACATATACTATATTTGTCAAGAGTCTTTCATATATATTTTTTATGTATTTTATGGTAGAATTAGTAAAATAATTTAATAGGAGATATTATGGGTTTTTTGGGAGAGTTTAAAAAATTTGCTATGCGTGGTAATGTTATTGATATGTCTGTCGGTATCATTATTGGGGCTGCTTTTGGTAAAATTGTTGATTCTATGGTGAAAGATATACTTATGCCAGGGATTGGTATGCTTGTTGGTAATGTAGATTTTAGTAATATTTTTATTACTCTTAAACATGGAAAACAAGTTGATCCTTATAACTCTTTAGCTCAAGCTGTTGCTGATGGAGCTGTTACTATTAATATTGGGGTTTTTATTAATACTTTTATTACATTTATAATTGTGGCTTTTGCTGTGTTCTTGTTGATTAGAACTATTAATAAGGTTGATAAAAATCAAATACAAATCAATAAACAAAAAAGTTGTCCAGAATGCTTTGAAAAGATAAATATTAAAGCTAAAAGATGTCCTAATTGTACTTCTAAATTAGACTAAATACCGGCTTTTAGTGATATTTTTAATTTTATAAAGTATTGTTTTTGGATTCTAATTTGTTGTTTTAAAATATAAAGGAGATAATTATGAAAGTTTCAGGTGAGTATAAATTAAAAGATTATTTTAAATACTTTTTCTATATTATGTTTTCAAGGAGATCTATTCCTGTTTTTATAATAGTAGCTCTTATATTTGCTTTTTTATATGAAAGTTTATTCGTTGCATATTTTTGTATAACTTGGTTTTTAGTTATATTTATATTTGTACTTTTAATTACTTATTTTAGATATAAAACAATGAAAAAAGCTGCTAAACTTGGATTGAAATTTCGTTCTGATATAACTCTTGGTAATGAAGAATTAAAAGTAGAAGATTTTGTAGGAGATGCTGTTTTTAAATTTTCTGATTTTAGAAGATTATACTGTGTTAAAGAATTTAAAAATTATTTTTATGTTTTTATAATTAGAAGTCAGGCTATTATTATTCCAAAAAGATTTTTTAATAATAAAAATGATATGCAAAAATTTAGAGAAAAGATTGTAGAATATTTATAAAATCCGGCTTTTAACCGGATTTTTTATTTTTATAAGTCTTTGTTTTTTGAATCAAATTTACCAAATGTTGTCTTTTAGTTTTGATATGAAATCTAAATGATTTTTTAAGTCATCTTCTTGGATTGGAAATATTCTTGGTTCTTTGTAAGTTTTACCTTTTAGTTTTACTTGTTTTAAGTCACCTTTTTTTTCTGATTCAAAAAATTCTTGTTCTCTGTCTACTGTTAATTCTAAATAAACTTCTGATAAAATATAACTATCAAGTAATGCTCCATGACCTTTTTCATTACGTTCACTTAAATCAATTTTAAAGTACTCACAGAGGGCATCAAGTGAATGACGTGATATGTCTGTTAATTTTCGACGAGCTATCCATAATGTGTCAATTAAACGCGTTTGTGGTATTGTTGGACGACCTATCTTTGTTAGTTCACTGTTTAAGAATTTAAAATCAAATGTTCCATTATGTGCAACAAGAGGTGTATCATGACCTATAAATTCAATTAAATCGTTTACTATTTCACAAAAACAAGGTTTATCTGATAAAAAATCATTAGATAATTTATGTACTCTTAGCGCACCTTCTGATACTTCTTTACCTTCTGGGTTTATATAAGCATGGAAATGCTTTCCTGTTGGAACTTTATTAATTAATTCTACACAACCTATTTCAATCATTCTGTCGCCAGATACTGGATCAAATCCTGTTGTTTCTGTATCAAATACTATTTCTCTCATTTTATTCACGCACCACTAAACAATCTTTATTTTTTTTCTTTATATTCTCACATATTTGATTTGCTTTTTCAAATGTTAAATTTACTAATTGTGGTTTGTAGATTATTCCTTTTTCACCTTGGCTTACCATAACTTGACTTTGGGCTGATAATCCTTCAACCACCTTTAATGCTTGGTCTTTATTATAAAATGCTCCGAGTTGAACTTTATAATCTTGGTCTATCTTTTTATATTTTTGATTTTTTAATCCTACTTTTTGAAAACCATAATCTAATAAAATAACTACTTCTTTATCTCTTTTCTTGGCTGTTTTGTTTCCTAATGATACTGCTATGATTGTTTTACCTTGGCGAGTGGCTGATGCTATTAAATTATACCCTGATTTATCTGTATAACCTGTTTTCATTCCATTACCACCTTCATAAGTATTTAGGATATTATTATGTGTTACATATTTCTTACCTTTATATTTAAATTCTTTAGTTTTAAAGTATTTAAAGTATTGAGGAAAATGACTATATATTGCGTAACCAAGCATTGCCATATCATATGCTGTACAATATTGATTTTCATCTGTAAGACCTGATGCATTTTTAAATGATGTGTTTTGTAGACCTATTTGTGCGGCAGCTGCTGTCATTATATCTGAAAATCCATTTTCTGTTGTTCCTATGTTTTCAGATAAAACTACTGCTGCATCATTTGCTGATTTTATTATTAATGCATATATTGCTTCTTTTACTGTTATTGTGTCGCCTATTTTTAAACCTAATTTAGTTTGAGGTTGTTGTGTGGCTCTATATGATACTTTTAATTTTTGATCTTCTTTTATTACACCTTTTTCAAGTGCATCAAAAGTTATATATAAAACCATTAATTTTGTGAGTGATGCAGGATAATTGTTTTTAGATTCTGCTGATTTGTATAGTAGGTCACCTGTGTCTGCATTTAATACTACATAGGAATGTTCTAATGCATTTGCATTAAAAGTGAATAGTATAGTAAAAAGTAGTATCAGTTTCTTCATAACAAATATTTATATATTAAAAGTTATTATTATTACTGTGTTAAAAATTGTGAAATTAAGAAGTTTTTCATAAGTTTTTCACAGGTAAGTTTGTATTATCATTTCTATGATTTTAAAGATATTTCAATCTTAATCAAGAGGGTTGTTAAAAAAAGAAAAACTGTTAATAAGTTGTAGTTAGATTTTAGTAAAAAAATTATTATTATTACTATTACAAAGTTATTCACATATAGTTGTGGAAAAGTAAAAAAAATCCCCAGAGGGATTTATTTTTTATATAATACAATTATTAATTATGTTTTCATATTTTTCTTTTACTTTTTTAATTGTTTCGATACTTGCTTTTTTGTATCCATCATTATTTTTAATTGTTAAAAGAATTAAATTTAATAACATCATTAAAATTTCATCTTTGGAGTTAGTGTTTATTAAATTTTCTAAATCCTTTTCGATTACTTTTTCAGGTTCTGGTGGAAGAATGATTGTTTCCATTCCGTCTATTACACCTGCATGTATTATTTTATCATAATTGATATTATTACCGTTAAAGGTAAAAATTATTAAATAATTCATAAGATTTATTTTTTAAAGTTTAAATAAATAATATCATTATTTTATATCATAGTCAAATTTATATTTTTCCGGCTTTTTAGTAGTTTTTTTATTTTTGTAAGTCTTTGTTTTTTGAATCGAATTTTAAAGTTGTAAAAAATCATATTTTTTGGTATAATTATATACCTGTAAAGGAGAGTAATATGAAAGAGACTGTATTAAAGGCAGTTGCACAGCCACCACAATTTTTTAAAGCACCTTATAGATTAGCTATTTTTAATATTTTATTTCATGTAGCTCTTATGTGTGTTGTGCTTGTTGTGGTTTCTATTGTTAATCCTTTATTTTTTATTGTTAGTGGTTTTTTAGTTCATTTTTATTTAATATATCTTTATAAAAAAGAACCTCATATTGATAATATTTTGAAAAATATAAAAATTGTACTTAGATCTACTAATAATTTAGATGGTGAAAATGTAAAAAAGTATTTTAATTAAGAGGATGTAGCTTGTTTGATTTTGTTTTAGATTTTTTTAATTTTGAATTGAATTTTAAAAGTATTGTGCTTTTTATTGTAGCTATATTTTCTTTTTCACTGTTTTTACTTATTTTTGTTAGAAAGTTTGTTGATAAAATTTTACCAACTGTAAATGAAACACGTTTAAAAGATTTTTTGCCTTTCTTGGGTGTTGATCAGGATAAAAAAACTATTCTTTGTAATGATAATACATATGTTCGTGTTTTTTTAGTTGATGGACTTAATATGATACTTGTGTCTGATAAAGAAAAACAACTTTATTTAGATGTTAGAAAAAAATTTATAGAATCTTTAGATAGTGAAAGTGTTAGTACTAAATTTGTTACTTTAAGACAAAAAATTTCTCAAGATACTACAACTGATCATACTAATTTTGTTTTAAAGAAAATTAATGATAAGTGGAATGAAAAAATGAGAACTATTTATTCCAATAAATATTATGTAGTTGTTTCTGTTAAAGATGTTGTTAAAAAGAATGCTTTGCAAAAGTTAAATGAAGTAGAACAAATTTTATTAACTACTCTTTCTCCATTTAGTCCAAAAGTATTATTACAACAAAATGATTTGAATAAAGATTCTTTGTTGGATGTTTATTCTTATATGGCGTCACCTATTAGCCGACCTAATATTCGTGGAGATGTTAGTATGGCTTCTATTAATGAGTTAGTTTCTGGAGATGAAGTTGTTTTCAATAAAAATGGTGTTATAGAATTTAGATCAGGTGAGAAAAAAAGATATATGACTGTTATAGGTCTTAAAAGAGTACCTGATTATATTGATGAACAAATGTATTCTGATTTAATGACACTTGATTATGAAATGATTTTCTTAAAATCTTTAAAAGTTTATCCTAATTTAAAAGGAGCAGCGGTTCTTAATTCTCAAAAACGAATTGATCTTTCTACTAATTTTTCTTCTGAAGTGGAAGGACAATATGATTATGCTATTGATGAACTTAATGATATTGCTGAAAAATCTCAAAAGTTGGTTGATTTTGGAGAAGCTATTTATTTATATTCTGATAATTTGCAAGAATTGGAAAAAGGTGTGGAAGATGTATTTAAAGTTCTTAGACTTTATATGGCAACACCTGCTCGTGAAACTTGGGTTGCTCAGATTTCATGGTTCTGCTTATTTCCATCTTATGATATAGTACCACGTGTATATAAATTATTATCACGTGCTGTTGCTTGTTCTTTAGTTTTTGAAAGAGTACCAACTGGATTTATGGGTAATGATTGGGGTGATGGATGTATTTCTATGTTCCCAACTGCTAATGGAACTAATTATAGATTCCAATTCCATATTTCATCTGCGCCTGCTGCCGTTGCTCACTCTGTTGTTATTGGACCAACTGGTATTGGTAAAACTACACTTTATGCTTTCTTGTGTGGGGCTGCTATGAGATATCCTAAACTTAAAGCTTATTTCTTTGATAGAAATAGAGGTATTGAAATCTTTACTAATGCTGTTGGTGGATCTTATCTAACTTTCGTTAGTGGAAAAACTAAAGATATTGATTATGGAAAACAAACTTATATGAATCCTTTGAAACTTCCAGATTCACCAGAAAATAGACAGTTTTTAAGACAATGGTTAAAAGCTATTACTTATATGGATACTCAAGATTATATAAAAGAAGAAGCTGGGGTTGAAGAAGAAATAGCACGCGCTGTATCTGTTGTTTATGATTATTTAGATTATGATTTAAGATCTTTGAAGAATATCTATAAATCATGTTTTAATCCTAAAGGAATTGTAAGACAAGAAATTAAACGTTGGGTAGATGATGAACAATATGGAATGCTGTTTAATTCTCCAGTTGATAATTTAGACCTTTCATCTCAATTAACATCTTTTGATTTTACTAATATTTTTGAAGATCCAAAATTAGCACCAGCTATTATTTCATATATTATGAATCAGATTAATAATATTTCTACACGAACAGGGGATCCGTCACTTGTTGTAATTGATGAAACTGCACCTATGTTGGAAAATCCTATGTTTAGAAGTAATTTCATTATTGGATTACAAGAGGGTAGAAAGAAAAGACAAGCTTATATGGCTGCATTTCAACAACCTAATATTATCGATAAATTAGGAGTAGGGGAAGCAATCAGAGGTCAATGCCAAACAGTGATATTCTTTAAAAATCCACAAGCAACCTCACAAGATTATGCAGGTTGGAATTTAAATGAAAAAGAAATGGCATTTATAGCAGGTAAACTTTATCCAGAACTAAGATATGCTATTTTGATAAAACGACCATTCATAAATGAATCAGTAATTCTAAATATAGATCTTTCATTTGAAGGACAATATTTGAAGATTTTTGATAGTGGAAGAAAGTCTGTAGTGTTGGCTGATGAGATTCTCAAGAAGATGGGGGCTGGGGCAGCTGGAACAGAGAAGTACTTTAACGAGTTATTAAAATCATTATAGTTTTGGGCACATTGAAAATGGGTTGCAAATAACATTTTCACCTCATTTTGAATGGCCGCAGATATGTTTTATGAAAATTAAAAAAGACGGTGTTTGGTGAGATTTTTATATCTATAACTCTCTGTTTTTGGATTCTAATTTGACTCTTTTTGTTTTTTAATAATCTGTATTTTCTTTTGTTTGCTTTTTTAATTTTTATAATTATTGATTTTTTAGTTCAAATTTGGTATTAATCAAACAATTAAAATTTATTGAAAAAAGGTGTTTAGTATGTCACAAAAAGTTCTTATTACTTCTGCTTTACCATATGTTAATGGAGTGCCTCATTTAGGTCACTTGGTTGGGTGTTTATTGCCTTCTGATGTTTTTGCTAGATTCAATAGGCTGCTTGGTAATGAAGTTTTGTATATTGGTGGAACAGATGAATATGGTACACCTACTGAAGTTGGTGCTCTTAAAGAAGGAATTCCTGTTAGGGAATATGTTGATAAATATTTTAATGTGCACAAAGAAACTTATGATAAATTCAATTTATCTTTTAATAAGTTAGGGAGAACTTCTACTGATACTCATACTAAATTAGTGCAATCTGTTTTTTTAGAATTAAAAGAAAATGGATATATCGAAAACAAAGAAATTGAACAAGTTTATAGTATCAAAGATGATATGTTTTTGGCTGACAGATATATCGAAGGAACTTGTCCTAAATGTGGATATGAAAAAGCACGTGGAGATCAATGTGATAAATGTGGGTCACTTCTTGATCCTGTTGATCTTATTAATCCTTATAGTGTTATTTCTGGATCTCATGATTTGGAAGTTAGAAAAACTGAACATGCTTTTTTGAAATTAAAATCTATGCAGGGGTTAGTTGAAGATTGGATTAAAACTCGTGTTGGCTGGAGCAAGGTTGCACTTTCTATTGCTAATAAATGGCTTAAGGAAGGTTTGAAGGATAGATGTATTACTAGAGATATTAAATGGGGTATTCCTGTTCCTGATATGCCTGGAAAAGTTTTTTATGTTTGGTTTGATGCTCCTTGGGGATATGTTTCTATATCTCAAAAATGGGCAGAAGAAACTGGCGGAGATTGGAAAAGGTTTTGGTTTGAAAATGATACAAGATATTATCAATTTATGGGAAAAGATAATGTGCCTTTCCATAGTGTAATGTTTCCTGCTGAAGAATTGGCTACTACTACTAAATGGAAAACAGTTGATGTTTTAAAAGGTTTGAACTTTTTAAACTTTGGTGATGGAAAATTTTCTAAATCTTTAGGAAATGGTTTTTCTGGATTAGATGCTGTTGAACTTTTTGATGTAGATTATTGGAGATATTGGTTAATGGCTAATTCACCTGAAAGTGATGATGCTGAATTTACTTTTAATATTTTTGCAGATCAAATTAATAAAGACCTTAATGATATTTTAGGTAACTTTGTTTTGAGAGTTTTGAAATTTTGTAGGTCTAAATTTGGAACTAATGTTCCTGAAAACTTTGGCAATACTGACGTTGAAAATAAATTATTTTCTCAATTAGATGAAAAGGTGGAAGAATATAACTTTGCATTATCAAATTTAGAATTTAGAAAAGCTACTAAGGCTTTGCGTGAAATTTGGGTGCTTGGTAATGAGTATATTGCAAACAGTGAACCTTGGAGTGTTATTAAGACTGATGAAAAAAGAGCTATGACTATTATTCATAATTCTATTAAATTAATTGCTTTGTTTGGTGTGTTGTCACAACCTATTATGCCTGGAGTTGCCAAAAAACTTTTAGCTTTTGTTGGTGTTGAAAAAGAAAACCTTTGGGTTAATGACAATGTGGAAGATTTTGTTAATTCTTTAATTGTTTCTGGAAATGAAATATTTGTGCCAGATACTTTGTTTGAAAAAATAGATGATGTTAAAGTTGCAGAACTAAAGGAAAAATATAAAGGATAGATATGAGAAAGTTATTAATTATTCTTTGTTTATTTTCTTGTTTCTTTGTACAGGCACGTCCTTTAAAGACACCTGGAAAAAGTGGTATTGTTATTGATTATGAAACAGGACAAATATTGTTTGAAAAAGATGCTTTTACTCCTATTGCACCTTCTAATATTTCTAAATTGATGACACTTTATACTGCTTATACTCAAATAGATAAACAAAAGTTAGATGTAAATGATAGTTTTTTTGTTTCTGAAAAAGCGTTAGAAGGAATTGATACAGGTGAAGTTACTGTTTTATTAAAAGTAGGGCAGAAAATTAAAATTAAAGATTTGTTGGAAGCAGTTGCTATTACTTATGCTGTGGATGCTTGTAAAGTTCTTGCAGAAGGAATTGCTGGAAGTGAAGAAAAGTTTATTGAAATGATGAATTCTACTGCAAAAGAATTAGGGTTGTCTTCATCATCATTTACTAATTCTTATGGAAAGAATGAAAAAGGACAAGCTATGTCACCATATGATATTAGTGCATTGTTTAGTAAAATAATTAGTCAGTATCCAGAATATTATAAATCATTTAATAAAAGATTCTTTGATTATGATGGGGCTACTCATGAAGAGAAAACTAAGTATGTTTATAATTTTGGAAACAAAAATAAAATTATTTGGGATATGAGAGGGGCTGATGGTGGTGTTGTTGGGTTTACTAAATATGTAGGATATAACATTGTTGCTTCAGCTGTTAAAGAAAATAGAAGATTAATTGTTGTTCTTTCTGGATTAAAAGCTCAGGGTAGTTTGGAAGAAATCAATCTTGCTCGAGCTCGAGAGGCTAAAGCAGTTATGAATTCTGTGTTTGAAGATTATACTATTAAGACTTTTTTTAAAACTGAAAAGCCTATTGCAAAAATTGATTTGATGTATGGAAAGAATAAATTTGTTGCTATTTATCCAGAACGAGATGTTTATTTTATGTATCCTAATAATGCTAAACATAATATTGTTTTGAATGTTTCTTTTTTTGATAGAGTTACTGCCCCAGTTAAAAAAGGACAAATTGTTGGAAATATTGACATGGTTGTTGATGGTATTAAAATAGATAGCTATAAGGTGATTATTGGAGAAAATGTGAGGTCTTTATATTTTGGACCTGCTAGATTTTTTGAGAACTTAAAACAATTTTTATTATTATTTATTAAGAGGTAATTATGGTACGAGGAAAATTTATTTCTGTTGAAGGTGGAGATGGTAGTGGAAAAACTACTCAACTTAGACTTCTTGCTAAATATTTAGAAGAAAAAAATATTCCTGTGTTGTTTACTAAAGAACCTGGTGGCACGGAAGTTGGAAAGGAAATTAGAAAAATACTTTTAGAAGGACATAAGGAAATAGATTCACTTACAGAATCATTATTGTTTTTTGCTGATAGACGATTGCATGTTGAAAATGTTATTAAGCCTGCTTTAGAAAAAGGCATTAATGTTATTTCTGATAGATTTGCTGATACTACTTATGCTTTTCAAAAAGCAGCTGGTGGAATTGATGATAAAACTTTTGATGGGCTTTACAGAGTGACTATTGGGGATTTTAAACCTGATATGACTATTTATCTTGATATTGATCCAGAACTTGGACTTAAAAGATCTTGTAGAGTGCAAAATCACGAAACACGTATGGAAGAAAAAGGATTGGAATATCATAAACTGGTTAGAAAAGGGTATTTAGATATTGCTTCTAAAGATAAAAACCGTTTTAGAATTATAGATAAAGATGCTTGTAGCACTATGAATAAAGAAGATGATATTTGTTGCACTTTTGAGTTAATAAAAAATTTTGTTGAAGAAGGGTTAGGATTAAAAAAGAATGGATAAAAACTTTTTAATTAATTGTGAGAAAAATGAAAAAATTATTCTGGATGCGTTTAATTCAGATTCATTACATCATGCCTATCTTCTTGTTGGAAATAAGGGTGTTGGTAAATTTAGATTTGCTATGAAAATGGCTAGGTTTTTAATGTCTGGTTTGGAAGCTCCTGCTGTTAGTGTTGATCTTCCTAATGATGATCCTATTTTTTCGCGAATCGAAAAAGGTGGAATTACTGATTTTAAATTTGTTAAAGTTAATGATGGAAAAAAGGAAATTGTTATTGAACAAATCAGAGATATTAATGATTTGTTTTATACTACTTCTGCTATGGGTGGATACCGAGTTGTTATTATCGATGAAGTTGAATTGATGAATAAAAATACTGCTAATGCTCTTTTGAAGAATTTAGAAGAGCCTCCATTGAAAACTATATTCTTTTTAGTTTGTAATAATTTGAATGCTATTTTGCCTACGATTAGATCACGTTGTTTTATTATGAAATTTGCTGATTTGACTCCTGCTCAAATTAAAGAATGTATCGAAATGTATAGTCCTGATTTCAATAATGAATATATGGATGAAGTTTTAGAATATTCTGATGGAAGTATTGGGAAAGCGTTAGATTATATTGATAATTTTGAAGTTATTTCACAACTTAATATGGTGCTTGATTTAGTTAAAGCTGGAAAACGTGATGATGTTTTTAACTTTATTATTTTGGTTGATCAAAATGATGCATATAAAATTGTGTATTCTGTATTACTTAAAAAAATTAGAAGTGAATCTGTTTATAAAAAATTTGTGACTGAAGTTAATATTGTTAATGTGCTTAATTTAGATAATCAAATGCTATTGTTATTGTTGTTAGAAGAGGTTGCTAAAAATGCTGATTGATTCACATTGTCATTTAGATGATGAAAAATATGTTGTTTTAGATGAAGTAATTGAAAGGGCTGCTGATAATAATGTTTGTGGAATATTATCTGTGGCTGCTGATATTTTGGAATGGGATAAGGTTGTTAGTATTGCTGATACTTATAATAATGTTTGGGCTGCACTTGGAATTCATCCCTATGGATGCTGCGATTACCAAAAAATAAAAAAGTCGGCTTTTGAGTCAAAAAAAGTAGTAGCTGTTGGTGAATGTGGTTTGGATTATGCAGGCGATAATGCTGATGATAAAAAAGGACAAAAGAAAGCTTTTATTTTTCAACTTGATTTAGCAAGAGAATTGGACCTTCCAGTAATTATTCATACCAGAGATGCTGATAAAGATATGGGAGATATTCTTTCAAGTGAATATAAGAATAAACCTTTTAGAGCAGTGCTTCATAGTTATACATCTGGATGGGATTTATTGAAAATTGGGTTGGATTTGGATTTTTTTGTTTCTGCTTCTGGAATTATTACTTTTAAAAATGCTCCTGAAGTTAGGGCTAATTTTGAAAAAGCACCTGTGGATAAAATATTAGTCGAAACAGATGGACCTTGGTTGGCTCCTGTTCCTTTCAGAGGAAAAATTTGTGAACCATTTATGGTTAAATATACTGCTGAAAAATTAGCAGAATTGAAAGATATGAAGTTTGAAGATATTGAGGATATTACTACTGATAATTTCTTTAGATTGTTTAATAAATGTTTGTAGGGAAGATTTTATGAAAAAGATTTTAGTAGCTTTGACTATTTTACTTTCTGCACCATGTTTTGCATGGGGAGAAGATTCTTTTGTTTATTTGGATTTTAAATTGGCTAGTGCTTTATCTTCTAATGATGATTATGATGGTTATCAACATGATGTGTTTGGAGCTGGGTTTGCTGGTGGGGTAGTTATTCCTTTAAATGATTGGTTTAATTTTAGAGGTGAGTTGGCTTATGAATTTGGTGTTCTTGATTCTGGTGGACTTTCTGAACAAAAATGGATACTTTATCCTATGTTTAGAGTTGGGTTAGAAATGCATTACAAAGAGTTTCCTGTTATACCTTATGCTTTGATTGGGGGAATGCCTCATATAGAAGGTGTGTTTGAATATCCTGGTTGGGACGCAACTGTTGGTATCAGACTTCCTGTGTTCGGTGATGAGGGGTCTGTATCATTTGGTATGGTATATGGTCAACTTTACCCTGAAGATCCAGGTGACGATGTTAAAAAACATATGGGATTTATTTCTTTAAGCCATTCTTTTTAAGTTTCTTTTAATTATATTAAAACTTGACAAATTAAATTACTAAACTATGTTATAAATATATAACTTAGAAAAGTGAGTCGTTTTTGAAAATTTTTTTAATACTGTTTTTAGCTGTTTTTTTAGTTGTTCCTTCTTATGCTGCTGGTGATAAGAAAACTTCTTCTAAATCATCTTCTAAGACTGCTAGAGTTGAGAAAAAAGCTAAAACACCGATAAAAGCTAAGCAAGTTAAGAAAGAGGCTCCTAAAAAAGAACAAGTTAAAGAAAAAATCATTATTAAAAAAGAAATTGTTTATAAAGAACCTGAAGTTGTTTATGTTAGGGTTGAGCCTGTTATTAAGACTAAAACATACATAGAAGCACAAATTATGGAAGGTTTGTATAAGGTTAAGGTAATAGATATGGAGTCTATGCCTACACGCACTATGCCAGGAGCTTCAATTTCAGCAGGATTTACAACCCCTATTAACAATACTTTATATTTTAGAAGCGAAGGAGCTTATATATTTGGTTATAAGATAGATGATCAGACTAATTATTCTTCTTTTATGCTAAGGGCAGGGTTAGAAGTTAATCCATATAAAGCCAAGGTTATACCTTATGTTTTATTAGGTGGAGGGTATGTTGCTATTGATCCTCCGCATGCGTCTGTTTGGACTGCACCTGGTTGGGATTTTAACTTTTGGAGTTAAAGTGCCTATTAAAAACGGATGGAGTGTAGCTGCAGGGGCAACTTATATGCAAACTATTATGCACTATCCAGAATTACAGGGTAGGAGTGCTCGATTTGAAAGAATGGTTGGGTTTTTGGGCGTAAATAAAACTTTTTAAAAAATATTTTTTAAATAGCTTGCAATCTTAATATTTTAGAGTTATAGTTTGGTTCTTCTTATCGCGGGGTAGAGCAGCCCGGTAGCTCGTCAGGCTCATAACCTGAAGGTCATTGGTTCAAATCCAGTCCCCGCAACCACTTAATTTTCAATGAATTATATTGGGTTTGTAATGTCTTCATTTAAAAAATATTCATTTCAAGATAGCAAAGGTATAGAATTAAAAGCGAAGAGTGAAGAATTATCTAAAGCTCAACTAACCGCTTTTACAAATGGTAATATTAGTACAGAAAGAAATATGTTTAATGTAGCTATAAGTAATATGTTTTATTCAAATATTGCAGCTTTTATAACTCTTTCAGAAAAAGGAAATTTTTTAGCAGCTAATGCTGTTGTAAGAATGCATATTGATTGTTTATTAAAATTGTTTTCTTCATTTATAATTTCTCCTGAAGAAGATTGGATAAAATTTATGTTATTTTCTGATAGTTCACAAGATAATAAAAAAATTAAATATACTAATGGTAAAAAAACAGATATTAATTATAAATTTTTATATCAACAATTTGAAAAACATACAAAAAATAAGAATATAGAGGCTTTATACAAGTACTTTTGTAAATATGTACACATGACAGAGGCTCAATTTAGACAATGTATTGCATTTAAAGCTCCTTTTAAAGAGGCAGAATGGAGAGCATGTACAAATATTAACGGAATCCAAGACATGTTTGAAAATGATGTTAAGTATAGTTATAATGCAATGTTACAAATTTCTAATGAAATAATTGCGTTTATGAAACTTTTAAAATTGCCTGAAAAATATAGAACTATTTATAAGAAGTTTAGTCTTATAAGTTAAAAATATATGTTTACCTTATGGGTGGATTTGAATCGGGGTGCGGAGAGGGACTGATACATATAATTCGTCTATCTCTTCACTTGTTACTGCTATACAACCTAATGTCCAATCAGATAGTGTATGGGCTGAACCTATTGCTCCCATACCGTTTGGAAGTCCGTGAATCTTTATTAATCCTCCTGGGGATTTTTTATTCTTTTTAGCAAATACTTTATCAGTTTCGTTTGGATAGGAGACGCCTAAATTTTTATGATAACTGCTGTTTGGATTTTTACCATCTATGTAATATAAACCTTCTGGGGTTTTCCCGTCGCCTTCAAATTGTTTTGCTCCTGTTGGGTTTGTACCTAAGGCTATTTTATAAGTTTTTAATAATTTTCCATTTTGATAAACTTTCATTTCTCGTTTGCTTTTGAAGACTTCTATTTTATCTATTTTAGAATCTTTTGGAAGTGGGGCAGATGAGTTGGCAGTTAGAATCGAACATGAGAGGATTCCTATTATTAATACAGATAAAATAATTAAAAATTTTTTCATTAGTTTTATTGTAAATAGTTTGGAAAATATGTCAAAGGAATTAATGCTTTACAATTTTTATTTGAAATAGGATAATAATCCTAATTGAGAGGTTTAAATATGAAATTTTTGAAAAAACTTTTTACTACTAAAAAAACAAAAAGAAAAGAATTATGGAAAGAACAAAATAAACATAATTTTACTTGGATGGATGGAAAGTTTGATATTTCTAAAGTTCAAGTTGGCAATTATAGTTATGGACCTGTTAAAGCTTATTTTTGGGGTAGTGAAGGTGAAAAACTTGTTATTGGTAATTTTGTTTCTATTGCAAATAATGTAACATTTATTTGTGGTGGAAATCATCCTTATATGGGATTTTCTACTTATCCTTTTAAGAGCTATTTTTTTGATGAACCTGATGATGTTTATTCTAATGGTTATATTGTTATTAAAGATGATGTGTGGATTGGTATGAATTCTGTAATAATGTCTGGAGTTACTGTTGGACAGGGAGCTGTTATTGCTGCTGGTGCGGTTGTGACTAAAGATGTTGAACCTTATGCTATTGTTGGTGGAAATCCTGCTAAACTTATTAAATATCGTTTTGATGAGGAAATAAGAGAAAAGATGTTGAGATTTGATTTTTCTCGATTAAGTAAAGAAATTATTATGAGAAATAAAGATATTTTGTATAGACCTTTAACATCTGAAAATATTAAACAGTTTGTAGGGGAGCGAAAATCAGAAATTGATTCTTTTTAAAATTCTTTTTTTTGTGGGCGGGAAAATAAAGCAGCAAAATTTTCTTTTAAATCTTTTCCTTCAAAGATTACTTTGTATAAACCTTGTGTGATTGGCATTTGTATTTGATGCTTTTTACATAGGTTGTGTGTGGCTTCTAATGTGTCTACACCTTCTGCTAGTTTTTCCATCTTTATGCCTTTAACTAAATTTTCTCCGTATTTTCTGTTGTGACTGTGTGGAGAGAATAGAGTGGCTTCATAATCACCTAAATGTGCTAGTCCATAGGCAGACATAGGATTGCCTCCCTCTGCGTCTATCAAGCGGCTTATTTCTTTTGTGGCGCGTGACATTAATGCGCCTTTTAAAGATGAGTAGCCTAAGCCATCTAAAATACCAGCTGCTATTCCAATTACATTCTTTGTTGCAGCGCCTATTTCATTTCCTATTAAATCATTTCCATAATAAAAACGAATCATTTCTGAACTGAAATTATCTACTATTTTTTTTGTTGTTTCTGGATTTTTGGAATCTATTACCATGCAGTTTGGAATTCTTTTTACAAATTCTTGAACATGACCTGGACCTACCCAGATGGCTAATTCTATATCTTGATTAATTTCTTCTTCCATGATTTGTGTTAATCTTTTGCCTGTTCCTTTTTCCAAACCTTTCATGCAAAGGATAAAGGTTTTACCTTTTAAATCATGTGTGTTTAATTCTTTTGCTAGCCCTCTTAGATTTTGTGAACCTATTGAGATTATTATTGTATCTGATGTGAGGGCTTGCTTTAAGTCTGATGATAATTCTATGTTATCATTTAATTCCAAATATTCGTTCTTTCGTGTTGTGAGAAGAGTTTGAAAGTCTGGAGCAGATGCTCTACTGTACAAAATTACTTTCTTAAATAAAAGGGAAGCATGCCATGCTTGGAATGTTCCCCATCTTCCTGAACCTATTACTGAAATTTGATTTTTCATAGTGCTAACTATTTAACCTTCTTTTTTGTGGTGATAATTCTTTCGTATTCTTTATGTGATAAAACATAAATGAATACTTTGTGTTTTTTGCATAAAGCAAATACTTCTTCTTTATCAACTATCATTGCACCATCTTCAAGAATTACTATTCCTTGGAAGCCTGCTTCAATTACAGAATTAAGAGTTCCTGTTCCAACTGCTGGAAGGTCTACTCTCATTTCTTGTCCTGGTTTTGGTAGTTTTACTAAGATTGGTTTTGAACCTGGCTTCTTTAGTTTTCCACCTCTTTTTATAGTTGCATCTGTTCCGTCTTCGCCTTCCAAAGATAGAGCAATTTTTTGTTGAACAACTGCTGATTGACCTGCATCACATGCACCTATGTGATATGATACTAATGATCCAAATTCTATGTCAGTCATTACTTCTTTGCTTAGTTTTGGAGTGTAGCCATGAAGGCCTGGTTTTAATACTATTTCTGGAGCAAAATCTTGAACTGGTAAAATTTTGAATCCTTCTGATTCTATGTGTTCAAATAGTGCTCTAAATAGTTCGTCTGTTGATTTTTTTGAAAGAGCTTTTTTGAAAAGTACTTTTAACGTGTAAAAATCTGGTATTAAAGATTTCCAATTTGGTCTTGAAATTGAGCCTGCGAAAATTAAATCTTTTACATTTGCTTTTCTTAATTCTCTTATTGCTGCTCCACCTGCACCTAATCTTACCCATGCTTGAGGTAATTCTGTTGGAATCTTTTTTGGGTCTGCAAAACCTTTTAAACATAGTAAGAAAAAATCTTTCTTTTGTTTTTTCAAGTTATCAATTATGTTTAATGGAAGGTTTCCACCACCACATATTAGACCTAACTTTCTAGTCTCAGATTTTTCAGTTTTACTTTTCATCGGTTCTCCTTTGTTGTTTGGTTAATTAAAACTTGTATGAAACACCTATTCTTAATATCGGTATATATTTAGCTTTTTTTATCTTGCTTTCAATCCATTCTTCTTCTTTTCTCAGATCATCTGGAGAAACGTATGTGCTGTTTGGTCCATATAATGATAATGTCATTGAAGGTGATGGAGTGAACATTGTTCCAAGATCAGTTGTAATTGCAAGACCTGGGAGAACTGGAATATCTATACCTAATCCTAAATATGGAGTGAACTTTTTGCTCCAGTTCATTTCACCATACATTGTATATCCGTCTGGAAATGGATATGTTGTGTCACCAATTGTTACGTTTCCTGAAAGTTGAACTGCTCCATTAAGTTTTGAATTTTGACGATAGAATCCGCCTGTTATTCTTAAAATCTTTTTTAATGGATATACGTCTAATAAAATTCCATATGATTCACTTGAGAAAATTGCTTTTCCTTTTGAGAAGTCTAATTCAGTATCTGTTTTTCTTTGTATTAAGTCGTTTACATTTGATTGAGGAATTCTTAATGCATTTAAATAATTTGCTTCTAATCTTAATCCAAAGATACTAAAGAAACCTAATGTGCTTTGAAATGGTCTGTAACCTAATGAAAAATTTAACCCAGATGTTAATCCATAACCTGCACCTATTGTTAGTCCACTTATTATATCCAATGGATTTGGTACACTTGGAACACTTATGCTTGAAGAACTTGATGATGCTTCAGATGCACTTTTTTGTGCTGTTGAATTTACAGCTGATTGTGTTTGTGTTGTAGTTGGTACTGTTGTTTTAGCTGCTGTAGTTGCAGCAGTTGTTGTTGCAACTCCTTTAGTTTCAGCTTGCGCAATTGTAGTTCCACTTTGTGGTATTACTTTTACTAGTTGAGGTTGTGTTGTTGTTTTTTTCTTTGTAGTCGTTGCTTTTTTAGTTTGGGCAAATGATGGTGATGCTATTGCTGCAATTAATAAAAGTAATAAATATTTTTTCATGGTTTCTCCTGTTTTAATAATAAAAATGAGCATAGTATTTTTTTTCCTAAGAGTCAATAAAACATTGAAGTTGATTTTATCATTAATTTGTCAGATACTTAATTTATGAAGAAAATTTTTTTGTTTTTTATTGCTGCTATTTTTTCTGTTTCTTGCACTGCAGGAGTAGATGAAAATAAATTTGGAACTCCTATTAAGGAAGAAACCGAGTCGTTTTTGGGTGTGCCTTATGTTTTATCTCCTCTTGGTGAAGGTAGTAATTCTGATGTTGATAAAGATCCTTTGTGGAGGTTTGATGCGTTCGATTGTATGACATATGTTGAAACTGTTATTGCTATGCATAATTCAAAAAACCAAAAGGAATTTGAAGAGACTATGAATAATATTAGATATATGAATGGAAAAATTAGTTTTGGTTGGAGAAATCATTTTACAGAACTTGATTGGATAAGAAATAATTCTAAATATGTGAAAGATATTACTTCATCTTTTAAAGAAGCTAAATTAAAAGAATTTCAAATTAATAGAAGTGCTTGGGTTTGGAAACATCTTAAAGTTCCAGAAATTTGTACAAAGGGTGGAGTTAAGTGCAAACTTGAATCTTATGATGCTCCATATGGAAATAATGTAAGGATATCTTATATTCCTAAAGGTAAAATTACAAAAGAATTTTTAAACCAATTGCCGGATAATGTGGTTATAAATATTGCTCGATGGAATGAAGAAAAAAATAAAAAACAAGGGTTTGATATATTTATCTATCATATGGGTTTTTTAATAGATAACAAAGATTTTTATCATGCCTCATCAACTCAAAAAAAAGTAGTTAAAGTTGACTTTTTTGAATATATTGCGAATCAACCTAAAGATTTTGTTGGGATAAATATATTGGAAATTAAATAGGCTTTGTGATATAATAGTAATATTATAAAAATAGGAGAAGAAAAAATGAAAACAGTTAATTTTATAATTTTATTATTAATAGTAGCAGGTGCTTTAAATATTGGTTGTGAAGGATTGTTCGGTATTAATCCATTAGCTTGGGTATTTGGTGCATTCGTTCTTAAAATTATCTATATTGCTATTGGTGTTGCGGGGGTTGTGGGAGTTATATATATATTAACCGGCAAACGTTCACTTTAAAATTAATACTATGGATTGCAAATAACATTTTCGTGAAATTGCCCAAAATCGATGTATTATCTATACACCTTCGTCGGTCAATTTCACGAGAAATATCTTTGTTCATCTCATATTATTAATTTTATAAAATATAATCCTAATTTAGGATTTTTGTTTTTATTAAGAATGATTTTAAAAGTGGAGCGGGTGATCGGGATCGAACCGACACGGCCAGCTTGGAAGGCTGGAATTCTACCATTGAACTACACCCGCAGTTGATTTTAGAAACGTTATAGTATTTTAACTACAAATCTTTTAATTGCAAGTTTTTTTTCTTTTATTTTATTTTTTCTCGTGCTACGATAATTTAAATTTCGATTTAAGGAGAAGAAAATGAAAAAAATTTTATTACTTTTAGTAACTGCATTCTTTATGTTTCCAGCTCATGCTGTTAAGTTTGAATTATTCTATTCACCTACTTGTGGGCATTGTCATGAAGCTATGAAATTCTTGGATGCTTCTTTGAAAGCAGAATATCCTTCAGTTACTTTCGTTTATCATAATATCGCTAAATCACATGAATCTAATCTTTTAAAACATTATGCTGCTAAATTTAATCTTACTCAAGTTGGAGTTCCTTTAGTGGTTGTTGGCGATGAATTTACCCAAGGATTTGGACCAGGAACTGCTCAAGATTATCGCAATATGTTGAATAAATATGTTACAGCAGGTGAAACAAAAACTGTTGGAACTGCTGATTTAACTGTGCCTGAAGAGGTTGCTGTTGTTGCTACAGATGAAATACCAGATGTGAAAAGTAATAATACTTTATATTTCTTAGTATTGGTTGCTGTGGTTTGTGCTATTGTGTTCTTACCTAAATTAAGAAAGAAAAAGTCTTAGGGTACGTTGAATTTTGGTTGCAAGCCAAAAGGATTAAAAAAGTTCCACACAATCATGTATACCAATACACTCATGCGTGGAATTTTTTAATACTTCCGTTTTCACTCAAAATTGAACGACCAATGTTAAATAATAAATTAAAGGGGGGGCAAAAGCTCCTTTTTTATTTTGCTGGATAGGTGCGAGGATATAATGCATCTTTAGGGCGTTCTATTTTTCCTTGAAGACCGCATGCTGAAATTGAAATCAATAATAATAGTAATGTGAGTTTTTTCATAAATGTGATTATACAAGGTTAGTGTTTGTAGTCAAGAGGTGAAAAGGCAGTTTATTATCATGATTAAAAAAGGTGCCACTTGGGCACTTTTTTAATGGTGGGAGTGGCCGGACTTGAACCGGCATGATCTTGCGATCGGCAGATTTTGAGTCTGCTGCGGCTACCATTTCACCACACTCCCTTTAATAATGGGTATAAGATATTATTAATTGTCTATTTTTTCAAGTGTTTTTTAAAAACTTTTTGCTATTATTACAGTTTCTTTGTCTTCTAAAGGTAGGCAACGTCTTGTTATCTTATATGTTTCTTTTAATTCATCATACTTTTCTGATAAGGTTTCTTTATATGGAAGTTTGATGAATCCTTTGAAATCTTTTGCTAATAATTCTTTTGCTTCTTCAATAGTTTTTACTGTTTTTGTGCTATCCAAAGTTAAAGATTTATGTTTTTCATAAATGTCTTTTTGCATTGTGTTAAGTACATCTCTTATTTCAGAAATAGATTTTAGGTTTATTTGTTTTTGAGAAGCTTTACCTAAATCACGTCTTGTGATTGTTACAGAATCTTGTGATAATTCGTTTGCACCAATTTCTATTCTTATTGGAGCTCCTTTTTTAATCCATTTCCAAACTTTATCTGATGAACGCATGTCTGAGTTATCAAAAAGTACTCTTATGCCGGCATTTAATAAAGATTCTTTTACTTTTTCACAATATGCTGTTAAAGCTTTTGTATCCATATCTGATTTTATAAATGGAATTATTACACATTCATATGGAGCTATTGCTGGTGGTAGGATTAATCCATCATCATCACTGTGGGCTACTATCATTGCTCCTATTAATCTTGATGATACTCCCCATGAATTTGTCCATGCGAATTCTTCTTTACCTTCTTCACTTTGATATTTTATGTTGAATGATTTTGCAAAGTGTTGTCCTAAATTATGTGAAGTTCCACTTTGTGAAGATTTTCCATCTTGTGACATTGTTTCAAATGTATATGTGTTGTCTGCGCCTGCAAATCTTTCTTCTGGAGTTTTTTCTCCTGTATATGAAAATAAAGCAAGAGTGTCTTTTGCAAAGTTTTCATAAGTGCTTAGCATTTTTAATGCGTGCTTTAAGCATTCTTCTTTTGTTGCAAATGCACAATGGCCTTCTTGCCATAAGAATTCTGCTGTTCTTAAAAATATTCTTGGGCGCATTTCCCAACGGAATATGTTTGCCCATTGATTCAATAACATTGGTAAATCTCTGTATGAATTTACCCAACGTGACATTGCTTCACCAAATAATGTTTCTGATGTTGGTCGTAAAACATATGGTTCTGTTAACTCTGCAGTTTCGTCTACTGTTATTTTTCCATCAACTGCTTTTAAGCGATAGTGAGTTATTACTGCACTTTCTTTTGCAAAGCCTTCTACATGTTCTGCTTCTTTTTGGAAAAATGATAATGGTATCATTGTTGGAAAATAGCAATTTTGTACACCCATACTTTTTATAATTGCATCAAATTGTTTTTGGATTAATTCCCAAATTGCATAACCGTATGGTTTTATTGTCATACAACCACGTACTGGTGAATTTTCAGCCAAGTCTGCTGCTGAAATTACATTTTGATACCATGCAGAGAAATCTTGCTCTCTTGTTGGTGTTATTGCTGTTTTTGCCATTGTACTTTATCCTTCTTAAGCTGTTGGTTTGTTTTGTTGATTTGCTTCTCTTTTGACTATACGTCCTTTTGTTAAGTCATAGGGGGTCATTTCAACTTCTACATCATGTCCAACACCTACCCAAATTTTAAATCTTCGCATTTTTCCTGAGATGTGTGCGAGGATTGTATGTCCATTTTCTAATTTAACTTTGAACATTGCATTTGGTAAGGCTTCAATGATTTTTCCTTTGAAGGTTATTAAATTTTCTTTACTCATATTTTTTTCTTGTCCTTTTGTAAAAAACTATTTACAATATGAAAGCAAATAATAAAGAGAAAATCAAGGAAAATTTGAAATGTCATGTTATATAAACCCGTTTGAAGTTGATGATCAAACATTACACACTTACATATCTCAACGAAGAATTAACATAGTTGATGACTTGTTATTTTTACTTCGTGAAAAATATGGTTTGTTTTGTGTTTACTCTTCTGCTGGAGTTGGGGCTACTTTTATGATTTCCCAAATCAGTAAGCTATTAAATGCTCATGAAAATGTTTTTTATTTAGATGGCAAAAAAATGAAGTCTGTTTTGGATCTTTTTAGAAAAGAATTTAAATTGAAAAAATATGATGGTGAAGAAGAAATAATTGATGTTTTAAAGAAAATGAATGTAAAAGGTAAGCATTCTGTTTTTATTTTAGAACATTGTGAAAAATTTCCTGATGATGAATTTATTGCTTTGACTAATATTATTAAGGCTGTGCCTTTTGCTAAGGTTTTAATTTTTGGAAAAAAGAGAAGTGTTAAAATTTTAGCTCGTAATTTGAAAATGAAAGTTGTTTATAAAGCAAAATTAAAAGCATTTTCTTTTATAGAAAGCTACCGATATTTAGCTGAAAGATTTGGATGTATTATGCCATCAGCAAAACTTTCAAAAGTAGTACATAGAAAAGCTTTACTTTGGATTTCTTTTGTATGTCATGGAAAACCACAAATACTTAATAAGATTGCTGGAGAATCTTTGAATGAAGCAATTAGAAAAAATAGAATGCCTCTTCGATTTAGACAGGCGTTGATGACTACATTTAAATTTAGTTCCATTACTTTCCCATTCTTTCCTATTAATTGGGGAGTGGTGTTTGTATTGCTTGTATTTTTATTAATTGGATATTTGTTTTATCTTCCTATTTCTCGTTCTATTACTGAATTTAAAGAAGAAAAACTCAAAGAAAGAATCGAACAGGATATGAAGAAGCTAAGTATTGCTGAAGAAGTTGTGAAAGAAGATGAAAAACAAACAACTCCTGTTAAGCCTGCTCCTAAAAAACCTGCACCTAAACCAGAATTACAAGTTAATACAGAAAATACTGAATTACCAACACCTGAGGTTAAACCTGCACCAGCTCCAAAACCTAAACCAAAGCCAGCTGCTCCTAAAAAGGTGCCAAGTATTGATCCTGTTACTGGAGAAGTGTTGGAATAATTAATCTTTTTCTAAGATTTCAACTTCGTGAAGCATTAAGTTTTTTATAACATTGCTGTCAAATAAAACTGTTACGGTGGTTTTATTTGATAGTAATACTTTTCCTACACCATATTCTGCATGAAAAACTAAGCGATTAGATAAATTGCTTCGAATCTCCGGCTTTTGAGTCCTTTTTTGTGTTTTGAAATATTTAAAAGTTTTATGCTCTGCTTGCTCTCTGTGAGAAAATAAAGAGATATCATCTTTTGGTAAATTTATTAAAAATATACTTGGGTTGCTTCCTTGTGTTTGTCCATATATAAAACGAGTTGAACAATGTGATATTATGCAATATTTTTTTGCTCTGGTTATTGCTACATAGGCTAATCTTCTTTCTTCTTCTAATCCACTTTCACCTTCTTCTTTTAGAGATCTGTCTGATGGGAAAATTGTTTCTTCCCAAGATGGTAAGAATACTGTTTCAAATTCTAATCCTTTTGATGCATGCATTGTCATTATTGATACTTTGTCTGCTTCAATTGCATCATCACTGTCCATGATTAAAGAAATGTATTCTAAGAATTCTGGTATTGTTTCAAATTTATATTTCAAAACGTTTACAAGTTCTTTTAAATTTTCTATACGAGCGGGGGATTCTGGTTTTTTGTCTTCTTGTAGTGCTTTTAGGTATCCACTTTTTTCTATTAAATCTTTTGTTAGGTCACCTGCTGACATTGATGATGTTTGATATTCTAAAATTAAGTTTATGAATATTATTAATTGTTGTTTTTGTTTTGCAGGAAATGTGTCTGAATCTAATAACATTCTTGTTATTTCAAATAATGACTTATTAGATCTGCTTGCAGCTTGATTTAGTTTTGATAGTACTGCATCGCCTAAACCTCTTTTAGGAGAATTTACTACACGTTCAAATGCTATGTTATCACTTGGATTTACTATTAATCTTAAATAACAAATTATGTCTTTGATTTCAGCTCGTTCATAGAACTTTGTTCCACCTACAATCTTGTATGCTATTCCAGATTTTAAAAACCGGTCTTCAAAAATTCGTGTTAAAGATGTGGTTCTTACAAGTAGTGCTATTTCATTTAAATTATATCCTTTGTTTCTTAAATTTGAAATTGCATTAGCTATATAGTATGCCTCTGATTCATCATTTGAAAATGAATGAACTTCTACCTTATGAGCTTCTTCCTCTCTGTGTGGATATAGTGTTTTTTGATGGCGGTTCTTATTGTTACTTATCAATGTTGACGCGCATGAAAGAATGTGTTTTGTTGAACGGTAATTAATTTCTAGTTTAATTATTTTTGAATTCTTAAAGTCATGTTCGAATCGAAGAATGTTTTCTATTTGTGCTCCACGCCATGAATATATTGATTGGTCATCGTCGCCCACTACACATAGATTTTTATATTTTGAACTTAATATTTTTAATAGTTCATATTGTGCTTTGTTTGTGTCTTGATATTCGTCTACTAGTACATATTTGAATTTGTCTTGGTATCTTTCTGCTATGTCTGGGAATTCTTTAAATAGTTTTAATGATAAAATTATTATGTCTCCAAAATCCACTGCGTTTAATGCTTTTAATCTTTCTTGGTATTTTGAATATATTTGTGAAAACTTTCCATTTGCAAAATCTGCATGTAAAAATGAAGCTTGTGGAGTGCCTGCATATATTAAATCATCTTTTAATCTTGAAATTAATTCAACAGCATATCCTGGTGGGTTTTCTTTTATGTCTATATTATATTCTTGTAATATCTTTTTTAACAAAAGTTTTTGGTCAGATTCGTCAAAGACTATGAAGTTTGTGTCATAGCCTAATAGGTTTATATGAGAACGTAAAAACTTTAAGCAAATACTGTGAAATGTTCCTACCCACATTGTTTGTGCTATGTCACCAACCATTTCATAAATTCTGCTTTTCATTTCATTACTTGCTTTGTTTGTAAAAGTAATGGCGAGTATTTCCCATGGAGAACATAAGTTTTGTGATATTATGTAAGCTATTCTGGTGGTTAATACTTTGGTTTTTCCTGTTCCTGCACCTGATAAAACTAATAATGGGCCGGAAGTTGTTGTTACGGCTTCATATTGGCTTTTATTCAATTGTTGTAAGTAGTTTTCCAAAGTTTTCTCTTCAATTTTTTATACCTTTGTATTATAATTTATATATCGAAAAAGGAAAGGGAAAAATTATGAGTTTGATTTTATATATTCTTTTAGCAGCAGTTAATATTTTTTATATTTTAGCTATTGTTAATTTGATATTAAATCTTTTAATTTATTTCAAATTTGTGGATTTGAATAATGCTTATATTAAAAAAGCTGATGATTTTATGGATGGATGTTTATATCGAATCTATTTTGAAATTAGAAAGCATGTGCCTCTTGTTGGTGGGGTTGATTTATCTCCATTGATTTTCATATTATTCTTATCTGCTTGTAGAAAGATTTTAATTTCTTTACTTTAAGTATTTTTCTGGATTTACTGGTTTTAGATTTTTTCTGATTTCAAAGTGAAGTTGTTCTTCTTTGAATTTTCCAGTGTGGCCTACGGTTGCTATTTCTTCGCCAGTTTTTACATGAGTACCTAGTCTTGTTTTAATTGTTGATAGATGTGCATAAATTGTTATGAAATCATAATCATGTTTTATAATGATTGTATTCCCCATACCTTTTATATCATTGTTGATGTATATTACTGTGCCTGATTGAGAACTTAATACTTTCTTTGCTTTGGTTGGAACTATATTTATTCCGTCGTTATATAAACCATTTTCTTGTTTTCCATATGCAGAGATTATTTTACCTTCTAATGGAACTGAGAATTTATAATCTTGTGGAGCAGGTTGTTTTATTAATGAGGTTATTGTTTTTTCTTTTATAGAATCTAATTCTTTTCCTGCTTCATCTTTAGCTGTTTCAATTACTTGATTCTTTAAACTTGTTTTTATTGATTCCAAAATACCATGTCTATCACAGGTGTTTAATTTATCGCCTATCTTTAAAACATAATTTGATGGGAGATTGTTGCATGTTAGAAATTCATCAACAGTCATACTGTTTGCTTTTGATAGAGAATATAATGTATCTCCCTTTTTTACCAAAATATCGTGGGCAAAGAGGTTGGTGGTACATAGTAAACATAAAATTAAGACTTTCTTCATGGTTTTTATTATATCACATTATTTGTCTTTTATAAATAAAAGAGTTATTTCGTATAAAGCTATTAAAGGTATTGACATTAATAATTGTGACAATACGTCTGGTGGGGTTAGTATGGCTGCTATAAATACGGCTAGTACTATAAAATATCTTCTGAACTTTTTTAGTTTTGCTTTTGTTACTATTCCTAATTTTACTAATAACCATAGAACTATTGGAAGTTCAAAGGCAGCTCCGAATCCTAGTAATATCATTAAGAAAAATGAAAAGTATTCGTTTATATTCTGAAATAATGAAATTGTTATTTCTGGGGTTGATACTTGTGAGTTATAAGTTGTGAAGAATTCTATAACTATTGGCATTATTAGAAAATAACAAAATACTATACCACATAGAAATAAAAAAGGTGCCAAAAAAAGAATTGGAAATATGGAATTCTTTTCATTCTTTTTTAATGCTGGTTTTACAAATGCCCAAGCTTGAATAATCAAAAATGGGATTGTTGCTATGAAGGCTAATTTCAGGCTGGTTGTTATGAAGAACATAAATAGATCAGGGATATTTGTATATATCAAAGTTAAATCTGTGTTTACTTTTGATAAAGGCAAAAATAAAAATTCTAGAATTTGTGTTTTGAAAATGTAAGCTATTATAAAAGCTCCTAATAAGAATAAAAGAATATAAAGAACTCTTTTCCTTAATTCATCCAAATGTTGCATAAGAGTTTGTTTAGTCATCTTCATTTTTTAATAACTCTTTCTTTATTTTTGATACTTCTTTTTTAATGTTTATATCTTCTTCAAATAAGGAAGATGTGAAGTTTTTAAACTTTCTTAATAGAATCCCGGCATTTCGAGCCAAAAATTTCCAGTCTTTTGGTGATAGTATTACTAAACATACTATGAAGATTACAAATAATTCTAAGAAAGACATGTTGAACATTTAATTTGATAAATCCTTTTTAACTTTATCAGAACTTAATAGTTTTTCTATTCTGCCTACTTCATCCAATGTATTGTCATACAAGAATTTAATTTCTGGCATCTTTTTCATATCCATAATTTTAGTTAACTCAAATCGAAGAGTTTTATTTATCCTTTTTAATTCTTGTTGAATAGCTTTGTCGTCTTTTGAATGTGTGTAGAAAACATTTGCTATTGAGAAGTCTGGATTTAATCTTACTTCTGTGATTGTGATTGATTTTAAATCTTTATCTAATAAGTAGTCATCCTTTATCCAAAAGTTTGAAAGTTTTCTTTTAAATAATTCACTTGCTTGGATTTGGCGCTGGGTCATTTCTCTCATATCTTTATTATATCTCCTACTTTAATATTGTGTTTATCGCAGAAGTTAGCATTTACTTCAAGTACATATCTGGCTTCCTTATCACATGTTATGCTTTTTTCTGATAATGGTGTTGTGTCTTTTGCTATGCACAATATCTTGCCTTTAGAATCAGCAAAAATCATGTCTAATGGAAGATAAGTGTTTTTCATCCACATGGAAATGTATTGAGGAACAAAATAAAAAAGCATTCCACAATTTTCACACATTTCTTTTTGAAACATTAATCCCTTTGCTTGCTCTTCACGAGTTACGGCTTTGGTTATTCTAATTTCAGTGTCATTGATTTTGACAGTATCAGAATCACATGCACATAAAATAAAAGGTAATATCATAAGTAATTTTTTCATGAGCAAATTATAGAATCTGTTATGATTTTAGTCAAGTTTTGAAATTAGAAATCCGCAGATGTTTTAGGTTTATATAATTTTTTGCGAAAAAAATTTGTCCAGAAATGAAAAAAACTTGCAATTTGGAAAAAAAAGTTGCAATGTATTCTTAATTAATAAACAAAGGAGTTTAATATGCCTGAAGAAATAGTATTCCCAAATAAAATTAGAGTATTACGTCGCCAACAAAATAAAAAAATGCAAGATTTGGCTGATTTTGTAGGTTTGTCTTTGTCTGCGTTATCTAAAATTGAAAAAGGTTTTAGACGTCTTAATCATCAACAATCTGTTAAAGTAGCCGATTTTTTAAATTGTGAAATTTCTGATTTATATTTGACAGAAAAAGATGCTGATTCAGCTATTACTCAAGTTTGGCAAGATGTTGTTGCTGACCGAATCAAAAAGAATCAAAACTCTGGATTGAAAATTTTAGCTGCAGGGCTTCGTTTTATTAGAATGGAAAAAAATCTTACTTTAAATCAATTGGCAGAAAAGGCTAAGATTACTGTTTCTGTTTATCACCGAATCGAACATGGGGAAAGACCTATATATGAAAATGAACTTGTTGCTATTGCAAAAGTTTTGGGATTACCTCCTCATAAATTAATTGAAGAAATTTATCACCTTTATAAGGGTGGAGTTCTTGAAAATTTCAAATTTAAAAATAAAAAAAGCAGAGAAAAACCTTCTGTGTCTGTTGATAAAAATAGCTTATTGCATTTATCTAAATCTCTTTATGGGGAAAAATTGTTTAAAAATTCTAAACAAAAATTATTACCTCTTTTGGGAACAGCTAAAAAAGACGAAGGTGTTTATATAAGCAAGAAAAGTGATGATGTTGTTGAAGCTCCATTTTCTATTGTTAATGAAGAAGACTTTTTTGCGTTTTATGCTGATACAAAATCTTTGAAAAATGTATTTCCTAAAGATGCTTTATTTTTTGCTCAAAAAGTAGATGCTTATGAAATTGGAGATATTATTTTACTTGCTGATAAATCTTTTGATGATGCAGATGAAATGACTGCTAAATTAATGAATCTTAAAGAAGATTTAGATGGAAGTTCTTATCTTGTTTCTTGGAATTTAGATGATAAAATTCTTGTAAATAAAGATTTATTAAAGAAAATGAGAAAAGTTTGTTTCATCGATATGAAAAAATAGTTTGCTTATTTTCTTTTTAAGACGCAAAATAATAGGAAATTAAGGAGAGCATATGAACAAAGAAATTGCTAAACAAAACAGTAAAGATAATCTTTGGCTTTTAAGACATTTTGTCGATTTGACAGCTTATATCGAAAAAAGCTTGAAAATTGTTTCTATGATTTGTGTGCTTAAAGATAATATGCCTTTGGAAAAATATGATAATATTGGTTTCTTGTTTGACCTTTTTGATTATCAGATTAATATTGGGGAACGTATTCTTGCTACATATGATGATGCAACCGTTAAACAATTTTTACCTGGTGGAATTAATACAGTTAAAGCTGTTATCCAAAAATTAAAAGATAGAAAGATGAATGACTTTTTAAAGTTTAGTGACTCTTTTGATGATGTTAATGATTCAGGTGATCTTTCAAAAAGAGATTTACAAGATAGAATATTTAAAATGGCTAAGAAAGAAGATAAAGCTGCACCAAATAAAGAAAAGAAAAAATAAGGATTTTGTATATGAAAAAATATTTTATGGTTGTTCTTGTTCTTATGTGTGCTTGTGATACTAATTACAAGAGAGATACTGTATACGAGCTTGATGTTAAAGAAGTTCCTTATGTTGGAGCTAATACTCGTCCTATGTATCCTAAGATGCCATCAAGAACTTTGGAAAATGTTTCTAGATTCTCTTTGGATTTACCTTATAGATGTGATCCAAATTGGGAAGATCAAAAAATAGTTAAAACTGAAGCTTTTGATAAAGACCATTTTGATGTTGTGAATGTGTCTAAAGGTGATGACCTTCCATTGTTTATGGTTAAAAGTTTTAGTATAGATAATTTACCACTTGATGAAGCATTAAAGAAACTTTTCAATAAAACAGATATTCAAATAAAAGGATATGATCCTATTTATCCTTATGTGTCTTTAAATGAAACTGATGGTATGATTGATGTTGTTTTAGATATGCTTTCTGAATTATCTCAAGTTTATTATACTTATGATAAAAAAACAAAAACTATTTATCTTTCAAGAGATTCTAAATTTGAATTATCAGTGCCTTTATCAGAAGATGCTATACTTGCAGTGTTAGATGCTATGTATGGTATGGGAATCGATGGAATCGTTGTTGATTGGGAAGATAAAGTTCTTCGTTTTAAGGGAAATAAAAATACTGAAAAAACTGTAAAAAAATTAATCAAAGAAATGGGTGAAGAAAAAACTCTTATCGCTTATGATATTAATGTTTACAGGGTTTATCCAAAAGGAAATGAAAGTTTAAAGTGGATGGATCTGTTGAAGGCATTTAAAGCTGGAACTGTTAAATCTGAGAATCCTGGAACTATTGGAAAATTACTTGTTGTTGAAAATAATTTGTCACCTCGTACTTTGAAAGAATTCGTGTTAGAACGTGCCGATATGCAACTTATTAGTACTGGATCTTTTATTGTTCCGAATCGTTGGCAGGGAAGATTTGATATTGGAAGCTGTGCAAGAAAAGCTAATTTAGAACAAAATATGTTCGTTATGGCACAGGCTAAATATGAACCTAATGTTTGGAAAAAAGATCATTTAGATTCTAAGTTTTATATGAAAGCAAAAGATGGCGATATTACATCATTTGATGTGTCTGCAAGACTTGGAGAAAATTATTTGATTATTGGTATTCCTACACATTACTTTGTTGAAGAATATTCAACTCCTATTAATCCAAATACAGAACTTGTGATGTTTGTTAGCCCTAGAATTATTAATATTGTAGATATGAGAAATGCAGATGAATAAAATATTGAGTACTATTAAAAAAGCGAAATTTCCTGTGACTTTTTATGAATGGATGTTGGCTAAGAGATATCTTAAAGGTAGAGCAAAAGA
Organism: Alphaproteobacteria bacterium; assembly: GCA_031549385.1. Taxonomy (GTDB): domain Bacteria; phylum Pseudomonadota; class Alphaproteobacteria; order Rs-D84; family SZUA-605; genus JAVBPW01. Next base: position 300,225 of record JAVBPW010000001.1, read on the forward strand.
TAAATTCTTTTCAGTGATTACTTGGTTTTCATTACTTGGAATTGCTATTGGTGTTGCTGTGCTCATTATTGTTATGTCTGTTATGAATGGATTTAGAGCTGAAATGCTTTCTAATATTCTTGGAATTAATGGACATGTTATGGTTTATTCTGCAACTGGGCGTTCTTTTGATAATTATGAACAAGTTATTAATACTATTAAATCAGACGATGTATTAAAAAAAGATGTTACTTTTGTGATGCCTCTTACTGAAGGACAAGTTATGTTTGCTCATGAAGGAAGAAGTAAAGGTGGTCTTGTTCGTGGAATTAAAGCAACTGACTTAAAACAATATACTTTGCTTGATAAAAATATTTATGGTGTAGATTTTGCTTCTATTAAAGATAATGAAATTATTATTGGAGATAAATTAGCTTTCTCACTTGGTGTTAGAATCGGTGATGAAGTTACTATTACTTCTGCTAATGGAAATATTACTGCTTTTGGTGTTGTGCCTCGTATTCGTTCTTATAGAGTTGCAGGAACATTTAGTGTTGGTATGTATCAATATGATTCATCATTCGTATTTATGAAGTTAGATGCATCACAATTATATTTAAATATGGAAGGGGCAGTTAGCCATGTTGAAATATTTACTAATAATCCTGATAATGCACGTGCTGTTAAAAATAGAGTTGCTAACATGCTTGGACCAGATTATAGAGTACTTGATTGGCAAGATCTTAATTCATCATTTTTTGGTGCTTTGAAAGTTGAACAAAATGTTATGTTCCTTATTCTTACATTAATAATTTTAATTGCTGCATTTAATATTGTTAGTGGGCTTGTTATGCTTGTTAAAGATAAAGGCAAGGATATTGCTATACTTAGAACTGTTGGTATGAGCAAAAATTCTGTTATGAAAGTGTTTATGTGTGCTGGTTTTTATATTGGTCTTATGGGTACTTTTTTTGGAACTTTGTTTGGTCTTTTAATATGCTATAATATTGGTGCTATTCAAAAGGCTATGAACTATATCACTGGGGTTGATTTATTTGCTGCTGAAGTTTACTTTTTATCCCAATTGCCGGCAGAAGTACATATTATTGAGGTAATTTGGATTGTTGTTATGGCACTTTCTATATCACTTATTGCGTCTTATTACCCTGCTAGACGTGCATCTAAATTAGATCCTGTGGAGGCACTTAGAAATGAATAGTATTTTGAAAAATATTGAAGTCGAAAAACCAAGAAGTGATAAAGACGTTGTATTAGAACTTAAGAATGTTTCACATTGGTTCTATCAAGGTGGGGTGAAAATCGAAATCCTTAATAATGCTTCATTTCAAATTAAAAGAGGTGAATGTGTTGCGTTAGTTGGACCTTCTGGATGTGGTAAGTCTACATTACTTCACTTGGCTGGATTGTTAGAAAGACCAAAAGATGGTGATATTATTATTAATGGTAAAAAAGCACAAGATTTACATGATGATAAAAAGACTAATATTCGTTTAAGTAAAATCGGATTTGTTTATCAATCTCATAATTTACTTGGTGATTTTACTGCACTTGAAAACGTTATGATTCCTATGTATCTTGGTGGAAAGAATAAAGAAGAAGCAAAATTTTTAGCAACTACATTACTTAAAAAAATGGGATTGGAAAAAAGAATTACTCATATTCCTACTCAAATGTCTGGCGGGGAAGCTCAACGAGTTGCTATTGCTCGTGCAATTGCTAATGATCCTGAATTGTTGCTTGCTGATGAACCAACTGGAAATTTAGATCCTAAGACTTCTGATTTTGTGTATGATGAATTAATTAGATCTGTTAAAGAAAAAAAATTAACAGCGTTAATAGTTACTCATGATGTGAATTTGGCTAGAAAGATGGATAGGGTGTTGCGTCTCAAAAATGGTCAAATAATTTAGGGACACATTGAAAATGGGCTGCAAATAACATTTTTGTAAAATTGCCCAACATCGACGTATGTTAATACGCCTTCGTCGTTCAATTTTACAAGAAATATCATTGTTCGCCTCATTTTGAATGTGCCATTGATATTAAAAAAAATTTCTTATTAAAAATTAAAATTATGATTATATATACAGGTTATTTTGAAAAGCTCTTAAAATATCTTGGGGATGATTTGTTTCCTATTTCAGTTTGTGGTAAAGCTCCTGATGATTATCATGGAGTACAATATAAAAGGCTAGCTCCTAAAAAATGGTTTTTTGATAAATATGCAAGAGGTGAGTTTTCTGAAGAAGATTATACCAAATTTTACAAAAAAGAAGTATTGGAACCTCTTAATATTCAGGAAGTATATGCTAGATTAATGCAGCTTTCTGGAGGAGTAAATGTTGTATTGCTTTGTTATGAACAATATGGATATGACTTTTGTCATAGGCATTTGGTCAGTAAGTGGTTTAGAGAATATGGGTTTAAATCTCAAGAATTCTTAGCTTATTTTTAAAAGGGGAGGTTTTCTCCTCTTTTTTTAATGGGTATTGACTTATTTTATATTGAGATTAAGATGTAAGGGCTTAATTAAAATAATCAAACTTAAATAATACATATGAATAAATTTTTATTTCTTCGCCTTTATGGGCGATACATTTTGAAGGGCTTGCTTTATGTGGCTTTGTTCGTTGTTTTCCTTATAGTTTTTAAGTATTTTGATGCTAAAAGGGAAACTGGTTTTCTTGTTGTTGCATCCGTAATTGGAATGATTTGGGTGTTTATTGAATTAATCCAATGGGGAATTAGACCTCCTAAAGAAGTTGAAACATTAACATTCAAGATTAATCCTTTATACAAGAAGCTGCTTTTAGCATTTATTGTTGTTTCTGTTGCTATGTTCTCTTTTGAATTATGGGGCATGCTAATTGTGAAACCTTTAAATGATGGTGGTGGCTTTTTACCGAGAGTATTAATTGGCTTTTTTGGACAGGTAGCACTTATTGTGTTATTTGTTATAGTTTTGAAAAGAGTTGTACTTACAATTCATATAGAAAAAGAGCGTCATCAAAACATCTTTTTTTATGGTTTTTGTGCAATACTATGTTTTGTAGTTATTATGGATTATTTTTTAAAACCATGAGAGCAATATTATTTGAAAATCCATTCAGAAAGAAAATGTTTTTAACCGGACTTGTTGTTTTTGGAAGTTATACTTTTTTCGAGATATGGAATAGGGTTGTCGTTGCATGGCTTGATGAGCATTATACATTAGTAGCACGTATTGGAATTGGTTTTACTGGCCAATTGTTAGGAATACTTTTGTTTGCTTTACTTTTGAAAAGAGTAACTTCTATAAAATTAGAACATGTAGAAGATCGAGTGAATTATGTATGGGGATTTATCACTGTTGTAATTCTTGTTATAGTCTTAGCTTTAGGTTTAAAACCTCTTTTATGGTAACGTTAATGTTTAAAGTTATGGTAACAATAGCATGTGCTAGTCTGATTTATTGGCTGGTAAAGCTTTTTAAAAAAGAAGATAAAAAAAATAAGAGGTGATTTTTCACCTCTTTTTTATTTCAATAATTTCTTTAAGAATTTTCCTGTTGCAGAATTTGGGCTGTTTGCTATATCCAATGGTGTCCCTTCGGCTATTATTTGTCCGCCTTTGTCACCACCTTCTGGACCTAGGTCTATTACATAATCTGCTGTTTTAATTACATCTAAATTATGTTCAATAATTATCATTGAATTTCCTGCATCAACTAATCTGTGTAATACTTCTAATAATTTTTTTACATCATAAAAATGAAGCCCTGTTGTTGGTTCATCCAATACATATAATGTTTTTCCTGTTGATCTTTTTGATAACTCTTTTGATAGTTTCACACGTTGTGCTTCACCACCTGATAGTGTTGTTGCACTTTGGCCTAGTTTTATATAACCTAATCCAACTTCTTGTAAGTACTTTAATTTTGGTGCAATTGATGGAATGTTTTCAAAGAAAATACATGCTTCGTCAATTGACATATCCAGTACATCTGCAATTGATTTGTCTTTGTATTTTACTTCCAATGTTTCTCTGTTATATCTTTTACCTTTACACTTATCACATTCTACATATACATCTGGGAGGAAGTGCATTTCTATTTTTAACACTCCATCACCTTGGCAATGTTCACAACGTCCACCTTTTACATTGAATGAAAAACGTCCTGAAGTGTAGCCTCTTGCTTTTGCTTCTGGGAGTCCTGAAAACCATTCTCTGATTGGTGTGAATATTCCTGTATATGTAGCTGGATTTGAACGTGGTGTTCTGCCAATTGGAGATTGATCAATTTCTATTAATTTATCAATATTTTCTAATCCTTCAATTGATTTGTATTTTCCTGTTTCAACAAATCCATCTGAGAAATTCTTTTCAATTGCTTTGCATAATGTTTCTAATACCAATGTTGACTTACCTGAACCTGATACACCTGTTACACATGTTAGTGTGTTTAATGGAATTGATACGTCTATTGTTTTTAAGTTGTTTTGACTTGCTCCGAATAGAGATAAAAATTTACCATTTCCTTGGCGTAATTTTTTAGGAACTGGGATTGTTAATTTTCCTGATAAGAATTGACCTGTTAGCGAATCAGGATTCTTTTTAATTTCATTTACTGTACCTTGAGCGACTATTTGTCCACCATGAATACCGGCAAATGGTCCCATATCTATTACATAATCAGATGCATTCATTGTATCTTCGTCGTGTTCTACTACTATTACAGTATTATCTTTTTTCTTCAATGTTTGAAGTGTGTTTATTAACTTATCATTGTCTTGTTGGTGCAAACCAATTGATGGTTCGTCCAATACATATATTATTCCTGTTAGACCTGATCCGATTTGAGAAGCTAATCTTATTCTTTGAGATTCACCACCTGATAAAGAACCAGCTAAACGTGATAATGTTAAATATCCGATACCAACATTTTTTAAGAAACCTAAACGTTCTATTATCTCTTTTAAAATCTTTTCTGCGATTTTATTTTGTTGTGGGGTTAAGTGTTTATGTAAGTTTTCAAATATGTTTAAAGCATCACCAATTTGATACTGATTCGCTGTTATAATATCCATGCCATTTATTTTTACACATAATGCTTTTTCATTTAGTCTGTTTCCATGACATACTGGACATTCTACTTCTCTTTGATATTGAGAAATTTCATGTAATCGGAATTGAGATTCTGTTTCTTTAAATAATCTGTCTAAATTTCCTACTACCCCTTCGTATGGTTTGTGTGTTACCCAGCCGTTCCAATCTATTGTAATTTCTTGCTCACCATTTCCAAAAAGAATTATTGTTTGATGTTCTTTTGATAAATTACGCCATGGTGTGTTTAATGGTATCTTATAGGCTTTTGATAAAGCTGTTAAAACGTGTTCGTATTGTGTTATCATTCCATTTCTTGACCATGGGGCTATTGCTCCGTTTCTTATTGATAGAGTTCTGTCTGGAATGATTAAGTCTTCTGAAAATTCATATTTAATTCCTAAACCTGAACAGTGTGGGCAAGCACCTATTGGAGCATTAAATGAGAATAATCTTGGTTCTACTTCTTCTAATGTAAAACCTGATACAGGACATGCAAATTTGTTGGAAAATAAAATTCCTTCTTGGGTATCTAAATTTTTTACGTATGCTATTCCACCACTTATCTTTATTGCTGTTTCAAAAGAATCGGCAAGACGTTTTTCAATTTCTGGTTTCATTATTATACGATCTACTACTATATAAATATCGTGTTTCTTATTTTTATCTAAACTTGGGAATTCATCAATTTCATAAGTTGTTCCGTCTACTTCTAATCTTACGAATCCTTGTCTTTTTAATTCAGCAACTTCTTTTTTAAATTCACCTTTTTTTTGACGAGCAAGTGGAGACATTATTAATATCTTTGAATCTTGCTTTTCTTTCATTGTGCGATCTACCATATCTGATACTGATTGCATTGCAATTGGAAGACCTGTTACTGGTGAATGTGGAACTCCAATTCGTGCCCACAATAATCTTAAATAATCATAAATTTCTGTTATTGTTCCTACAGTTGATCTTGGATTTCTTGAGGTTGTTTTTTGCTCAATTGAAATTGCTGGAGATAGACCTTCAATGAAGTCTACATCTGGTTTGTCTTGTAAATCCAAAAATTGACGAGCATATGATGATAATGATTCTACATATCTTCTTTGGCCTTCGGCATAAATTGTGTCGAAAGCTAAGGTAGATTTACCGGAACCTGATACTCCAGTTATTACTGTTAGAGAATTTTTTGGAATTTCTACAGAAATATTCTTTAAGTTGTGTTCGCGGGCGCCTTTTATGGAGATTGTTTTATTATTGCTCATTCTTGTAAAGATAGTGGATTTTTTTAATAATTCAAGCTATAATTAACTCCATATATATAAGGAGAATACATTATGAGCAAAGTTATTACTATGATACCAGTTAGATTGGCAGCTACTAGATTGCCTAATAAACCACTTTTAGATATTAATGGGAAGACTTTGGTTCAGAGGGTATATGAAAATGTTAAAAAGACTATTAAGGGTGATATTTGTATTGCTGCTGGAAATCAAGAAATTATGGAAGAAGCTAAAAAATTTGGAGCTATGGCTCTTTTGACTGATCCTAATTTACCTTCTGGTACTGATCGAATTGCAGCAGCGCTTAAACAAATTGATCCTAAAGGTGATAAATATGACATAGTTGTTAACTTCCAAGGGGACGCTGTTAATGTTGATCCTGATATCAATAATAAGCTTATTAAAATTATTGAAGACACTGGTTGTGATATGGCTACTTGTGGAATGGTTTTTAAATCTTTGGAAGATGCTGAAAGTCCTAATAATGTTAAGATTGTTTTGGGGTTAAAAAATGGACAAAAAGCCGGTAGAGCGCTTTATTTTACTCGTGCTTTAGCTCCTTATATCAGAAACCCTGAAAAGGTAGAAAATAAAGATTATTATCACCATATTGGAATTTATGTTTTTAAGGCTGATGCTATTAGAAAATTTTCTTCTATGGAACAAGGAGTTCTTGAAAAAAGAGAATCACTTGAACAACTTAGATTTTTGGAAAATGGATATGCTATCCAAGCATTGATTGTAGATAAATTAAAATTACAAGATGATGCACCAGCTGATATTGATACTGAAGAAGATTTGGAGTTGGCTAGAAAAACTATAAAGTAATAATTAAGTATAGGAGGGATACTTATGCATCACGATTTGGGAGTTAATAAATTCTTTTTTAGAATTTTACCTTATATAATTTCACTTATTTTAGGGTTTGCTATATTTGTTGTTATAGATGTGTTTGTATTAGGAACAACAATTGAAGCTATGCTTGTTGAAGTTGGTGGAGCTTTAGTTGGTGTGCCTGTGGTTTTTATTTGCTATGAAGCTGTATCTGAAATTAGTAGCTATAGATTAAAAGATATCATGTTTAAATATGCGCGAATCAATATAGACCAACCAGCAAAAGACTTAGCTGCTTTGTTTGTGAAGAAATTTAAGTTGAAAGAATTTGATCCAGATTTTTTTGATAATGAAAGAAAACGAATCGAAAGAGGACTTACTAATTATAAAGGTTTAGATGTTGATGAGTTACAACGAATCTATGATGATTTCTTTAAAGTGCTTCGTAATGAAAATGTTTATGAAGTGATTGATCATGATCAACTTCATAATATATTTAGATTGAATAATAATTTGTCTTACTTGATTTATGAATTGAAAAGAAAAAAAGATAAAAAAATGATTTTACAAAAAATCTATAAAATTGTTGCATGTTTAGATAACTGGTTCGATTATTCTCGTCAAACATTTCTTTATAAGTAGGTGAAAAATGAATAATAAATTGTATAAAATATTTTTTAAAAGTTTACCTCTTTTAATGTCATGTATTATAGGGTTACTTATTTTCTTTATTGTGGATATTATTGTTTTTAAAGAAAGTATTAGCTTTTTAATGCGTAATTTGGGAGCTATATTACTTAGTGTGCCAGTTGTATTTGTTTGCTATCAAATTGCTTATGAAATTAGCTTGGAGCGATTAAAGGGAATATTATTTAAAAAGGCTAGAGTGCAAATTGATTCTTATTGTTCAGCTTTAGCAGTTATTATTATAAAAAAGTTTAAATTGGAAGAATTTGATACAGATGTGTTTGAAAGAAAAAAAATTAAAGCTTATCTTAAACCTTATAAAGAATTTGATTTAAAGCATTTAGATTCCATTAGAAAAGGTTTGAATAATTTATTAAGAAATAGGGATGTTAATACTGTGTTAGATTCTGTGCAGCTTCATAATATTTATGAAATAAATAGTAATTTATCTTTTTTAATTAAAGAATTAAAAGGTGAAAAAGATAAAGTTCTTATAGAAAAGAAATTAGAAAATATTGTTCAACTTTTATGTAAATGGATTTCTTATTCAAAAGAAGAGTTATTGTATATAAAATAAAAAAATCCCCAAAAGGGGATTTAATTTTTATTCTTTGCAACAATTTACACTGTCACGTACCCATGCTCCAAGAGATGAAAATACTCCCTTTTTTTCTGTATCGTTTTTGTGCATTGCTTTGTCGTCTATTTTCTTTATTCCTTCTGTGGTGATTAAATTCATATTGAGTCCCCAGAACAATGAATATAGTTCATATGCTTTATCAAATAAGTCATAAGCTTCTTTTTTATTTCCATTGCCTAATGCTTTTGTTCCAACTTCCATTACTCTCATTGAAGCGGCTAGCAAATGCTTTGAAATACACCAAACTTCGCCTTCGTATTTTGTTATGATTTTTCCTAATAATTCTTTTCTCATTTCACGAATTGGATTGATTAAATCATAATATCCTGGCTTTTGAAGTTTTGCACCTGTGAAAAAGAAGTGTTCTTCTAAACTTATCAAGTTCATTATAGCAATTGATAAATCTTGGTCTGATGAAAGGTCTAATGGGTTTTTTTTCTTTGCATCATCCATTTTTGTGATTAATTCTTCCATCGATAATTTTTTTGGTTCTTTAGACATTATTTAACTCCTTTATACTATAAATGCAAAGATTGCTGTTAAGATTATTAATATACCTACTGGCATTACTACTTTTTGAAATGCAAAGTGTGCGTGTCCACCATTTTTTGCTTTTAAATATTGATACCAGACGTTTCCAAAATATAGACCAAAGCTTCCTAGTACTATTCCTAATAAAATTTTATCTATACCCCATAGAGTGTGTTGTCCATATTGAACATTTGGTAGTAAGTAAATTGAAAATGTTAGAGAATAATAAATTAGAACATTTAATATTTTTGTCCAAGTTGCTGTTATGTTCTTTTTTTCTAAATAATTATTTGTCCATACTATTAGTGATACTGTTAATCCACCCATCCAAATTGATACTAGTAAATCGTCGATACCTAACCAACGTGAAACGCCTAATCCTGCACCTACTGCAACTGTACATACTGGGCAAACTGCATTTGCTGTTGTTGATGCTAGTAATGTTAATAATGCTAATAATTTATACATTTTGTAAATCTCCCCTTTGATTTAATTAATGCTGTAATGAGAGCATATCATAAGAGTTATTGCAATAAAAAATTATTTTAATTGTGGGAAATTTAGTGGCGTACCCAGAAGGATTTGAACCCTCAACCTCTTGATCCGTAGTCAAGTGCTCTATCCAATTGAGCTATGGGTACTTTTATTACAAAAGAGCATATTATATTGCTTTTGGTAAAATTGCAAGATTTTATTCGATTTCTTGCTGAATCTCTATATTCGCTGGGTCTTGAAGTTCTAAATCTTGAGTTTCTGTGGGGATTGCTCTTTGAGTTTCAATTTGTTCAATTATCCATGTGTCTAGGTTATCGTAGAATAATTTGTAGGCTCCATAAATTGCAAATATATAAACTATTACTATCCAAAGTGTTTTAAGATATTTACTCATTTTATAGTTCTTCTCCTATTTGGTTTATTATTTTTGATATTTGCTTTATTTGTTTATCGTCATAATAAAGTGATGCTATTTTTTGATATTGGCTTACTATTATTTTTATGTCCTTGCCTAAATAAATCAATTCACATATTGCGCAAAGAATTATTGATTTAATAAAAGAATCTTTAATATCTGTATTATTTTTCTTTAAAAGCTCTTCCAAATAAGATTGATGTTCTATTGTTGTTTTATAAATTTTATTCACTGTAGCATTTTTGGGAGTGCCTAAATTTTCTATATTTTCTAACATCAAATCTTTGATATTGTTTTCATCAAGTTCAAGAAGATTACCGTAAACTTTTTGAACTGCAAACAAACGAGAGGTTAAATTTTCTTCTATTGTCTTTTCTTTATACATAACTTTCCATTTTTATTTTTAAAATACCTATAGGTTTTCTTATATCATTTTTTGAGTAAAAGTCCAATTCTATTTTTTGTTTATTATCATAGAATAAAAAAATGTCTTTATCTTGAGCTTGATTTGTTTTTTCAAAGATTAGAAAATCATTAGGCTTAATATTTAAGTTCTTATATATAAAATCATGTTCTGTTAATCCAAAATATTGTTTTTTAGGGTCTAAGACAAATGATGCTATTGGAAAAGATGTCTTTAAAGTATTTAAATTTTTTGCATATACTGGAAGAAATTTTAAATTGTTTTCATCTTCTTGAACTTGATATGTTTCTTTCTTTCTTATTATTATTGCTCTTTTTTGAAGAGGGAGCATTGTTATATATTCTTTCTTTTCAAGTTCTTTTAATAAATTTGATATTGATGATTTTGATTTAAGAGATTGATGTTCTTTCATTTCTTCAAATGTTGGAGAAAACCCATTTTCTTCAATGTAATTTTTAATATAGGACAACAACATATGCTGCTTTTTTGTTAGCATCTTATTTTCTCTTTTAGTTAAATATTATTTAACAGTCTATAGAGAACTTAAATTTTTTTCAAGCCAGTTTTGTGAGTAGTTGCCAGATATAAATCCTTCATTATTTAATATTTTTAAATGAAGAGGGATATTTGTCTTTATTCCTTCAATTACAAATTCACTTAATGCTTTCTTTAGTTTTTCAATTGCATCAGCTCTGTCTTTACCATGAACTATTACTTTTCCTATCATAGAATCGTAATTTGATGGAACTGTGAAACCTTCATAAATGAATGAGTCAAAACGTAAACCTTCTATGTTTGGCACAACTAACTTTGTTATTTTGCCGGGATTTGGTAAGAAAGTTTCTGGATCTTCAGCATTAATACGGCATTCAATTGCATGACCTTGTGGTCTTAGATAACGTTGTCTTATTGATAAATCTTGCCCATTTGCTATTCTGATTTGTTCTTTTACTAAATCAACACCAAATACTTCTTCTGTGATTGGATGTTCTACTTGTAAACGTGTATTCATTTCCATGAAATAGAATCGATTGTTTTCAAATAAGAATTCAAATGTTCCAGCTCCTCTGTATTTCATTTTTTCTACAGCTCTTTTTGCTGTTTCCCAAATGTAATCTCTTTGACGTGATGTTAATGTTGGAGCAAGTGCTTCTTCGATTACTTTTTGGTGACGTCTTTGAACTGAACAATCTCTTTCTCCGATTGCTACTGCTCTTCCACGTCCATCACCGAAGATTTGAACTTCTATGTGTTTTGGATCTGTTAAGTATTTTTCCATATATACAGCTGGATTTCCAAAGGCTAGTTCTCCTTCTTTACGAGCTGAAAGGAATGCTTCTGTTAGTGCATCTTCTTCGAATACTTTTCGAATTCCACGTCCACCACCACCATAAGCTGCTTTTAATATTACAGGATAACCTATTTTTTCAGCCATCTTTTTTGCTTGTTCAATTGTAGCAATTTCACCGTTTGAATCTGGCACAATTGGAAGACCTGATGATTTTGCTGTTTCTTTTGCAGCAATTTTATCACCCATTTTTTTAATATCGCTTGGTTTTGGTCCTATAAACATTAGACCATGTTTTTCTATGATTTCTGCGAATTCTTCGTTTTCAGATAAAAATCCATAACCTGGATGAATTGCATCACAACCTGTTATTAATGCGGCTGTTACTAATGCAAATTTATTTAAATAAGATTCTTTTACACTTGCTGGTCCTATACATACTGCTTGGTCAGCTTTTTTTACATGTAAAGATGTTTCGTCTGCTTTAGAATATACTGCTACAGTCTTGATACCCATTTCTTTGGCAGCTCTTATTATTCTTACAGCAATTTCACCACGGTTGGCTATTAGGATTTTTTTTATCATGATTTTAATCTATTATAAATAATGGAGTTTCAAATTCTACGCTTTGGCCATCTTTTACTAAGATATCTACTATTTTGCCTTCTTTTGGAGCTTTGATAGGATTAAATGTTTTCATAGCTTCAATTAAGCATAGTGTTTCACCAGCTTTTACTGTTTGACCTTTTTTAACATAGTTTTGAGCTTGTGGTTCTGGAGATAGATATGCTACTCCTACCATTGGTGATTTGATTGTTTCGCTTGTTGCAGATGGTTTGCAGTTTTCTGGAGTTGCTACTGAGCATGCGTCTGCTTGTACTGATGAGCCACCTTGAATTTGTTGATTTGATACGCTGACTTCAATGTCGTTAATTTTTGCAGCGATTTGTGTTATATTATTTTGTTTCAACTTATTTGACAAAAAATCAATAAGAGTATCTAACTCTTTTAAATTTTTCTCATTCATTTGTTTTCCTTGTTTTTTATTAATACTCGCGAAAGTATAGTAAAAATTTAGGAATTATTCAAGAAATTTATTTTATAGTAGTTTTTACTTGTGGATTACTTGATAAACTCTAGCTTTGTTACTGCTGCATAACCAAAATATGTATTGATTTTATCGCAAATTGTTTTTTCTTGATGAGATATTATTGTTACTATTGCAGGGTTTACTGCTTTTAATAATAATGTTTGAGAATTTGGTTTTAATCTTTGTGGGATTATTAAAGTTGCTACATTTTCTCCTACTATTGATTTCCAATTGCTTAATAGCTTTGTTTGAGAAAAGCCACTTTTAGAGTCTAGTTTATTTAGAATCGAGAAAATTGATGAATCTACTAAATTTAAGCCTTGTGCTTTTCGTGTGCTTAAATTTAATGGAACTATTTCTTTTTTCTTCATTTTATACTTGCTGATTTGCTCAATATATATTTTTTTAGTTTTTCGAATGCGGAATTTTCTATTTGTCTTATACGTTCTTGAGAAATGTTTAATTTATCGCCTAGTTCCCTTAAAGTCATAGGATTATCGCTTAAGCGTCTTTGGACTATAATTTCTTGTTCTCTTTTCGTTAGTGTATTTAATCCATCAATTAAATATTTTTTTAAATGTGTTTGAAGTTCTTTATTAATTACTAAATCTTCTGATGAACTTTCAGATGATGGAATAAAATCAAGATGCTCTGATTTGTCTTCATTGTTTGTTTTTGTGTTTAATGAATAATCACCTTGAAGACGCGCATTCATTTCTACTACTTCATTTTCTTCTACATTTAATTTTTGAGCTATTTTCTTTATTTTTTCTGGAGACATTTCTTTGTCTTCATATACACCTAACATATCTTTTGTTCTTCTTAAACCAAAGAATAACTTCTTTACATTTGCTGATGAACTTATTTTTACCATTGACCATGAAGATAATATGTATTCTTGTATGAAAGCTTTTATCCACCAGATTGCATATGTCGTTAAGCGAAATCCTTTTTCAGGTTCAAACTTTTTAATGGCTTGCATTAATCCTATGTTTCCTTCAGAAATTAAATCACTTAATGGAAGACCATAGTTTTTAAAATCGTATGCTACTTTTACTACTAAACGAAGATGAGATGATATTAACATCTTTGCTGCTTCTTGATCACCGCTTTCTTTATATTTTTTTGCTAGCTCTTGTTCTTGTTCTTCTGTTAGATATGGAAACTTTTGGATGGCTTGAATGTATTTTTTTAAACCAAGCGCAGAATCGTGACCTAGAGAAGGTAAAGTAGTTGTTGCTTCTACTAAATCTTTTCCGGTTTCTTTTGATGGTTTCTTATTTTCTTTTTTCATTTCTGCCTCTTTATATAAGGGGAGTTAAATAAATTTAAAGACTTCCCTTTAAATTTATTTACGTCCTGTTGCAGTTCTTCTTTTAATTTCGTAGTTAACTTTATCATATATTAATTTGTATGTGTCTTCACCAAGAAATTCAGTGATTGTTTCACTTCCCATTGAGTATTGTGAAATAGTTTGAATTATTAATCTTGTTTCAGTTGTCTTTGAATTTATTTTATCAAAACTTACTGATAAACGATATTTTTGTCCTACTTTTTCTCTTTTTTGTGAAGGAGATCCTGCAGCTACATAAGTGTTACCTGAACTTGATCCACCACCACCTGCTGCTAATGCAACTGTTGTTGTTAACAATAGCCCCATTCCTGCATAAGTTGCTGTACTTGTTCCTGATGATGAACTTGATGTTGTTTCTTGACCAGATAAAGAATTTCCTTCAGCAACAATTAATCCACCTGAAAAATCTTGGTTTTGAATTACATAACCGTCGTCTTGTAAAACACTTTTAAATGCTTGAAATGTGTTTTCAAATGTTGCATCAAAGGTTTTTACCTGCATAACTCTTTTTTGTTGTGGCGTTACTGTTGGTTCTGGTGTACTTGTACAAGCAAATAAAAATAATATTGATAATAATATGCTTATTTTCTTCATATTTATTTCCTTAGAATTGTGCTGATAATACAGAATAATCGCTTACAACATCATTTTTATTGAATGTTATTATCAAATCAAAATTTGTTATTGAATTTGATGCTGAAGCATTAGCTGATCCGTAACCTACTAGTAAAGGAACACCTGCTGCAAATGATGATGATTTTCCTGATTTTTCAGTGCTTTGTTTTGAATATGTCCAAACTTCTTGGCCTGAAGAATTCTTTGTTATTATATTTGGAGCACCAAATAATTCTAATACTTCATTTTGAGTTGTTTTACCTTTAACTATTTTGCTTTTTACCATTCCATAAGTTAAGTTTGATTTTTGTGGTGCTGGTTGCTCTTGTGTTGATCCACATGCACCTAATAATAATGCTATTGAAAGTATTGTGATTGTCTTTTTCATTTTTATTGCTCCTTTAAAGATTTATCTGTCTTTTATTCTAGCTTTTAAAAGTTCCATCTTCAAGTAAAAACTGGATTTGTTTGCGGTTATTCCAATTATTTATCTTTATTTTACCTGCTAGTTCAAAAGTTGAACCTATGTTTTGTAATAGAGCGTTGCTTAAATCATTCTTTTCATAGTTGAATAATAATACAGTTATTGGCTTGTTTGTGCTGGATTTAAACGTGGCTTTTATATGTTTATTTGAAAAAATTTGGGTTGATTGTAATCTTGCATCTTTTAAAACGAATCGAGGTTCTTCATTTGAAGTACCAAATGGAGATAGTTTTTTTATTTCTTCAGCTAGTTCCATTGTTAGTGCACCTGCGTCAATTGTCGAATCAATTGATAGTACTCTTGAAAATTCTTTTCCATTAAGTTGAGTGGTTATTTGTTCGTTTATGAACTCTTGGAAGATTTGTAGATTTTCTTCTTTTAAAGAAAATCCTGCTGCCATTTTATGTCCACCACCTTCAGTTAAAATCCCATTGTCTTTTGCTTTTATTATTATTTGACCTATATCTATTTGTTCGACTGAACGACAAGAGCCATTTATTATTCCATCTTTAACTGTTCCTATTAAAGTTGGGAGATTAAATTTTTCTTTTATTCGGCTGGCTATAATTCCCATTATTCCTGGATGCCATGTTTGATTGAATAAAAATACAAAGTTTCCATAATCTTCTTTTTGAGATAATTGATCCAGAGCATCTTCTAATATTATTGTTTCTATATTTTTTCTCTTTGTGTTTTCATCATTTAAAATGTTTGCTAATACACATGCTTGAGTTTCATCATTGCATAAAAGTAATTGAGTGCCTGTTGATGATACACCCACACGGCCACCTGCATTTATTCTTGGTCCTAATATGAAACCTAAATGAAATATGTCGATTGTTTCTTTTATTCCTGCTACATCAGCTAATGCTTTTAGACCTATGTTTTCACGTCTTTGAATTTGACATAATCCAGTTTTTACAAAAGCTCTGTTTGCGTCTACTAGAGGAACTACATCACAAACTGTGCCTAATGCAACTAAATCCATATACTTTAATAAATCTGGTTCTGAAATATTATTTTCTTCGAAATAATTAATTTGTTTTAATCTGTTTTTCAAACCTACTAAAAATAAAAACACTACCCCTACTGCTGCAAAATATTTATGATTTGTTTCTTCATCAAGTCTTTTGGGATTTATTACAGCATGTGCTGATGGAAGTTTAACTTCTGCTTCGTGATGGTCGATTACTATTATTTCTAAATCTATTTTATTTGCATGCTTGATTGGTTCAAATGCTGTTATACCACAGTCTACTGTTATACATAAAGTTGCTCCGTTATCTTTGAAGCTTTGAAATACTTTTTCATTTGGCCCATAACCATCCTCTTCACGGTCTGGAATGTGCAAAAGAAGAGGGCATTTTAATTTTCTTAAAAAATCATAGAGAATCGAAGAGGATGTTGCACCGTCTACATCATAGTCACCAAAAATTGCTATTGTTTCTTTGTTTTTAATTGCTTGAATTGCTCTTTGAATTCCTTTTTCCATGTCTTTAAAATCAAATGGATTTGGAAGAAGGTTTTTAATTTTTGGATTTAAATAATTTTCTATGCCATCAAGTGGAATTTCTTTTGATGCTATTATTTGTGCGAGAATCGGAGATAATTCAAATTTTTGTGATATAAGTTGTGAGAAACGATCGTCGTAGTTTTTTAATTTCCATTCTTTGTTTAAGAGAGATTTGTTTGTCATTATCCCTCCTTAATAACTTATATATATTTCAGTTCTTGTGGAAAAGTCTTCGTCCTTCTTTAGTGTTTCATCTGAGTAAATTAATTCATTCTTTGTTCCTTGTTCAAAAGATAGTTGTATTGGTTTAATTTTATCTTTTAAATAATATTCTATTCTTTTATTTCTTTCTTTGGAAACATTTGATGCGGAAGCATAAGAGATTATTTTTACTACGCTTGGATATTTGTTGTAAAATTCAACAGTTTGATCCAATGCTTTTTTGTCTGAATCACTTAAGATGGTTGAATTTGGTTTGTAATATAAGACGCTAGATAGAAATGTAGTTGTATTTGCTCTTTTTCTTAAAGAGTAATCCATTGTGATTTGTGGATTATCTTTTGAATAATCTGTACCACATGCTCCTAATAATAAAACTAATACTAATATAACTCTTCTCATCTACACAAACTTTTTATTCATTCGTTATTTAGTTTATTTTAATTTTATATAATTTGCAATAAATATAAATATTTCCTTGATTTTGTCTTTTTTTTCATTAAAAAGAAGTTTGTAGAAGGGGACATGGGGAAATGAAAAATAAATTTTCTTTATTAGTATTGTTAGTTGCTATTGGATATTGCAGTGTTGGTAATGCTGCGTTGTTTGGCAATGGTGGACCAGTTGTTGCTTTTCCAGAAGTGCAAGGAAAAGAACTTAGAGTCGAAACAGCCCCTGTTGTTGCAGTGAATAGAGAAGTTAGAACTGATTATCAAGTTGCATCAACTTCATCTGTTGCTCGTGATACAGAAGACTATGTTTATAATAGAAATAAATTACGTATTAATCGTCCTAATTTAAAATATCAGGTTGGTGGTGAAGAAATTGTTGTTCCTGTTGCTGCTGGGAAAAGCAAAATTGTAACTGCTAAAAACGAATCTAAGACTGGCAAAAGTGTGAAAATTGAAAATGATCCTTTAGATAAAGAAATGGATCTTAAAAAACAAGAAATTGCTAGATTACAAAAACAAATTTTAGAACAAGAACAAAAATTGGAAGACTTAAAACAAAGTGCTATTTTACCGGCTTTTAATGAAAATAGTAAAAAAGCTGAAGTACAGGAAAAAGAACAAATAGTTCTTCCTTATAAGTTTGTTAAGACTAAAGAAAGTCCACTTGTTAAAGAAAAGAGAATCGAATATCCAAAAGATGTAAAAAGAGAATTCGAAAAAGTTTATATGTCAGAAAACCAATACCTAACACTTATGGAAGGTGATATGGGTGACGATTTTATGGAAGAAGATTTAGATCCTATGTCAGAAAATGATATGGATGATTTTTTTGTAGAAAGCAGTGATTTGGCTGAAGATGTTGGTCCATTACCTGCTAAAGCATTTTCTGGTAGTGATGTTTCTTTAAATAATAATAAATCTTCTTCAAGCAAATCTTCCTTGATTGTTGAAAATGGTGATTTGTTAAAGAATTTAGATGCTTTCTCTCAAGAAAGTGTATCTGCGATGGATTTAGAAAAGAAAATCGATATTTTACAAATGAAAGTTGCTTTTGAAGAAGGTGGTTCTTCTGTTAATACTAAGAATATTGAATTGATTTCTTCTTTTGCTTCTATTGTTTTAAATAATCCTACTAATGGAGTTGAACTTTATATTTCTGATCAATCTTTGACTGATACAAATTCTAAGAAATTAATGGCTAAAAGACTAGCTGTTGTTTCTCGAATCCTAAAAGACCAAGGAATTAAAGAATATCAAATTAAACCAGTGCTTTCAAAACGTCCTTTTAATTCTATGGTTTTGAAGATTGTTGATCTTGATTCTTATAAACAAGCAGAATCTAGAAAAACTGATGCATTTGGTAATGTTATAAAAGAAAAAGCTTTCAGAGCTATCAATTGGTAAAGTTATTAAATAGTTTTATAAACTTTTTATTTCCTAAATATTGTTATAACTGTAGATGTCTTATTATTGATAGTGAAAACCATTTATGTGATAAATGTTTTTCTCAATTGCTTTTTATTGTTAAACCTTATTGTGAAAAATGTGGTTATCCTATTTCAAAAAATATCTTTGATAAAGATACTGCGAATCCTAATGAATGTACATATTGCAGAAAGAAGAACGTTCCTTTTGTTTCATGTCAATCGTTGATGGTTTATGATGATATTTCTAAAAAATTAATACTTCCATTTAAACATAGAGACGAATCGTTTTTAGGAAAATATTTTGCATATTTATCTTTTGGTTTTAAAAAAGATTTTATTGGAAACATTGACTGTATTATTCCAGTGCCACTGCATTATAAAAGATTTTTAAAAAGAAAATATAATCAAGCTGGAGTGTTTGCTTATGAGTTAGGAAAGCTTTTTAAAAAAGATGTTTATGATGATGTTATTGTTAGAAAAAAATTTAATACACAAAAATCATTATCTTATTCTGGAAGACAGAAAAGTGTTCATAATGTTTTTGCTTTGAAAAATGTTAATAAAATTAAAGGTAAAAAAGTTTTAATTGTTGATGATGTTATGGCAACTGGAGCTACTGTTAATGAAATAGCAAAAGTATTAAAGTCTGCTGGAGCAGATGTTTATATTTTGACTATTGCTCGAACAATTTTGTAATTAGCTTTTATCAACAGGTAGATTTAAAAATTCAAATGGAAGTTTTTCTAACATTGCTCCACATGAAGTTTTATGACCTTTGAAACCATAATCTTTTGCTATTTCAATTAGGTTAATATCTTTTCTGTTTGTAAAAAGCGATAGTTTCCAACCTGTAATTACTTTATAGTATAAAACCACAAAAGGATATTTTTCATAAAGATTTTTTACATTAGCTTCAAATATCTCTGAACCTTGTACGTTTGAATTTAATGCAGGTACTGTATAGTCTGCAAATTTTACTAGGTGAGCTGATTGCATTATTTTCTTTTGATTTTCTCTTACGTAATCTTGAATTATTTCACCTTTTGCAACTAGTTTATCTACTATTTCTTCATCACCTCTGATTATCTTTCCCCATATTTCATATTTTGGTTTTTTGTATTCTGGGTTTGAAAATAAAGCATAATTAAATTGTTTGTTTTCTTCTGATAATTTCCAAATATCATAATCAGCTATTAATTGTAGGCCTTTTGGAAATGGTAAATATGGATAGAAATAATCCCAACAATTTTTAATTGCTGCTTGTTCTAAATTCAAATGTGCATTTATTTTTAATGCTGCAAAATCTGCTTTTGCAGATGCATGGTGATCTATCCATACAAAGTTTTGTTTATACTTTGATAATAGCTTTTTCATATCTTCAATTGGAAATACTACATCAACCATGTATACAATTCCATCGTTGTCAAAAGTTTCATAAGGAGGAAGTTTTGCCCCATAGTTCCAGCCATAAACTTGTACTTTATCACCTAGCTCTTTATGATAGTGATTTACTACTGCGGCGGATCCTATACCGTCAAAGTCTGCGTTGTGATAAATACAATATACTTGTCTTGCCATTACTATTTTTCTCCTTTAAATCCTGATGCTACTAAAAAAATTTCTACACTATCAGAACGTGACGATTTTGGTTTGAAGTGTTCTACCTTTTTAAATGATTTTTTCATTTCAGTCAATAATTCGTTTTCTGCTCCACCTCGGAATACTTTTGCAATCAATGTTCCACCTTCTTTTAAATTTATTTTTGCAAATTCAAAAACTTCTTCAAGAAGGGCTATTATTCTTATATGGTCTACTGATTTCATTCCGCTTGTGTTTGGTGCCATGTCTGACATTATTATGTCTACCTTTCCAAATTGTGATGATAACCATTTTTGTGTTTGCTCATCGGTGAAATCTGCTTGTCTGAAAATTAATCCTTCTATTGGTTCAATATCAAGAAGGTCAATGCCAACTACATTTCCTTTTCCTACATATGGAATTACTACTTGGCTCCACCCACCTGGGGCTGCACCTAAATCTATTACTTTTTTACCACGAGAAAAAAATTTGTACTTATCTTGGATTTCTTGAATCTTATAACAAGCACGACAACGCAAGCCTTCATCCTTTGCTTTTTTTGTAAATTCATCTTTTAATTGTCTTTTTAACCAAAGAGTTGAGGATTTTTTTCTGCCTCTGGAACTTTTGACTATTTCTTTCTTTGTGTTAGTACCACGCATTGTTTTTTCTTTCTTTTTTTATTATTAGGATTATTATATGAATTAATTGAAATAATGGCAATATAAAAAGAAAATGCAGAAAATTAACCTTAATAAAGAACTCTTTTTTAATCTGGAAAAGCAAATTTTTGAACAAAATTTGAACCATGACTCTGAACCCTTTGATGTTATTAAAGAACGTTTAAGTAATAGACCTATATTTAGTGTTGATGAGTTTTTTTGGAATGCTTCATATGTTATTTTAGCTTCTGGATTTTCCCAAAAGACTGCTAAAAGAAAGCATTTAGAAATTATGGATTATTTTAAAAATAACCCTAAAAAGCCGGCGTTTGATGAGCTTATTAAGATTTTTGGAAATATTAATAAGATTAAAGCTATTATGAAAATGTGGGATAATAAACAGGTTTATAGAGATGAATACTATAAACTTAATAATATTGATGAAAGAGTTGAATATTTATCTAAACTCCCTCATATAGGAAAAATTACTGCGAATCACTTTGCTCGTAATTTAGGTGAAAATATTGTTAAGTATGATGTTTGGATTCAAAGATTTGGAATTAGAGTTTTAGGAGAAGAAAAAGATTTTGAATTAGTTGGAACTCCTCTTAGTCCTAAAATAAAACAATATTGTGATAATTGTTTTGAAAAGTTGGAAAAAGAAACTGGATATCCTAAAGGTTATATTGATCTTATTTTATGGAAAGCTTCTCAAGAAAAACTAATTTAGAATTCTTCGTCGTAAAATTCTTCATCATCTAAAGGTTCATCGTCTAATAATAATTCGCCGTCGTCAAATACAGGAAAGTCTTTATCATCTGCTTTTACTGGTTCTTGGAATGGAAGAACTTTCTTTTCTTCTTTAGCTGGCACAGGGGTAGTTGTGGTTGTTGATAAAGAAGTTGTTGGTTTTGCAGATCTTGCTGCTGGAGCTGCACCAAATAAAGCGTTATATTCATCGTTATTATATGCTGGAGATATTTCATCCATTTTTCTGTGTTTGTTTTCTAATAAAATTTTTTGAGTTTCTCTGGCATTGTGTGTTGTATGGAATGTTTGCTCAGCTGCAGACGGTGCTGAGGATATGCAAATTAAAGCAAAAAAAAGCAAATTTTTTTCCATCAATTGATTTTACCATATTTTTCAAGTCCTTGCAAGGTAGGGGGATTTTGCTTTTTTGTTGAATTTTGTTTTTCCTTGATTATAATGGTGTTCCAGACGATGATGCTGCAAACACAGCGGAGTTGAAGGAAGAACAAAGCTTTAAGCTTTTATTAGAACCTTCCGGGTTTGCCCGATATAGCTTATCAAAGACCAAAGTAAGGTGGCACCGCGAATCTTTCGCCCTTATAGTTATAAAATTTTAAAGAAGTTATGTAAGGAGCTTGTTATGAACAAATATAGAAGCCATACTTGTGGGCAGTTAAATGAAACTAATATTGGTCAAAAGGTTAAACTATCTGGTTGGGTTAATCGTAAACGTGATCATGGAAATTTAGTTTTTATCGATTTAAGAGATCATTATGGAATTACTCAATGTGTTATTCAAAATAGTGATAAGAATTTTGGTGTTGTTGAAACTTTAAAACCTGAATATGTTGTTTGTATTGAAGGTAATGTTGTTGCTCGTGATGCTTCTGTTATTAATGATAAAATTCCAACAGGAAAAATTGAAATTGTTATTGAAGATATTAGTATTCTTTCAACTTCTGAAACTCTTCCTTTCCAAGTTTCTGTTGAAGAAAAAACTGCTGAAGATTTACGTTTGAAATATAGATATCTTGATTTAAGACGTGAAAAACTTCAACGTAATATGAAGATTAGAGATTTAGTAATTAGATCTATGAGAAAAAGAATGTGGGATTTGGGGTTTAATGAATTTCAAACTCCTATATTGACTTCTACATCACCTGAAGGGGCTCGTGATTTTTTGGTACCTTCTCGTATGCATGAAGGAAAATTTTATGCTCTTCCTCAAGCGCCACAACAATATAAACAACTTTCACAAATCGCTGGGTTTGATAATTATTTTCAAATTGCACCTTGTTTCAGAGATGAAGATACAAGAGCTGATCGTGTGTTTGAATTTTATCAATTAGATATTGAAATGTCATTTGTTGAACAAGAAGATATTTTTGCTGTTGGAGAATCTGTTATCCCAGAAATATTTAAAGAATTTGCAAATGGAAGAACTGTTGATCCTAATATCCCAAGGATATCTTATGATGAAGTTTTGGAAAAATATGGAACAGATAAGCCTGATTTGAGAAATCCTATTATAATTAAAGATGCTTCTGAAATATTTAAAGATTCTGGTTTTGGAGTATTTGCTTCTGCTGTTGAAAAGGGACAAGTTGTTAAGGCTATTATTGCTCCAGCATCTTCTGATAAACCTCGTTCATGGTTTGATAAACTTGGGGAATTTGCTATTGAGATTGGTCTTAAAGGACTTGCTTATATGGTGTTTACTGAAAATGAAGTTAAAGGACCAGTTGCTAAGAATTTAGATCAAGAGCGAATCAATAAAATTAAAGAACTTTGTGGTGCTTCAACCGGAGATAGTATATTCTTTGTTTGTGAAAATTTAGAAGCTGCACAAAAAGCTGCTGGTAAAGTTAGAATTAGATTAGGTGAAGATTTAAATTTAATTGATAAAAATGATTTTAAATTTTGTTGGGTAGTAGATTTTCCATTCTTTGAACTTGATAGTGAAACTGGTACAGTTGGATTTTGCCATAACCCGTTTGGTTTAAATCAAGGTGGAATTGAAGCTTTAAAAACACAAGACCCATTGACTATTAAAGCTTATCAATATGATATGGTTTGTAATGGAGCAGAAATTTGTTCAGGTGGACTTAGAAATTTTGATCAAGAGGCTATGAAAATAGCATTTGCTATTGCAGGATATGATGAAGAAACTGTTAAAACAAAATTTTCTGCACTATGGTTAGCTTTCCAATATGGTCCTCCTCCAACAGCTGGATGTGCATATGGTGTTGATAGAATCGTTATGATGCTTTCTGATGAACCTAATTTAAGAGAAGTTATTTTGTTCCCTATTAATCAAAAAGGACAGGATTTGATGATGAATGCTCCGATTGAGGCGACAGAAAAGCAATTACGTGAATTGCACATTAAGTTAAGAAGATAGAAATGATGCTCCGAGATGGAGCATTATTTTTATAAAAATATGGGAATATTTTTCTATTGTAACTTATTTTAATAAGTTTATTATCAAATTTGATAAATAATAAATTAAATTTATAAAAAATATATTACCATGAGTAATAAGAATAAACATGTTATAGAAGAGCCGGTTATTTCTACACCTGTTGTGAATCAAATTCAAAAAGTTATTGATGATTTTTTGGGTGAAGATACTAAGTATGATGATTCAAAAGGGACTAGAGAATATTCTTCTGACGGGACAAAAGCTGTTCGTTATGATAGTGATGACAATGGAATTCATTTACATTTGGAAAAATTAGATGAACAAGGCCATGTTATTTATCCAGATACAGTTGTTCCAATATGTATTCCTAGTAATGAGCCGGAAGATTGATTTTGGGAGAGGTTATCCTCTCCTTTATTAAAGGAGATATTATGATAGAGAAGACTTATTTTATTGAAGAATCAAAAAGATTTTATCCTTATAAAGATGATGAAAACTATTTTGTTACCATTAGAAAAGAAAAAGAGAAAAAATATGATGGTTTTGAATATGTCTATAAATTAATAGAGTATGTTGATGGTAAAGATAATGGGGATTTTTTAGTAGCTGTAAAAAAATCTGGAGATAAAGTTTTTACTTTTGATAAAAATAATATGTTTGGAAAAAATAAAGATGAATTAATTGATGGTATAATTGAATTTATGAAATACTTTCATCAATATGATCTTAAAAAAGAAGATATAGAAGATTTTGTAGAATTTTAATTTTTTTCAAAGTGTTGGTAGTCTTTCATAGAACCCCATGAACCGCCCCAGGAAAATCCTCTTTTGATAAATGCTTTATGACATATATCATTTTTCTTTATGCAATGATTACATGGTTCTTGTCTTTTTATATTTTTTGCATTTTTAGGTAAGACTTTATTTCCTTTTATATATGGATTGTATAAAGGATTTATGTCTATGGCCAAACCAAGTGCGTGTTTTGACTTTTGATTTGAATTAGGTTTATTTCTATTGTTATATCCACTTGTATTATTATCTTCCATAGATTTTTCATCATCGTAATTGTATTTTGAAAGCGGGTTGATTTTTTCTATTTGATATTTTGCTTGGTAGAGTTCTTCAAATATTTCTTTTATATTTTTTTTAATTGAACAATTTACTTCTAATGTTCCTTCATGTGACTTATTGTCGAATCCATAATATTTAACTGAAAATGAACAAATTTCATTTGCATAAGTTGGGAAAATTAATAGAGAAAATATTATTAATAATAGACGCATTTTAATCCATTATAACTGTGATTTTTTCTTTTTTTAACTTTGTTACTAGTTCGTGTGTGATTTGGTATTTCTTTGGCAATGATAATGATGCTATACCTGCTGATGTTGCTATTTTAGCAGTTATATGTGCATTACCCGGTTTTGCTTCTGAGAGTATTTCATTTAACTTTGTTACTTGGTCTGTATCTTTTAATTGTAAGATGAAGTGAAATGTATTTACTAGGAAATAGTTTTCTAAGAAATCTATTGCTTTTGCAAAGATTGTATACGAATCACCGTCTTTTTTAAGTTGGCCAGTTATTATTACAGGAGTGTCTTTCTTTAACATATCTCTGTTTATTAAATTTTCAAATACAAGAGCAGAAAAAGTTCCTTCCATGTCTGATAGAGATAAAATAGCCATTGGCTTTTTAGTTTCTTTTGTTTCTTTGAAGAATACTGTGTCTATTACTGCTGCAACTGTTATGTTTCCATTTTCATGTGTCGTTTTGAAAAATGATGAATTTAAAACTTTTCTTTTTTGTAATAATTCTTCGTAAGAAAAAATAGGGTGTGAGGTTATGTAGAAGCCTATTGCTTCGTACTCTTTTTTTATTTGATCTGACAAAGTCATCTTGTTTGCTTTTTTAAAACTTGCCATTAAATTATTATCATGCGAATCACTTATTTCACCAAATAAACTTACTTGATCTGCTTCTTGTTCTTGTGCTTTTATTCGAGCATGGTTTATCATTACATCTACATTATTTAAAAGTAAGGCACGGTTTTGTTCAAGCGAATCCATTGCTCCGGCTTTGATTAAATTTTCTAACATTCTTTTGTTGATTGATTTGTAGTCTATTCTGTTTATTAAATCAGAAATATCTTTGAAGTCGCCGTTTTTTGTTCTTTCTTCTACTATTTGACGCATTGCTTCTGGGCCTACATTTTTTATTGCTCCAAGGGCATAGCGAATCGAACCTTCTTCTACTTTAAATTCTGAATTTGATTTATTTATGTCTGGGGGAAATACTTCCAAATTATTTTTTTTACAATCTTTAAAAAACATTGAAAGTTTATCAGTGTCTTCTTCATAATTCATTGTAGCTGCCATAAAATATGGACGAAAATGAGTTTTTAAATATGCTGTTTGGTAAGCTATGTAAGCGTAACAGGCTGCGTGTGATTTGTTAAATCCGTATGAAGCAAATTTTTCCATTAAGTTCCAAATACTTTCAGCTTCTTCTTTTGGAATGTTGTTGTTTATTGCACCTTCAATGAATTCTATTTTTAATTCTGCCATAAGTTTTGCTATTTTTTTACCCATAGCTTTTCTTACAGTGTCAGCTTTACCTTTTGAGAAGTTTGCAAGTATTTGAGAAATTTGCATAACTTGTTCTTGGTAAACTATTACTCCGTATGTTGGTGATAAAATTCCTTCTAATGATGGATGTGGATATTCTATTTTTTCAACACCATGTTTACGATTAATAAACATTGGAATGTTTTCTATAGGGCCTGGACGATACAATGCATTCATAGCAATTAATTCTTCAAACTTTGTTGGTTGAAGTTTTTGTAAGTATTCTTGCATGCCTCGGCTTTCAAACTGGAATATACCTACTGTATCTCCACGAGCAAATAATTCATATACTTTTGGGTCTTCAAGATTTAACTTGTTTATATCTGGAGCTTTTAAACCATCTTTTTCTATGAGCTCAATTGTTTGTTTCATTATTGATAATGTTTTTAAACCTAAAAAGTCGTATTTTACTAAGCCTGTATCTTCTACTGAATAAACGTCAAACTGAGTGTTTGGCATTTGAGAACGATCATCTTTATATAATGGAATTAATTCTGTTAATGGACGATCACCAATTACTATTCCACATGCATGTGTTCCTGTTTGTCTGTATAGACCTTCAAGTTGTTCTGCATAGTTTAAAAGTAATGCAATATTTTCATCATTTTGTTTTAAGTCTTTTAATTCTTGGCTTTGTTCAATTGCTTGCTTCAATGTTACTGATTGATTTGCTTCTGCTGGTATTAGTTTTGCTATTCTGTCTACCACAGGATGAGGTATTCTCATTACACGACCTACGTCGCGAATCGCTGACTTGGCTTGAAGTTCACCAAAGCTTATTATTTGTGCTACTTTATCTTGGCCATATTTTTCTTTTACGTAATTAATTACTTCTTCACGCCCGTCTTTGCAAAAGTCTATATCAAAATCAGGCATTGATATACGATCTGGGTTTAAAAATCTTTCAAACAATAATCCATATTGTAGTGGATTTAAATCTGTGATTTCTAATCCCCATGCTACTATTGATCCTGCACCTGAACCTCGACCTGGACCAACTGGAATATTTCTGTTCTTTGCCCATTTTATAAAGTCTGACACTATTAAAAAATATCCTGGAAAACCCATGTTGTTTATAACTGATAATTCAAAGTCTAATCTTTCCCAATATTGTTTTTGATCTTCCTCTGATAGTTTTAAATCTTCTAATCTTTTCTTTAATCCATCACGAGATTGTTGTTCCAAAATTTCCTTTTCAGAATACTTTGTTGTATCATATGCGTGAGGAAGTAAAGGAGGGCGGTTTGGTACTGCGAATCCACAACGTTGAGCTATTGTTACTGTGTTTTGAATTGCTTCTGGTAAGTCTTCGAAAAGAGTTTCCATTTGTTCTTGTGATTTAAAATAATGATGAGTTGTTTCTTTACGGCGGTCTATTTCATCTGTGAATGTTGCTTGAGATATACATAAGAACGCATCATGTGCTAAATACATTTCTTCTTTATCAAAATAACATTCGTTTGTGGCAACTAGTGGAATGTTTAAATCAGTTGCTATTTTTATGAAATGTGGTTCAAGTTGTTCTTCTGGTTCCAAAAAATGTCTTTGAATTTCTACATAAAATCTGTTTGTGAAAATTTCATTTAACTTTTTTGCTATTACATTTGTATTTTCAAAATTATTGTTTGATAGATTTTTTCCTATTACCCCTTTTATTCCACCTGAAAGACAAATTAAACCTTCATTGAATTCTTGTAATGTTTCCCAAGATGCTGATGGAGTAAATCCAGATGCTGAGTTTGTGTAAACTTGAGATAATATTTTTGTTATATTTAGATAACCTTTTTCATTTTGAACTAATAAAACTATTTGACCTAGTTCAGGTTCAAGCTTTTTTCCAAAGCTATCAAAGCGTTCTTCAAGTTCAATAGGTATATTAATTTGAGTTCCAATTATAGGCTGAATGCCGGCTTTTAGAGTAGTTTTTGAAAATTCTGGCCAGCCAAAACCATTATTTGTATCTGTTATGGCTACAGCTGGCATTTTGTTTTCTTTGGCTAGACTTACAAGATTGTCTATTTTTATAGCACCTTCAGCTAATGAATAGCTGCTATGATTTCTGAGGTGTATAAACTTCGGCATCTTTTCTCCAAATTAATTTAATTTTCCACAACAATGTTTATATTTTTTTCCACTTCCACATGAACAAGGTTCGTTTCTTCTTGGCTTTTCACTGTGAATATCTATTTCAGTTTCTGCTCCAACTATTTTTTGTGGTTCAGGTTGTTCCTGCATTATTTCTTCGTCTTGTCTTTTTGCTTTTTCTTCAAAATAATGTAGAGCTTCTTCGTCAAATTCCATACGAGCTATTGTTGAAGTTGTTCTTGTTGAAACATCAAATAACATTTCTTGGAAGTATTGGAATGATGTTTTTTGATATTCTTGTAATGGATCTTTTTGACCGTATTGTTGCAAGTAACTTGCTCTTTTTAAAGAATCTATTTGAGATAAGTAATCTTTCCAACGTGAGTCTAAGATTTCTAAGAATATAATCTTTTGAATGTTGTTATAAATTGTTTTATATTTTTCTTTTTTCTTTTCAATTGCTGTTTTTACTGCATCAAGAATATAGTTAAATATTGTTATATCTTTTATATCTTCATTCTTAATCCATTCTTGTAATGGTAGTTTTAAATTGAATAATTCTTGAAGAGATAAATCAATACCATTTATATTCCATTCATATGTATATGAGTTTTCTGGAATGTTACGTGATACTATATTTTCTACTACATCTTCAATCATATCATTTAATTCTTTATCAAGATTTTCAGCGTTGATAATTTTAATACGTTGATTGTAGATTATCTTTCTTTGTTCGTTTGCTATATCATCATATTTTAATAAATTTTTTCTGATGTCAAAGTTATGAGCTTCTACTTTTTGTTGTGCTTTCTCTAATGCTTTTGAAATCCATCTGTGAGTGATTGCTTCACCTTCTTTTAGACCAAATGTTGTTAGAATAGAGTCTAGTCTTTGTGCTCCAAATATTCTCATTAAATCATCATCTAATGATAAAAAGAACTTAGATGCTCCTACGTCACCTTGACGACCTGAACGACCTCTTAATTGGTTGTCTATACGTCTGCTTTCATGGCGTTCTGTTCCTATTACAAATAATCCGCCAGCATTTAATGCGATTTCTTTGTCTGCAGCTATTTTTACTTTTACTTTTTCAATGTCTTTTTCTGATGCATTTTCACCTAAATTATTTATATGCATTTCTAAATTACCACCAAGTTGAATATCTGTTCCACGACCAGCCATATTTGTTGCAATTGTTACTGATCCTGGGATACCTGCATTGGCTACTATGCTAGCTTCTTTTTCATGGAATTTAGCGTTTAAAACTGAAATGTCTTTTATACCATATTCTTTTTCTAATATATTTGATAGTAATTCAGATTTTTCAATTGAAACTGTTCCAATTAATACTGGTTGTTTTCTTTCATGGCATTCTTTTACTAAATGAGCAATTGCTTTATATTTTTCTGCTGATGTTCTGTATATGTCATCTTCATGATCAGCACGTGCAATTGGTCTGTTTGTTGGAACTTCTATACAATTTAATTTGTATATTTGAAAGAATTCGTCTGCTTCTGTTAATGCTGTTCCTGTCATACCTGAAATCTTTGGATACATTCTGAAATAATTTTGGTATGTAATTGATGCTATTGTTTGGTTTTCTTGTTGGATTGCTACTCTTTCTTTTGCTTCTAATGCTTGATGTAATCCATTTGAAAAACGACGACCATCCATTATTCTTCCTGTAAAAGCATCAATTAAAAATACTTCATTGTCTTTTACAAGATAGTCTATATTTTTGTTATATAATTTATGAGCAAGTAATGCTTGGTCAAGATGATGAACTATATCTGTGTTTGCTAAGTCATAAAGATTTGGAGATTTTAATAATCCTTTTTCTGTTAAAACTTTTTCAGCAAATTCTGCACCTTCTTCTGTTAACATTACGTTTTTATCTTTTTCATCTTTTTTATAATGCTCATCTTTGAACATTGGGATTATTGAATCTAGTTCAACATATAAATCTGTTATGTCACTTCCAGCACCTGAAATGATTAACGGTGTTCTTGCTTCGTCAATTAAAATTGAGTCTACTTCGTCTATGATTGCGAAGTTTAATGGACGTTGATACATTGCATCCATAGAGTGTTTCATATTATCTCTTAAGTAATCAAATCCAAATTCTGAATTTGTTCCATATGTAATGTCTGCCATATATGCTGCTTTCTTTTCTTCGTCAGGTTGTTGTGATTTAATGCAGCCTACTGTTAATCCTAAAAATTCATAAACTTGACCCATCCACTTTGAGTCACGATCTGCTAGGTATTCGTTTACTGTAACTACATGTACACCTTTGCCACTTAATGCATTTAAATAAATTGGAAGTGTTGATACAAGTGTTTTACCTTCACCTGTTTTCATTTCTACTACTGATCCTTTATGAATGAAAATACCACCAAGTAATTGTACGTCGTAATGTCTTTGGCTTAATGTTCTTTTTGCTGCTTCACGTACTACTGCAAATGCATCAACAAGAATGTCGTCTAAGCTTTCACCTTTTGACAATCTGTCTTTTAATAAAATTGTTTGGTTCTTTAATTCTGCATCTGATAGGTTTTCATAATAACTTTCTTTTGCATTAATTTGTTCAATTGTTTTTGATTCTTTTTTGAGTAGTCTTTCGTTGGCATTACCAAACATTTTTTTAATCATTTTTTCTAACATTTCTCGGCCTTTATACTAAATTTTATTAATATATCTAAGATAGACACTTAGATTGCTTTTTTCAATGTTTATTTTTACCTAAAGAGAACTTTTTATTAAGAGTTTATAAGGAAATATTGACAATTAATTAAATTAATGCTCATATTAATATGATAATAATCAATAAACTTAAAAATATGAAAACTTTAACGGCACAGATTTTTACAGCTTGCTTTATGTTTATAGCAATGTTTGTAGTCCAGTTTTTCTTTTTTTATACTGGAGGATTTGAGGATGGTATTAGTGTCATGACATGGACAATAACAACGTTGTTGCCTTTTGTTATTGCTCTTGCAATTTGGTTATTGCATTGGGTTATAATAAATAAGAATTTCAGAGAATTTTATGAAGGTTTCTGGGATAGGTGGCAACTTATGGTAGTTGCTTGTTGTTTTTTGCTCATGGCATTTGTTTTATTTATTTAAGTTAATTTAAAAAAGGGCTTTTAAAAGCCCTTTTTTTTATTCTGCAACGCTTATCTTAGGGAAGGTGTAAGTTCCACCCCAATCAGCTTTCTTTATTTCTTTACGTGCATTCTTTGCACCAGATTTTGGTTGGAATGTTGAGTAACATGCTACCTTATCATACTTTGAGTTATATACAACAGATGTTATTCCAAATGCAGCAGCTCCTAATCCTACAGCTCCTACTGTTGTTCCTACTGCTTTTCCTACTACAGCTTTGTTTGAGAAAGATTTGTTTCCTGCAAACTTTACTGTTAAGATGTTTAGGTTATCCCAATCAATTTCAAACTTTTGTGCTGTTGATTCAGCATCTCTTGTACCTTCAATTACTTTTAATGAATTTGCATAAACATCCTTATCATAATCTTGAGGTTTGTTTAGGTTATTTTGGTAATCAGCAGTAGTTATTGTTCTTGCTAATTGGTCAATAACAGTTAATTCATTTGCTATATCTTCATGTCCATTTTGGATTAATGTAGATTTTAATGAAGCCATATCAGGACATTTTGCTCCTTCTTTTGGTGCTGATAATACTAAGTATTCTGTATTACCATTTCCGTAGAATAATGTAGCCATTGTGCATGCTTCGTTGAACTTGATTTGTCTTAAGTAATTTGGTGTTACATCAAATACTGTACGTACCAAGATCGCAGCAGAACATGTTGGTGATTTTTTACATATTCTTGTTTTCCATAGTGCGAATTCTACTTCGTCTACTATTTGTTGATATGTTGATCCCTTTCTGTTCAATGCATTTCTTACAGCTTTTATTTCATAGTCAGAGAATTTTTCTGCCAATTTCTTTCTGTCTTGAGAAACACTATATTCTTCTTGAGAAACAGTTGTTGTAGTTTGGATTGTGCTTCCATCTTCTGTTGTAACGTTTTCAAGAACATAGTAGTTATTTCCTACTTTTTGTACGTTTCCTTTTCCACCAGCATCCCAGCTGTTTGCAATAGCTGTTGTGATAGCGTCTTTTAACCAGATGTTGTCATCAATTCTTTTTCCTACGTTAAATCCAATGATACCTCCAGTAATAGCTCCACCACCTGTTGCAAGAGTTTTTGCAGCTTCTTCTGTTGCTATCCATTTTTTGCCTGCACGTTCACGACCTTTCTTTGAGAATGGATCGATAAACACATCATCATTACATTTTAATGTTTGGCCTTCGTCAAAGATTAAACGATCAATTTCTATGTTTGAATCATCACGTAATACGATAGTCCATTGACATTGATTCTTTGATGCATTGTATTGAGCACCTTCTCTTATACATGCGTTTTCTAATTTTACCATTTCTTCAATCAATGTGTCTTTTACATCTTGTGTTAATTCTTTGTTACAATTGATGTTGTCACTGTATGCGTTAACATAAGAATTGAATTTGTCATTATTTAACATCATTGTTAATGATAATTCTTCCATACATCCGTCGTTTTCACAGTATTCTGACATAGCATTTTGATAAGCTCTTCTACACATGCCTCTTTGCCATTCTTTGTAATCAGGCATATATAAGTTTATTAATGATAATCTGATTTTATCTGCAAGTTTATTCATACAATAATCTGTGAAGAAGTATTTAGTTGCTCCAGACGCTGTTGGGTTTGTAATAGAATTCATGTAATCTTGAGTACTGTTCTTTTTCATGTATTCAAGAATTTGGAAATTCTTTATTTTGTAACAACCTTGATTGCCTTGGCAATATTTATCAATTGCACTTCCATATTGTTCATGACATGCGTCTGTTACAGTTGAATAATTTGATGGAATATATGCTTCAACTAAGTTTACTATGTATGGAGAGCACATAGCTACTACTGATGAGTTGTATACATAAGTTCCTGCTGTATATGTTCTTGATTCTGAAGTTGCTGGAGAATCAAATTTGTATGTGTTCAAAGTAGCAATTGTTCTGTCCAATGGGAGAGATTGAGACACGATATATGTGTTTGAACTTTCTGAACATTCATTTTCTAAACAATATGTTTTTAAAGCTTGGCCTACTAAATTTTTACATCTTACATCAATTGCGTCAAAGTCAATGTCAGTGTAACCAACATGTGTTCCATTGTAACCTAGAACTGAATCTGGTTTAGCAGTTGCAGTTTGGTATGTTAGTGATGGAGCAATTGTTCTTGTTGCCATCCCTGTAGATGTTAATCCTGATCTTGTGGATTTCCCTGTATTTGCTCTTTGAGCATATCCGCTTGTTACCACAAGCAATGCTGCAAGGGTTAGGAATCCTAATGTTTTTAATTGCTTCATAAGAGTCTCTCCTTCTCTTTTTTAAACTTTTGCTAGCTAATTGTATCACATTTTGTGAACTAAAACAAGGGATTATTGGTTTTTTGTTATTATTTTTTTATGGCTATCAAAAGAATAATAAGCCAGAAGATTATTGTCCATGCAGTGATTAGATGTATCATCATGTACATGTGTTTGTGTTTGTCATTTATGTTGCCTTTGAAAATGAAGAATATTGGGGCTAAATAAATACCAATTATCACTAATATTGAAAAGAAATTATCAATAATTACTTGAAATAAATCTAATGAAAGTAGTGAAAGTAAACTCATATTACCATATTCCTTTTACTTTTTCATTGATTTGTAATAAACGATTGTATTTTGCAAGTCGTTCTGAGCGGCTCATTGAGCCTGTTTTTATTTGAGTTGCATTTGTTGCAACTGATAGGTCGGCTATGAATGTGTCTTCTGTTTCTCCTGAACGATGGGAAATTATAAAATTGAAATTATTCTTTCTTGCAAGTTCAATTACTTCCATTGTTTCTGAAAGTGAACCTATTTGATTTAACTTTATTAGAATTGCATTTGCTGATTTTTCTTTAATTCCTCTTTTTAATCTTTGAAGGTTTGTTGTGAATAAATCATCGCCTACTAATTGAACTTTTTTGCCTAATTTTGCAGTCAATGCTTTCCAATTTTCCCAATCATCTTCTGCAAGTGGATCTTCAATTGAAAATATTGGATATCTGCTTGTTAAATCTTCATAAACTTTTATCATATCTGATGAAGATAGTTTTTTTCCTTCATAGTTATAAGTTCCATTATCGTAAAATTCAGAAGCTGCACAATCGAGCGCTATTTGAATTTGCTTTGTTGTGTATCCTGCTTTTTTTATTGCTTCTAAGATTAATTCTATTGCTTCAGTTGAAGAGTTGATTTGTGGAGCAAATCCACCTTCATCACCAACTGATGTTTCTAACTTTTTATCTTTTAAAATTGATTTTAATGTTTGAAAAATTTCTGCACATGCTTGCATTTTTTCTTCAAACTTTTTAATACCAATTGGTGAAATCATAAATTCTTGGAAGTCTAATTTATTATCAGAATGAGCACCTCCGTTTATTATGTTTACTAATGGAGTAGGAAGTGATTTACCTTTTCCTAAATATTGGTAAAGTTCTTTTCCTTGTGCTTTTGCAGAAGTTACTGCACAAGCCAAAGAAACTGATAAAATTGCATTTGCACCTAGGCTTGATTTGTTTGGAGTTCCATCAAGGTATATCATTGCAGAATCGAGTTCTTTTTGTTTTGATACATCTTTTGATTTTAATAATGGAAATATCTTTTTTTCTATATTCTTAATTGCATTATATACAGATTTACCTTTGTATTTTTTAGAATCTCCATCACGTAATTCCAATGCTTCATGTTTTCCAGTTGATGCTCCACTTGGTACGTTTGCACAACCTTTAATTCCGTTTTTTAATTCTATTTCAGCTTGAATTGTTGGGATCCCACGTGAATCAAATATCTGACGCGCAGTTATTTTTTTGATTTCCATTTTATTTTTCATCCTTCCTAAATAATGCTATTAATAATTTTACTGCATATACAAGCAGAAACCATGGGAGGATTGCTCCTATAAGAACTATTGGAATCAAACCATAACTGTAAAATGCATACATGAATGAGTAAAATGCATTTTTAAAATAACTTAGATTTGATAGGTAAACTCTTTGAATGTCTATTTTAATTAATGTTTGTGTGTTTGATTTATCTAAGTTATCAAGAATGATTTGGTTGGAAGACACTTCTTTTGATATTTTTGAAATAGACTTATTAAAGTTTTCATTTGGAGTTTGAGATGTTTCTTGAATGTCAATTAAATCATTTTGTAGGTTTTGTAAGACGTCTTGTTTTGCTGTGTGAAAATCTATTAATTCTTGAATGTTCTTTTGTTTATAATTAAAGCTTATTTTAGCGTTTTCAGTGGAATTTATTTCGTCTATGAATAAATTTTCATCTATTATATTCATTCTTATTACTAAATGAGCAAAAGGTGAAATTCCATGATGTGGAAGGTTGAGTTTTTCTTTTACTATATCGCAATTAGGTGTTTCTTTGCATAAAGAAGATAAGTTTTCTAATATTAATTCTATATCTTCTGGTTGAGTTTCTATTTTAAAATTATAGTTTTCTTTGTATAAGTTATTGGATTTGCTTGCAAAATTATTCTTTATATATACAAAAGTATCCTTATATGGGTATTTTACTATGCTTGAGGCAAAACTTTGGATTTTAACTGCAAATTGGGTAATAGTTGACTTTGTCTGATCCATATTGCAGGCAGAGATTAAGACTGATAACCCAAGTAATAGTAAGTATTTTTTCATTTTTTGTACCTATAAATATAAGGTTATCAAAGATTAGTCTTAAAATCCAGTGAAAAAATCGATTTTTTTACTTGACAAATACTTTTGTATGAACTATATTTCAAGGGAATGTTTAACGAATGGAGTTTAATATGCCAAAGATTCCGACAGGAAAGATTGTTGACACAAGCTTTTTTCTTGAAGGCTTAGATGCTTTAGAAAAGACAGCTAAAAATCTTAAAACTAAGTATGGTGAACAAGATTTTTCTGATGTGACTGATGAAGTTAAGAACCTTAAAGAAAAAATCGGATTTAAAGAATAATTTATTGGAAATTTTCTTGAAAGATAGAATTTGGCCCCTAGGGGTCTTTTTTTATTTTTAAACTTAGGAAATTGTTGCAAAATCATATATTAAAATATATTATAGGAAAGATTAATTAAAAGGATGTAAATATGGAAAATTCTAAATCAGCTTCACTTAATGTTATGTTGGAGGCTGTTTCTAAAGTTGGTGGAATGATTAGACGTGATTTCGGAGAAGTTGAAAATCTTCAAATTGCTTCAAAGGGACTTAATGATTTTGTTACTTCTACTGACTTCAAAGTTCAAAAAAAGCTTGTTGAAATACTTAGAGAAAAAAGAGAAAAGTATGGAATTATTGCTGAAGAAGAAAATTTAAAGATTAATGGAGCTGATATTGCTCATAATTTTATTGTGGATCCTATTGATGGGACTACTAACTTTATGCACGGATTTCCTTATTTTGCTGTATCCATTGGTTTGACTGAACAAAAGAATTTTATTGCAGGGGTTGTTTATAATCCTATTACTGAAGAAGTGTTTTATGCAGAAAAAGGACAAGGTGCTTATTTAGATCATCCTTATAAAAGTAAAAGACTTAGAGTTTCAAAAAGACGTGAACTCGGAAAGTGTTTGATTTCTTTTTATCCAGCTCTTTGTGCTGAAAAAGGAGATTGTTCTGTTAGTATTAGAGATGATTTACAAAGCAAATACTCTGTTAGAGATTTTGGGTCTATTGCACTTGATATGGCTTATTTAGCTTCTGGAAAATTAGATGCTATGATTGCTTATAAACCTAAATTAGTTGATTATGCAGGAGGAATTCCATTAGTTGTTGAAGCTGGTGGGTTTGTTGAAGAAGCTGGTGATTTTTTAATCGCTGGGTGCTCAAGAGAAGTTTTAGATGAATTGAAGGATATATGTTTAAAAAAGTAGTTTTATTTTCTTGTTTGATTCTTCCTTTTTCAGCCTATGCTGAAATAAAGTATCCTGAATTGTATGGTGGGGAAGAATTTTTTGATTTTAAAGCAAGTGCGCCACGTGAATTAAAACCTTATTCATTTGTTCAATTTATTGATGATGGAGAGGTTTTACAAAAAGAAAAAAAGGTTTCAGATAATTCTGAGAAAACTAAAATAGAAACTCCTAAAGAAATTGAATATTGTCGTGACTTTATTTTTGAAGGAGCAAATGTTAATGAAAAATCAGCTAGTGCTATTGATGATGTCAGAGTTAGATTAAAACCTAATCAAAAAATAAATGTTAATGTTTATTATAAAAAAGATGTAGATTTGAACGAAAGAGAATATAGACGTAATGCAGTTAAACGTTCAGTTACTATTCAAAATTATTTAGGAAGTAAGGGGACTGATCCTGCAAAGGTTTCTGTTCAATTGATTTCTACTGAAGATTTGCAAAAAGTTAATTTAGTTAATATATGTTCTAAAAATATATAAATAAGAGTTTTTTAAATTTTAAATTTACGTAAACCAATGAAAATAGTTAAAGAAGTGATTAGCCAAAAATTGGTTAATGGAGAATGGATTTGTGAAGTTGTTTTTGTTAGCGGTGAAACACGCACTGTTAAATCACAAAACAAACTTTCAGTTGGAGATGAAATTCGTCCCAAATATGTCTAAAAAAGAAAGGCCTTTATTGGCCTTTTTTTATTTTACTTCTTTTTTGGGTTTTCTTAGTTTGATATTTTTTACTCGTGTTTTGCAATCAGTAAATATGCAAATTACTTTTTCTATATGTAATCTTTGATATAATATTTCTCTGAATTCATGGAAATTAGTGTCTTTTAATTTATATGCTATCCATAACGAACCTAATAATAAACTAGGAGTTGATGCGAGTAATAAACCAACCATTATGAATTGTGTTCCAAATAATAATTCAACTTTTGAATAGATTATGTCGCGAGTTGATTCAAGGGCAAATACATATAAAACTACCATAAATAATAAGCATGATAGGAAGATTAAAAATAAGGCAGGAACTGATTCAGTAAACATTAAAAAGATTAATGCGGCGGCTGCTATTAACATAGATGAATATAATAAATAGACTTCACCACTTAAAATCTTTTTTCTTGCAGGAAGCCATTTTTTATCTCTGAAATAACTGAATGTATAACAGCAAAAACATGCCCCACTTATTGATACAAAAATACTTAATAAAAGAAGAGAGAAAAAGGTTAAATTACCGGCATTTCCCTGTAAAAAGTTTTCTGGTTGCATCATTATTAAAAAGCCTGCTATTAAGCATGTTAGGGATATAAATATCTTTAGAGCTTTGCTGCCAATAGTGCTTCCTTTTTTGCTTATGTATTTTGCTGCAAAGAATGCGACCAATCCTGTTACTGTATATATGGCAAAATTAATCCAAGTTTCAGAGCCTAATAAAAATCCAGCAAATAAACAACCTAATGAAAGATGCAAAAATGGATATGTGTTTGTTTCAACTTTTCTTGACTGACGATAAAAGAAAATTGCTATAAAAACAAAGCTTGAAAATAATGCAATTTGTGAGAATAATTTTAAAATCATAACTGATAGCTCCTATTTCTTTTCTTTAGCTTTTTTCTTTTTAAATTCAAAATAACAATAAAACATTAATAATGTTAAAAATGTGAATAATATTCTTTTTGTAGTGAAAAATGTTCCATCGTGTAAAAATTTGCTTGATATTGATGAGAAGCCTAAGATACTTATTAAGCAAATAAATGATATGAAGATGAACAGGCTTTCATCCAATTCTGATTTCTTTAAAAAGTTTTTAAATACTATTACTGCGAAAAAAACAAGTACTAAACTTTGAAAAAAGAAAAATGTGTTTAGTGGGTAAAAGATTTGTAGCCCTTGTTGTAATACTAAATTATCCATGATCCTTGCACTTTGGTTTAAATTATTATAGAATTCTTACGGATAATAAAGGAAATTTATGATTTTTTCAAGACAAAAAAAAGAAGACTATGACTATATACTAGGTTCTAAAATTAAAATGATGCAGCCTAAGGATAAATACTGTATTTCTATTGATGCTGTTTTTTTAGGGGCAGCAGTTAAAGAAAATAAATCTGCAACCTTGTTGGATATTGGTTTTGGAACTGGAGCTGTTTCATTTGTTGCTTTGAATAATAATCCAAAGTTGAAAATTACTGGACTTGAAATTCAAGATGAAATGATTGCTTTGGCTAAACAAAATATAAAACTTAACCAATTTAAGGGAATTAAAATAGTTAAAGGGGATTTAAAACATAATCCTATTAAAGAAGATTTTGACTATGTTGTGACCAATCCGCCTTATTTTGTTGGAACGAAATCACCTAATCATATTAAAAATCTTGCGCATCAGGAATTTAATACGTCATTAAAGGAATGGTGTGAGTTTTGTTGTAAGCGAGTTAAAAATCATGGAACTTTTATTATTGTTCATATGCCAGAAAGGCTTGCTGAAATACTCGCTGTGCTTGTTGAAAAGAAAATGGGAAAGATTGAAGTTTTTCCTTTGGCTTCTTTTGAAGGAGAGAAAGCTAATAGAATTATTGTTAGAGCTGTTAAGGGGTCTAAAACTCCTACTACTCTTTATAGTCCTTTGGTTGTTCATCAGAAAACAAAAAAATATACAGCCGAGGCTGGTAAGATTTTAACTGGTAGTTTTTTGGAAGATTTTTTTAGTTAAAGTGGCGGGAGTGACGGGGCTCGAACCCGCGACCTCGTGCGTGACAGGCACGCGCTCTAACCAACTGAGCTACACCCCCGCGAGTAGTCTTTATACTATAGCGCAAACTAAAAAGCAACTAATTTTTGAATTTTCTTGCTTTTTTTTGTTTTATTAGTATTATACTTACTAATTAATTTTTTAGCCCTTATAGGTGATATGTATGAAAATGAAAGAAAAAATCAAGAATCTTAACTATAAAATCAATTTTACTATTGAAGCAGCCGAATTTGATAAACATTATAATGATGAATTAAATAAAATTTTGCCTTCTGTTAAAATTAAGGGTTTTCGTGAAGGTCATGTGCCAGTTGATGTAGTTAAGCAAAAATATGATCAAGAAATTGTGAGTGGGGCTTTAGAAAATGCTATTTCTTCTGCTATCACTTCTTATTTAAAAGATAAAAAATTGCAACCTGCACTTCGTCCTGCTGTGAAAATAGATAAATTTGAAAAAGGTAAAGATATTGAATTCGAAGCTGATTTCGATGTGCTTCCAGAAATTGCTGATGTGGATTTTTCTAAGATTGAAATTAAAAAAGATGTTCCTGAAGTTTCACAAAAAGAAATTGAAACATCTTTACTGCAAATTGCAGAATCTCGTGCTGCTTTGAAAAGTATTGAAGAAGATAGACCTGTTAAAAAAGGTGATGTTGCAGTTATCGATTTTGAAGGTTTTGTTGATGATGTTGCTTTTGATGGTGGAAAAGGTGCGAATCATCCATTAGAAATTGGAAGTGGTCAATTTATCCCAGGATTTGAAGAAGGATTAATTGGAAAAAAGAAAGGTGAAAATGTAGACGTTAAGGTTACTTTCCCTAAAGAATATCATTCAAAAGATTTAGCTGGTAAAAAATCTGTTTTCAAAGTTAAAATAAATGAAATTAAAGAAAAAGATGTTCCTATTATTAATGATGAATTTGCTGTTGCATTGGGACGAAAAAGTGTTGATGATTTGAAAGGCTATATTTCTGAACTTTTAAAAGGTAAATACGAATCAGAAGCTAATGTAAAAATGCAAGATCAAATATTGGAAACTTTAGATAAAAAAGTTAAATTCGAATTACCAGAATCTTTGGTTAATCAAGAATTACAATATGTGAAACAACAAAATAAAGACATGGCTGAAAAA
The DNA here is from genome assembly GCA_031549385.1 of Alphaproteobacteria bacterium. Classification (GTDB taxonomy): domain Bacteria; phylum Pseudomonadota; class Alphaproteobacteria; order Rs-D84; family SZUA-605; genus JAVBPW01. Next base: position 342,117 of record JAVBPW010000001.1, read on the forward strand.
GAAGCTATGTCTACAGCTTCACAAAGAGTTAAATTAGGGCTTTTAATCGGAAATATTGGTAAAAAAGCTGGTGTTGAAGTTGGTGACTATGAAATTGAAAATGTTATTAAGTCAGAAGCTCTAAGATATCCAGGTCAAGAACAAATGGTTATTGAATATTATAATAAAAATCCAATGGCTAGAGAGACTATACGTGGACAACTTTTTGAAAAAAAGACTTTTGATTATATTATGACACAAATTAAAGTAGCATAGAAATAAACATTTGAAAATTGGCTGCAAAGCAAAAAGAAATAAAAGTTCCCAAACAATCACGTATTTTAATATGCTCAATTTTGAAACATTCAGTAGATAATTTTATTTTTTAAAGTTTGCTAAAAAATCATTTTTGTGATATAATATTAGCATGTTTAAGGGGTTTAAATTTTTAATATTTACTTTAGTTGCTTTTAGTTTTGCTAAAAGCTCTTTTGCGCTTGACCCACTTCTTGCTGAAAAAAAAACACCTAAAAATCCTTATCAAAAAATAGAACAGAAAAAAGAAGATTTGGATTGTAAACTTCCTGATTTTAAAAAATCTAAAATAAATGTTTATAAGGTTGTTAACCTTGCAATGTGCAGAAGCCCTGAATTAAAATCTTCTTGGTATGGAGTGAAACAACAAGCTGCTGCTTATGGAGCTTCAAAATCTTTATACTTTCCAACTGTTAGTATTGGGGCTAATAAAAGATATGGCGATGGAGATATGAATGATAACTGGAACTTTGGTGCGAATCTGGATTGGTTGCTTTTTGATTTTGGAAAAAGAGGACAAAATATAGATAAACAATATTTTTCTATGTTGTCTGTTGGATATCAACACAGCAGTACTGTTACAGATTTTGTTTATGATGTGATTAAATCTTATCTTAATCTTTATTCTGCTCAAGAAGCTGTTATTGCTGCTGATACTTCTTTGAAGGCTTATGAAAAAGCTTATAAGATTGCTAAAGAAAAATATAAAGTTGGTGTTGTTCCTAAATCTGATGTTTATAATGCAGAAACACAATTTGCTCAGGCACAACTTACATACTATAAAGCAGAAAATGCTGTTTTAATTGAAAGAGGAAATTTTAATAAGTTGATGAATATTCCACAAGGTGTCGAAGTCAAATTAGAAGAACCTCAATTCTTAAAAAATGTAGATGAAATTGAAAAAAGTATTAATGTGCTTATTGATGAAGCTGTTAAAAATCGTTCTTCTGTTGCTTCTATTATTGCTAAGGAACGTGCTTACTTAGCTCAATATAAAGCTGCTAAGAGAGATTTTTTACCTTCTGTTTCTTTTAGTGCTTCTGCTTCAAGAGTTGAATATGATAAAAATGATATTCCTAATAATGACGGAAGCTCAATTTCTTTTAATGTAAGTATTCCTATCTTTTCTGGGTTTTCTAAAACTTATGCTGCATCACAAGCAAGATATGCTTATGAAGGAGCTCGAGCTGATAGAGAGACTATTGAAAAAGAAGTTGCTTATGAAGTTTGGACTTCTTATCATTACTTGAAAAATTCTTCTCAAAATTATGAAGCATCACTTGCTTTAGTTAAGTCTTCTAAACAAGCTCGAGATGTGGCTTTGGGAATGTATAGAAATGGAAGAGGGGATCTTTTAAATTTATTGTTTTTAGAAGCTTCTTATAGTACAGCACTTAATGAAAGAATTACCACACAATATGAAAAAGTTTTAGCTCAAATGGCTTTGCTTAGAGCAATTGGGTATTTGAATATTCAATTTTTAGAAGAAAATATAGGAGAATAATTTTATGAAAATTTTTAAAAAGAAATGGTTTTGGTTTTTAGTTATTTTGATAGGAGCTGTTTTTACTTATTATGGTTTTTTTAAAAAAGATAAAAATGCAGTTTCTTTTGTGACTACTAAAGTTATTAGAGGAGATATTTCAAAACAAATTACTGCTAATGGAACTATTAATCCTGTTAACCTTATTAAAGTTGGAACTCAGGTTAGTGGAAGAATTGAAAAAGTTTATGTGGACTTTAATGATAAAGTTAAAGAAGGACAATTGCTTGCTGAAATTGATAAGTCTGTTTTGCAATCACAACTTGATATGGCTGTGGCGAAAAAACAAAAAGCAAAAGCTGCTTTGGATTTATCTAAGTTAGAATTAAATCGTGCATCAGATTTGTTTAAAAAAGATTATATTGCTAAAGCAGAACTTGATAAAGCTCAAGTGGATTATAAAACTAATTTGGCGGAATATAATTCTGCTGATTCTGAATATAAAAGAGCAGATATTAATTTGTCTTATGCTATTATTAAATCACCTGTGAATGGTATTGTTATTTCTCGTGAAATTGATGAAGGGCAAACTGTAGCTGCTTCTTTTTCATCTCCTGATTTATTTAAAATTGCTGAAGATTTATCTAAGATGCAAATTGAAGCTTCTGTTTCTGAAGCTGATATTGGTATGATAAAACATGGGCAGGAAGTTTCTTTTACAGTGGATGCTTATGAAGGTGAAGACTTTGTTGGTATTATAGATAATATCAGATTAAACCCTGTTAGCGAATCGAATGTTGTGACATATACAGTTATTGTAAAAATCGATAATGAAGATTTAAGACTTATTCCTGGAATGACTGCCTATCTTAATATTGTTATTAAAAAAGAAGAAAATATTTTGAAAGTTAATAATTCTGTTTTTAACTTTGTGCCTAATTCTGAAAAAGGAAATAAAAATCGTAATAAAAATATTATGTACAAATTAGTTGGAAAAGATCTTCAACAAATCGAAGTTAAAAAAGGAATTGTTTCTGATACTGAAACTCAAATAATTTCTGACCAAGTTAAAGAGGGTGATGATATCGTTGAAGGGTATTTAGATCCTAGCCAAAAGAGTAAAAGTAACTTTGGTCCTGGTGCAGGTGGCGGAGGTGGAAGAAGATAATGGCTAAAGATAATCCTGTTATTGAACTTTCTGGAATAAAAAAATCCTTTGTTACTGGTGTTGGAATTATACCAGTTCTTAAAGGTATTTCTTTTAAGATTTATAAAGGGGAATTTGTTGCTGTTATGGGACCTTCTGGTTCTGGAAAGTCCACTTGCATGAATATTGTTGGTTGTTTAGATAGTGCTACTTCTGGAAAATTTATTTTAGATGGAAAAGATGTTAGCGCTAAAACTTCTGATGAACTTGCTGAAATAAGAAATAAGAAATTAGGGTTTGTATTCCAAAATTTTAATTTGCTTGGAAAACGTAATCTGATAGACAATGTTTCTCTTCCTTTAGTTTATAGAGGTATTTCAAAAAGTGCTCGTGATGAAAAGGCAAAAAAACTTTTGGATAGAGTTGGACTTAAAGGATTTGAAACTTATGTGCCTAATCAACTTTCTGGTGGTATGAAACAAAGAGTTGCTATTGCTCGTGCTTTGGTGGGAGATCCTGAAGTTATTTTGGCTGATGAGCCGACTGGAAATTTAGATTCTAAAACTTCTGAGGAAATTTTAGAGTTGTTTAAAGAACTTAATAAAAAGATGAATATTACTATTATCATGATTACTCATGAAGAAGAGTTAGCAAGAGAAACTTCAAGAATTATTAATATTAAAGATGGGATGATTTCATATGACGGGAAAAGCAACAAGTTTAGGAAGTAATTTTTTTCTTATTATTGAAATGCTTAAAGAAGCATGGATTTCTTTAATGTCATATAAGATGAGATCTTTTTTGACTATACTTGGTATCATTATTGGTGTGGGGGCTGTTGTTATTATGATTTCTTTGGGGCAAGGGGTTTCAAAAAATATTAATGATATGTTTGCTGCTATGGGGTCTAATCTTATTATTGTGCGACCAGGATTTGCTAATACTGGGGGACGTGCAACTGCTTCTGTGGTTAATTTAACTTCTGATGACGCTGCTGCACTTGGAAGAAGTAGTATTATAAAAAAAGTTGCTTATGCTAATAGTTCCTATGCTCAACTTGTTTATAACAAAGCAAATATGAGATCAGCTGTTTATGGGATTTCAGAAAGCTATCCTGATGTTATGAATTTGGAAGTTAAAACTGGTTCTGAATTTGATAAAGATGATTATAAATATGGGGGAGCTATTGCTCTTGTTGGGGTTAATGTCGTTAAAGAACTTTTTGGTGATCCCGATGCTCATGTTGTTGGAGAAACTATTAGAATTAAAAATGTGCCTTTCTTTATTAAAGGTGTTTTAAAAGAAACTGGATCTGTTGGACCGGCTAATCCTGACGATCAAGTGCTTATTCCTTTTAAATCTTTTTTGCAAAAAATTTCTGCGCCTAAATTTCCTAATAGTGTGAATATGATTTATATGAATGTGGTTGATGAAAAATATCTTATTTATGCTGAAACAAAAATAACTGAAATACTTCGTGAAAGACATAGACTTCGTGAAGGAACAGATGATGATTTTAGAATTATTAATATGACTCAGATGGCTAATACTATGAAAGAAACGGCTTCTTTGTTTACTATACTTTTGGCTTCTATTGCTTCTATTTCTTTGCTTGTTGGAAGTATTGGTATTATGAATATGATGCTTGTTTCTGTTACTGAAAGAACAAAAGAAATTGGACTTAGAAAGTCGCTGGGTGCAAGAGAGAGGACTATATTACAACAATTCCTTTTTGAATCATTGTTGATTTCTTTTATGGGGAGTTTGGTTGGGTTAGTACTTGGAATAATTTTATCTTTAGTATTGGCGCAGGTTATTGATTTGGCTATGCCTATTAGTATGTTTTCTGTTGTGGCGTCTGTGGTGGTTTCTATTATTGTGGGAATTGCATCTGGACTTTATCCTGCGATGAAAGCTTCTCGATTGAATCCTATTGATGCTTTGAGATATGAATAATAAAAAAGATTGAAGTTTCCTTCAATCTTTCTTTTCTTCGATTTTTGGCTGTGGTTTGCGTAAAGGGCAATAGCCACATGCTTCTTTGATAATACTTTTGAAATCGAAATCTTTTTGTTTATAATTTCGATAGTGTCGTGTTCCGTCTTCTGGATGGCCATGTATTACTTGATTGTAATGCCGGCAAGTTACATATTTACTGCAGATAAAACTGTCCATAAACCAAGTGTTTTCACATATGAAATTTTCTTCCTTATATGGGTTTTGGCAGTAATATTGGCTCTTTACAGATTCATCCAGGTTTGCACATTTTAAGCAAACTTCGGCTTTATCTTCTTTTCCTACTACAGAAGCTCTTATGAAGCCGACTTCTACTTTGGATCCGCTAATGTTACAGAATATGTCCGTTATGCCACGACTGTCTTCATCAGCACCATAATAATCGCTGTGACTTAGGTGCTCGCCAATTTTCATACACTTTGGCTTTTGTGTTTCAACGGGATTTTCCATTTTAATATGATTTATGTTTAGATATTTTTGTATTTTAAGAACTATAAGTTAGTTTGGGATATAAATTAAAAATTGTCAAGATAATATTTATAGACATAGATTTTGTATTGTAGTATAATTTACTTATCAGATTTTTAAGGATTAAACACATATTCACACACACTCAGGAGCTTCGGCTCCTTTTTTATTTGATTTATTCAAATATATGTCCTATATATAGAATATGTTATACATGATAAAAAATAAATGATTAAGGTTAAAAAGTTTAGGGCTCAACGATGAGCCCTTTTTTATTCGACATTATGTTTTAAGTTTATATTTGGTATTTGTGTTTGTAAGCATTAAAATTTTGTTGTGTTAGGGAGTCTTTGAGCCCCTATTTTTATAGAAAATAGATTAAAAAAATACCAAAAGGTATTTTTGTAATGGTTGGGGTATAAGGATTTGAACCCTAATTCACGGTACCAGAAACCGCTGTCCTACCATTAGACGATACCCCAAATTGTTTGCATAATATAATACAATTTTATTTGGTGCAACGGAAATAAAAAATAGTATATAACTTTTATGTCATATACTATTTTTAATGTCATTCAAAAGGGCATTCCATCATGAAGATGTCTACCACTGAAGTTCTGTCCTTGTCTTCGGTATGACCGACTATGAAATTTTTTACATAGGCTTCTCTGGAATTAGCTTCTTTACCCCAAGCGCTGCCATGCCATGATACTTCATATCCTTTTTGTCTCATCGCATAAGCAATTTTATGCACAGTGTCTTCAAGGTTAAGTTTGCGAAATTCTCCAAGTGTTTTACCAGCAAATTGTAACTTCTTACCATCAAGTGTTAAAGATTCCATGAATGCTTTTACATTTTCCCAATTTCTTGATCCTATTTCCCATGGGTTGCCATTGAGAAAATTTCCGAAAATGAAACGACCTGATTCCAATAGAATACTCATACCGAAAAAATCGTCTTTGAATTCTTCGTTAAGTTCTTTCAAAACCCATAATTGTTTGCCTTTTATATATACAGGTTCAAAATGTGAAGAACTTAAAAGAGAAGGTTTTACTTCACTGTATTTTTTGCAAGCTTCTTCGAATACTTCTAAATCTATATCCAAAGATGTAGCAAAGGATAATAATGCTTTTACTTGATCACTCTGATTCATGATTATTGTTTTTTTAGATTATATGATTTTTTTTCAATTTGATTTATATTATGACTTTTGTCTATCATGATATAAAAAAGAAGTCAACAAAATTCTTGACAAATTAAGCTATTGTTGACTTATATAATATATTTTAAATATTTTGCCATTCAAATTCTAATTTAGCACAGTCTTTGCCTGTTTCATTGTTTACTATGATATGGGAAGTTTTGTTATCTTCTGTTTCTACATATGATGTTACTGATTGGCCTAATTTAGTTTCATTAATGTAATTGATTTTTAAATCTTTCATTACTTTGCCTTTGAAGAAATTTTCTCCAAGAGTTTCTATTGCCCACCATAAATAAATAGCATTATTTATATGACCATTATAATCAGATTGTTGGAAAAATGTTTCAAATGATTTTCCATTGTTTTTTTCTATATCTTTTATTTTTGCAAAAGTTGATTCCATTACTTGATTACGAGAACCTTCTACTAAATCTAAATTATCCAAACGAAGAGGGCGACGAGTTTCTAAGTTTACTAATATCCATAATGTTAATGCTTTTACAATTACATTACCTTGTTCATCTTGTATTTCAAATGAACGAACTGTTTTTAATCCGCCTATTGCATTTGCCCATGTTAATATTTTTAAGTTTTCTCTGTATCTTGGCATACGAATTATGTCTATGTCATAATTTAAAAGAAACCAACCAAAGCCTAGTTTTGAAATTTGTTCAAATCCACCATTTGCTATGTATGCTCCTTCATCAGCTACTACTTGAAGTAGGTTTAAAAGTGGGAATGGTTTGTAGTTTAAATTTTCATCACAGTCTACTGCGGGGATTAGGTATCTGGTTTCGTATATGCCTTTCATTTCTTTTCCTTTAATCTAATAAGCTTAATCTTTTTATTATTCTTTCTTTGCCCATTATTTTCATTAATAGGTACATGTTTGGTGTTTGATCACGACCTGTTAAAAGTATTCTAAATACTCTTGCTACATCACTTACATTACCTTTGAATTTTTCTGGTGCTTCTTTGTATAATTTCATATTAGCGCAATATCCATATTTTTCTGAGAGGTCTTGAATCTTTTTCCACCAATCATCTTGAGTGTCTTTTTCATCATATATATTTTTATAGTCATTTAAAATTCCAGTTAAATCAGAATCTGAAAATGTTGAAAGCAATGTTCTTACATTTGCTTTCTTTAAATCGAAGTATTCATCAAAGAAATATATAATTTCATTTTTAATGTCAGAATATTTTGTTATATCTTTACGGGAATTTTTTCCAATGTTACGTTCTATATTTAAAATGTCTTCTATATATTTTGGTTCTTTTTTCATTAAACCAAATAGTTCGCTATCATATTTTTTTGACCATTCAAAAGCTTTAGCAAATAAGTCTTTTGCCGGCATTTGAGCAATTATTTCCTTTGAAATGCTGTCTAGTTTTATTAAATCAAATAATGCACCTGAGTTGTTTAATTTCTTTGCTGAGAATTGAAACTCTCTCCATTCGGTTGTTGGTTGGGTTCTTCTCCAATCTTCAAAATTTGAATTTGCTATGTTTAGTAAATATTCTATTACTGCAACTGATGGATAACCTTGTTCGTGATAATATTCTACGTTTGCTTCAGGATCTTTTCTTTTTGAAAGTTTACGGCGGTTTCCATTTTCTAATTTATCTATTGTTGCTATGTGACCATACTTTGGTGGTTTTTGTCCTATTGCTTTGAATAGTTGTAAATGCAATGGAACTGATGACAACCATTCTGCTCCACGAATTACATGAGTTGTTCCCATTAATGTATCGTCTACTATATGTGCCATGTGGTATGTTGGAAGATTATCTGATTTTAATATTGGAACATCTATATCATAACCGGGGAATTCTATGTTACCACGAATCATGTCTGTATATTTTACTTTGTCCTCAAATTTGTTTTGTGATTTGAAACGAATTATAAATGATTTACCTTCGTTTAATTTTTTTTCTATTTCTTCAACTGATAAATTTCTGCATTTTGCAAATTCACCATAGTAACCTGTTCGTAATCCATTTTTTTCTTGGAATGAATGTTGCTCTTCTAATTCTCCTGGTGTACAAAAACATGGATAAGCTAAATCATTTTCTAATAAATATTTTATGAATGATTTATATATATCTGCTCTTTGACTTTGATAGTATGGTCCATATTTTCCTATTTCTTCTAAACAAGTTTCATTTGTGTCTTTTGCACAAGCATAGGCTATTGGACCTTCGTCAAAAATTATATCAAAACTTTTTAGCATTGCAGGGATTAATTCTGCAGTTCCTTTAATTTCTCTTTTTTGATCAGTATCTTCTATTCTTAAAAATAAAATACCATTTGATTGGTGAGATAATCTTTCTGAAATTAATACTTGATACAATGAGCCCAGATGAACATAACCTGTAGGAGATGGGGCAAAACGAGAAACTTTACAGCCCTCTGGTAAATTACGAGATGGGTATTTTATCTTTTGTTCTTCAATAGATAAAATGTTTTTTCCTAATAATTTTTCGATAAGTTCAAGTTTCATGTTATTTGCCTTAAATTAAAGTTACTAGAATTATAATGAACTTGTAGGTTATATCAATAAAAAAATGCCTTTGGGAAATATTATCCCCTTGCTTTTTTATTTTTTTTCATCTACACTACGTTGCGTAAAATTTGTTAACAAAGCTATTTAAGGAGAATTATAATGGCAAAAGAAAAATTTGAAAGATCAAAACCTCACGTTAACGTGGGTACTGTTGGACACGTAGATCACGGTAAAACTACTACTACAGCTGCTATCGTTAAATACTTTGGTGTTGGTGCAGATAAAAGTAAAGGTGTTAATCAAATCGATAACACTCCAGAAGAAAGAGCTCGTGGTATTACTATTAATACTTCACACGTTGAATATGAAACAGCAAATCGTCACTATGCTCACGTAGATTGCCCAGGACACGCTGACTATGTTAAAAACATGATCACTGGTGCTGCTCAAATGGATGGAGCTATCTTAGTAGTTTCTGCTTCTGATGGTCCTATGCCTCAAACACGTGAACATGTATTGCTATGCCGTCAAGTAGGTGTGCAAAAAATCGTTGTATTCATGAATAAAGTTGATCAAGTTAACGATCCTGAATTGTTAGACTTAGTTGAAATGGAAATAAGAGAATTGTTAAGCTCATACGAATTTGATGGCGACAATGCTCCTGTTATCCGTGGTTCAGCTTTGGCTGCTGTTGAAGGAAGAGATCCAGATATTGGTGAAAATGCTATCAAAAGATTATTAGAAGCTATTGATACATACTTCCCAACACCAGAACGTCCAGTTGATAAACCATTCTTGATGCCAGTTGAAGACGTGTTTTCAATCACAGGTCGTGGTACAGTGGTAACTGGAAGAGTTGAAACAGGTGTTATCAAAGTTAATGATGAAGTTGAAATCGTTGGTATTAGACCTACACAAAAAACAGTTGTTACAGGTGTTGAAATGTTTAGAAAACTTTTAGACCGTGGTGAAGCTGGAGATAATTGTGGATTATTACTTCGTGGAACAAAAAAAGAAGATGTAGAACGTGGTCAAGTTTTGGCTAAAACAGGTTCCATCACTCCACATAAGAAATTTGAATGTGAATGCTATATTTTGACAAAAGATGAAGGTGGACGTCATACTCCATTCTTCTCAAACTATCGTCCACAATTCTATTTCAGAACAACTGACGTTACAGGAACAATCAAATTGCCAGATGGTGTTGAAATGGTTATGCCAGGAGACAATATCAAAATGACAATTGAATTGATTAATCCTATCGCTATGGCAGAAGGTCTACGTTTAGCTATCCGTGAAGGTGGAAGAACAGTAGGTGCTGGAGTTGTTACAAAAATTATTGAATAATTGTTTGTAAGACTAATAGTTAAAATGAGCCTGAAATATGGCTCATTTTTTGTTGTTTGAAATACAAATTTTACAATATAAATAAAATTGACATTTTATTAATTATTTGTCAATTAATTATTGACAAATGGTATTTTGTATGCTATATTATAATAGTATTAATAATAAACCTAAATAATATATGAAAAAGTTAGTTTTTTTGACCTTAATGGTCGTTGTGTTAGTGTTCGGAGTTAGTTGTAATCGTAATCAGATTGCGCAAAAGCAGGTTGCTTACCGTATAGTTGTTACTGGTGGTGATAAACCAGAAGTGTTCGAACGGGTATTTCAAGAACCAGATGGTGCGTATCGGGATTATTTTGCTCAGAAAGCTCAAAACTTTTTGACCAAAGTGGAAAGAGACTATCTTTCTTTTATCGGATGTAAGCCGTTTGGAAGATTGGTTGTTTTTGAACTTTATCTGTTGGTTAATGGTGAAGAAGTTTGGATGCAAACTGAACGCCAATGGGTTTCGCCATGTTCTGATTGTGGACAAAATCAGGCGGAAGTAAAACCAACACCAAAGCCAAATAGGCCGGTGCAGGTTAAGCCTAATCCTGGTAATCAACATCCTGTTGAAACTTACCCTTGCCCTCCGCAACAAGAAAGAACTATTCCTTTACCTGATAATAAATATTATTAGAAGGTAAGGAGCTTATGAGCAGACCATCGGGTCTGCTTTTTTTATTTTCTAATCTTTGTTGACAAAATATTTTTTAATGGTTAGAATTAAGGTTCTATTTATAAATAAACTTAATTAAAAACCTAAAGAGTATGAGCAAAATGGAAATTACCGCCCTTTCAATTGGCGGAGGAGATGTAGAAATCTTAAATGGAGTTCAGGTAGCTGTTTTCGGTGTAAATACATTTGAAAAAAAGCTGCCGGGTGGTGAAGATGCTGTAATGTATCAATTTGCGGAAGCAAACAAGAAGATGATTGATTATTATCATCGAAACCAACTTGCTGGTGAGTACCAGCTTGAACTTATATCGGCAAAAGGTGAGCCGGTTGTAATTAAGAACTCATTTCTAAAGAATTAGTTTCTGTGTTTCAAATGGTGGTAGGTCGGAAGTCTTTGTATTTCCGGCCTATTTTTATTATTTTACAAAAGTACTTGACAAAATGAAAATAGATTACTATGTTATGCATAGGTTTAGTATAAAAATTATAAATTACTTACTACAAACAAAATTATAAAAATATTTTTTAGGTTTGATTATTATCGGGGTCCACGGGGACCCTTCTTTGACAAAACAGTTCATGTTTGTTAAGTTTATGTTAGGGGTTGCACGTGCAGCCCTTTTTTTATTACTTGGATTGATTCCAACCTCTTGTTTTTTGAGTCGTAATTTAACATTTTAATTGCTTTTTTTTCAAGAATCGTTTATTTTTAAGAAATGCGAAAAAAAACCTTGATTTTTGGTGACTTTTCGTTTAACTTACTTTGGCGATTAAAAAAATCGCTTGGTTTTGTTTGTTAATTTAGGGGTGTAGCTCAGTTGGTAGAGCGTTGGTCTCCAAAACCAAATGTCGGGGGTTCGAATCCTCTCGCCCCTGCCAAAAACATATGGAGTATGTGGTCAAAATGAGTGATAAAAAGCGAATTTCTATAGTTGAATTTTTTTCCCAAGTAAAAGCTGAAGTTAAGAAAATTACATGGCCTTCTAGACAACAAGTTATAATGTCTACAATATTGATTTTTGTAGTGTCTGTTATTGCTGCGTTGTTCTTCTTTGTAGTTGATCAACTTATTGTTTGGGTTATGAAAAATCTTTACAGTTTAGTGGGGTAAGAAAATGGCTGAAAATATGGATTTTAAATGGTATGTTGCTCATGTTCAATCTGGATCAGAAGGAACTGTTGTAAAAGCTATTAATGAAAAAATAACACGTAAAGGTATGGAAAGTTTTTTTGATAAAATTTTAGTGCCTACTCATGAAGTGACTGAAGTTAAACTTGGTAAAAGAGTTAATACAGAAAAAAAATTCTTTCCAGGTTATGTTTTAATTAAAATGATTATGAATGATGAAACTTGGCATTTAGTTAAAGACTTGCCTAGAGTTTCTGGATTTTTAGGGGCTAATAATAAGCCTGTTGCTATTTCTGAAAAAGAAGCGATGAAATTGTTGAATGCTATCGAAGACCACAAGACAGGTTCTGTTTCTATGCTTACTTATGAAATTGGTGACGAAGTTAAAGTTATCGAAGGTCCTTTTGCTTCTTTTGTTGGAAGAGTTGAAGAAGTTGATAACGATAAACAAAGATTGAAAGTTTCTGTTTCTATATTTGGAAGACCGACTGAGGTTGAATTGGACTTCCTTCAAGTAGAAAAGTAGAAAAGCTTTGAAAATTTGCTGCAAAGTTGCAAAAGCAAATTTTTTATTTGGTCGACGTATGTTTAATACGCCTCCTGCATAAAAAATTAACTTTTACAATTTTCGCTAAACTTTGAAAGCTTTTTTATAGACATATTTTTGATATGAAAAAAATTAAAAGATTTTGGATAATGAAATGTTATCTGAAAAAGCGGAAGAAGTTGCCACTTCACACCGCGAGCTCCGGAGGCTAAAAAATAGTCTTGGAAATAAAATCTGGCATGCGCTGGGTATTAACAATAAAAAGTCGAAAGACAAGGAGTAAAAAATGGCAGCAAAAGAAGTAATAAAAAATATTAAATTGCAGATCCCTGCTGGGGCTGCAAATCCATCTCCTCCTGTAGGTCCTGCTTTAGGACAAGCTGGTGTGAATATTATGGAATTTTGTAAAGCATTTAATGACAAAACATCATCTTTGGAAAAAGGTATGGTTGTTCCTGTTGTGATTGAGGTTTATAAAGATAAATCTTTCTCATTTGTAACTAAACTTCCTCCTGTTTCTTATATGATTAAGAAAGCATTAAATTTAGGCAAAGGATCTAAGACTGCTGGTCGTGGAGAATCTGTTGCTAAAATTACAAAAAAACAAATAACTGATATAGCAACTGCTAAGATGCCTGACCTTAATTGCGTTGAAGTTTCTTCAGCTTATAATATCGTTGCAGGACAATGCGTTTCTATGGGCATTGCAATAGAGGAGTAAGAAGATGGCTAAAATATCAAAAAGAATGAAAAAAGTTTATGAAGGACTTGATAGAAATAAAATTTATCCAGTGGATGAAGCTATCAATATTTTATTAGAAAGAAAATCTACAAAATTTGATGAAACTGTAGAAATTAGTGCAACTCTTGGAATTGATACTAAAAAATCAGATCAAATTGTACGTGGAATGCTTACTCTTCCAAATGGAACAGGAAAGTCTTATAAAGTAGCTGTGTTTGCTAAAGGCGATAAAGCACAAGATGCTGTTAAGGCTGGAGCTGATCTTGTTGGTGATGAAGATTTAGCAGAAAAAATATTAAAAGGTGAATTAGGTTTCGATCGTGTTATTGCTACTCCTGATTTGATGACAGTTGTTGGAAAAGTTTCTAAAATTTTAGGACCTAAAGGTTTAATGCCAAATCCAAAATTAGGAACTGTTACTTTAAATATTGCTGAAGCTGTTAAGTCTGCTAAAGCTGGACAAATTGAATACCGTGCTGACAAACAAAATATGGTGAATACTGGTATTGGTAAAGTTAGCATGAAAGATAAAAAAATAAAAGAAAACTTGCTTGCATTAGTTGATGCTTTGAAAAAAGCTAAACCTGCTACTTCAAAAGGAACTTACTTGAAACAAGTTGTTTTAAGTACTTCTATGGGTGCTGGTCTTAAATTAGATACTAGAGATTTGTAAGTAAAAAAAGAATTTGATTAAACTTTTTATGAAGTTCAATCAAAACGATACCCTGTCGAAGATTGCCGGTGGTGGTAATAAATTGAAAGCAATTTTAAATTATTATTAACCTTAATGAAGCCTGCATGAGACTGATGTCAAATGAATGAAAATTCAAATGATGAAAAGGATAAAACTAAAAAGTTATTCGGCGGGGATTATTAACCCGGGTTTTTATGAAAATGAAAACTTGATATTAACTTAAAGCGGAGAAAACTATGAACCGAAAAGAAAAGGAAACTTGGATTTCTGATGTTGCTCTTGATTTAAAAAATTCTGAAACTGTTTATGTTGCAGACTATAAAGGTTTGACAGTAAAAGATTTAGAAATTTTGAGAAAAAAATTAAGAGAAACTAACGGAAAACTTAAGGTTGTAAAAAATAGGCTCATGCGTTTGGCTCTTAAGGGTACAAACTTCGAATCTACTGCAGATAATTTTAAAGGTACAACTTTAATTGCATTTGCTGGAGATAGTATTTCTATGGCAAAAGTTTTAGATAATTTTTGCAAAGAAAACGAATCTTTGAAAATCCTTTGTGGTGTTATGGGAAATGAATTTTTTGATGCTAAAGGCGTTAAAGAATTAGCATCTCTTCCAACACTTGATGAAGCTCGTGCAAAAATACTTGCAGTGTTACAAACACCTGCTGGCAACGTTGCTAGAGTTTTAAAAGCTTACGCTGATAAAGCCGCATAATTAACCGAATAATTAAAAAAAGGAGTCAAAATAATGGCTGATATTAAAAAAATAGTAGAAGATTTATCTAAGTTAACAGTGATGGAAGCTGCTGAACTATCTAAAGCTTTAGAAGAAGCTTGGGGTGTTAGTGCTGCTGCTCCTGTTGTTGCTGTTGCTGCTGCTGGAGCTGCTCCGGCTGCTGCTGAAAAATCTGAATTTACAGTTGTTCTTGCAAGTGCAGGTCAAGAAAAAATTAACGTTATCAAAGAAGTGAAAACTATCACAGGTCTTGGTTTGAAAGAAGCTAAAGATTTAGTTGATGGTGCTCCAAAAACTATCAAAGAAAACGTTCCTGCAGCTGAAGCAGAAGCTATGAAAAAAACATTAGAAGCTGCTGGTGCTACTGTAGAACTTAAATAAAATAATTTTAGTGAAGAAGGGGATTCTTTCCTCTTCTTTGCTGAATAACAACCGGGAAAATTATATGAAACAAAACTATAATAATAACCAAAACTATAATAATAGAAATTTTCAACAAAATCATAATAAAAAGCATTACAGTGGCGTAATTAATAAAATCGTCGCTCTTGTTTTTTTCTTACTTTTAGCTTGGGCTGTTTATGATGTTGCGGGATTGATTCAACCTACTTTAGTTTCTCGAAAAGCAGATATTTTATCTTGCGAAAAGAAATATGAAGCAGCTTGCAGAATGAATGAAGTTTTTTATAACTGCAAAGAAGAAAAAATGGCAACTCGTGAACAACAATTCAAAGACAAAAAATTATTAGTAAGAAGCGACATAAAACAAGAATTGTTTTTTCTTATCATTATGTTGATCACTTTATTTGCGTTTATTAGAATTAATAGAAAAAAATAATAAGGGGTTAAAATGAAAACTTTTAGATACAATTTTGGTAAAACAAAATCTCCTATTGATATACCTGATTTATTGGAAATCCAATTAGAATCTTATGAAAAATTTTTACAAATGGATGTTAAACCTGAAGAAAGAAAAGATGAAGGTTTACAAGGTATTTTTAAAGAACAATTTCCTATCATTGACCAATCTTCAAATGCTGAATTGGATTTTGTGAAATATGAAATTGCTAAACCTGAATATTCTATGGAAGAATGTATCAGACGTGATATGACATATAGCGGAAAACTTAGAGTGTTATTCCGTTTAATTGTTTGGGACGTTGATGAAAATACTGGTGCTAAAACTATCCGTGATATTAAAGAACAAGATGTGTTTATGGGTGCTATTCCACTTATGACAAAAAGAGCTACTTTCATATTCAATGGAATTGAAAGAGTTGTAGTTTCACAATTACAACGTGCACAAGGTGTATTCTTTTCTAATGGTAAAGCTCATATTTCTGGTAAGGTTATTTATAATGCAAGAATTATTCCTTATCATGGTTCATGGTTAGATTTTGAATTTGATCATAAAGATATTTTATATGTGCGAATCGATAGACGTCGTAAACTTCCAGTGACTACTTTGCTTTATGCATTGCCTGGTAAAGAAGATGGTGATAATGCTGATGTTCGTGATGTTACTTTAAAAGGTATGAGCAAAAAAGAAATTTTAAAGAAATTCTATTTGATTAGACCTATTGAAAAAAGTGGTGAAAATTGGAAGACACCTTTCAAATCATCTCACTTTAATAAAACTTATAAATTAGTTCATCCTATTATTGATGCTGATACAAATAAAGTGTTAGTTGAAAAAGGTATGAGAATTAATGGAATTAAAGCTCAAAGATTAGAAAAAGAAGGATTGAAAAATTATATTCTAACATCTGAAGAATTAGTAGGATTTTATGTTTATGATGATATCGTTGATCCAAAAACAAATGAAGTAATCTTAAGTTCAGGTGATGAAATCACTGAAGAAGCTATGGCAAAAATTAATGCTGCTAAGATTTCAAAAATTACTACATTATATGTTGATCACGTTAACGTTGGTTCACATATTTTAGATACTTTGAATTTAGATAAAAATAATACAAGAGAAAAAGCATTGGCTGCTATTTATCAAGTAATGCGCCCAGGGGAACCTGCTACTATTGATGCTTCATCTGATTTGTTTTATAAAATGTTCTTCGATCCATTAAGATTTGATCTTTCTGGAACTGGACGTTTCAAAATGAATAGAAGACTTGGTATTTCTTCTGAAGAAGCTCCTGAAGATTTAGGAACTTTGAGAAAAGAAGATATTCTTGTTACATTAAAAGAATTAATCAATATTAAAGATGGAAAAGCTGAAGTTGATGATATCGATCACTTAGGTAATAGAAGAATCCGTTCAGTTGGTGAATTATTAGAAAATCAATACAGAATGACTTTTGTTAGAATGGAACGTCAAGTACGTGAAAAAATTGGTTCAATTAATATTGATACAGTTCAGCCACAAGATGTTATTAATGCAAGACCTGTTATTTCTATGTTGAAAGAATTCTTTGGTTCTGGTCAATTATCACAATTGTTAGATCAAGATAATCCTCTTTCAGAATTAGATAATAAAAGAAGAATTTCAGCACTTGGACCATCAGGATTAACTTCTGATAGAGCAGGGTATGAAGTTCGTGACGTGCATCCAACTCATTATGGAAGAATTTGTCCTATTCAAACACCTGAAGGAGCTAATATTGGTTTGATTTCTTCTTTGGCTACTTATGCTAAAGTTAACCAATATGGTTTCTTAGAAACACCTTACAGAAAAGTTGCTAATGGTGTTGTTACTGATGAAGTTATTTATCTTTCTGCATTAGATGAAGGTAAATATACTATTGCTCAGGCTAATGAAATTCTTACAGATAAAAATACTTTCAAAAATGACATGATTAATGTTAGACGTAATGGCGACTTTACTATGGTGCCAAAAAATGAAGCTGATTTGATGGACGTTTCTACATCTCAAATTGTTTCTGTGTCTACATCACTTATTCCTTTCTTGGAAAATGATGACGCTAACCGTGCTTTGATGGGATCAAACATGCAGAAGCAAGCTGTGCCTTTACTTCGTCCAGAATCTCCAATTATTGGAACTGGAATGGAAGCAAAAGCTGCGATTGATTCTAAAGCTGTTATGGTTGCTAAAAACAATGGTATTGTACAATCTGTTGATGGTAACCAAATCGTTATTAAAGTATTAGACTCAAAGAAAAAAGTTAAAGGTGTTGATATTTATACTTTAGATAAGTTTATTAAAACAACTAAAGAAACTTGTATAAATCAAAGACCTATGGTTAATGTTGGTCAAGAAGTTAAAGTTGGCGATGTGCTTGTAGATGGATATGCTACAGAACGTGGAGAACTTGCTTTGGGACGTAACATACTTGTAGCTTTCATGCCTTGGAATGGATACAATTTTGAAGACTCTATCTTAATCTCAGAAAGAATTGTGCGTGATGATGTGTTTACTTCTATTCATATTAAGGAATTTGAAGTTTCTGCTCGTGATACAAAATTAGGACAAGAAGAATTCACTCGTGATATTCCAAATGTTTCTGAAGAAGCTTTGAAGAACTTAGACGAATCTGGAATTATCTATATTGGTGCTAAAGTTAAAGCAGGGGATATTCTTGTTGGTCGTGTAACTCCAAAAGGTGAAGGATTAGAAACTCCTGAAGAAAAATTATTGCGCACTATCTTTGGTGAAAAAGCTATGGATGTTCGTGATGCATCTTTACGTATGCCTACTGGAACAGAAGGTACTGTTGTGGATGTTAGAGTATTCTCACGTAAGGGAGTAAAACAAGATGAACGTTCTTTGATTATTGAACAACAAGAAATCGAAAATTTAAAAGCTCAAAAAGAAGCTCAATTTAAAATTTATAAGGGTTCTTTTGTTGAACAAATGCAAGGTATTGTTGTTGGAAAAACTTTAGCAACTAATGTAAAAGGTTTTGGAAAGAAAGGTGATAAAGTTTCTAAAGAAGATTTAGAAAATGCTTCTGTTGCTTCTTTGAAAGCTTTGGTTGTTGATGATCCAAAAGTTCAAGAACAAATTAAAACAGTTATGGATGTTTATGAAAAACAATTAAAAGAAATTGAAGATATCTATAATAACCAAGTTGAAAAATTACGCCGTGGTGACGAATTAATGCCAGGAGTTTTAAAGTCTATTAAAGTTTCTGTTGCAATTAAAAGAAAATTACAACCAGGTGATAAACTTGCAGGACGTCACGGAAATAAGGGTGTGGTTTCTAAAGTAGTGCCACTTGAAGATATGCCTTATCAAGAAAATGGACAACCTATTGATATCATTCTTACACCACTTGGTGTGCCTTCACGTATGAACATCGGACAAATTTTGGAAACTCATTTAGGTTGGGCTTGCAAAGGTATTGGTGAACAAATTGGTGAAATTTATGCACAATATTGTGATAAGAAAGCTTCTATCAATGAAGTTAGAGATGTTGTAAAAAGTTCTTATTCTTTGGAAGATCAAAATAAAATTGATGATCTATCTGATTCTGAATTTAAAGAACTTGCTTCTTATATTTCAAAGAAAGGTATTTCTATTGCTACTCCTGTGTTCGATGGAGCTAAACAAAATGATATTGAAAAATGGTTAGAAAAAGCTGGATTGGATAAATCAGGACAAGTTCAATTGTTTGATGGAAAAACTGGTGAACCATATGAAAGAAAAACAACTGTTGGATATTTGTATATCTTGAAGCTTCACCACTTAGTGGATGAAAAGATTCACGCTCGTTCAGTTGGATCATACTCTTTAGTTAACCAACAACCTCTTGGTGGAAAGGCTAACTTCGGAGGACAAAGATTCGGAGAAATGGAAGTGTGGGCATTAGAAGCTCATGGAGCATCACATATATTACAAGAAATTTTAACTGTTAAGTCTGACGACGTTGCTGGAAGAACTCGAGTTTATGAAACTATTGTTCGCGATGACAATAACTTTGAATCTGGTGTGCCAGAATCATTTAATGTGCTCGTTAAAGAAATGCAATCACTAGGTCTTAACGTTGAATTGAAAAAAGCTAATTAAAGGGGATAAGAAAGATGAAAAATAATTTAAAACTATTCTCAAATGTTACAAAAGAAGAAATGTTTAACAAGGTTAAAATATCTATTGCTTCCCCTGATCAAATTAGATCTTGGTCTTTTGGTGAAGTGAAGAAACCTGAAACAATTAATTACAGAACATTTAAACCAGAAAGAGATGGATTATTCTGTGCAAAAATATTTGGACCTATGAAGGATTACGAATGTTTATGTGGAAAATATCGCAGAATAAAATATCGTGGAGTAATCTGTGAAAAATGTGGTGTGGAAGTTACTATTAAAAAAGTTCGTCGTGAACGTATGGGACATATCGAACTTGGTACTCCTATTGCTCATATTTGGTTCTTTAAATCACTTCCTTCACATTTAGGTGTGTTGCTTGATCTTCCTATGAAGAAAATGGAATCAGTGATTTATTTTGATAACTATATTGTTATTGAACCAGGTTTAACATCACTTAAACTTTATGATACTATTTCTGAAGAACAATATCAAAGTGCTTTAGAAGAATACGGCGAAGATTCATTTAAAGTAGGAATCGGAGCTGAAGCTTTTAAAGAAATTTTAGCAAGTCTTGATTTGGAAGAAGAAAGAAAAAATTTAAGAGTTGCTTTGAAAGAAACTAAATCAGAAACTGTTAGAAAAAAAATTGTTAAAAGATTAAAATTAATCGAAAACTTTATCGAATCTAAAGCAAGACCAGAATGGATGGTTATGAATGTACTTCCTGTTATACCACCAGATCTTCGTCCTTTAGTTCCACTTGATGGTGGAAGATTTGCTACTTCTGATTTGAATGATCTTTATCGTCGTGTTATCAACAGAAATAACAGATTGAAAAAACTGATTGATATTAAAGCACCAGAAATTATCGTACGTAACGAAAAAAGAATGTTACAAGAAGCAGTTGATGCTTTGTTTGATAATACTATGGGAAGTCGTCCTGTTATGACACATAACAAGAGACCATATAAATCATTGGCTGATAACTTAAAAGGAAAACAAGGACGTTTCAGACAAAACTTACTTGGAAAACGTGTGGATTATTCTGGAAGATCTGTTATCGTGGCTGGTCCTGAATTGAAATTACATCAATGTGGATTGCCTAAGACTATGGCTTTAGAATTATTTAAACCATTCGTATTTTCTAAATTAGTTTCTCGCGGTCATGCTAATACTATTAAGACTGCAAAGAAAATGGTTGAAAAACAATTACCAGAAGTTTGGGATATTTTAGAAGAAGTGATTTTCGAACACCCAGTGTTATTAAATCGTGCTCCTACATTACATAAACTTTCTATTCAGGCTTTTGAACCATTACTTATTGAAGGTAAAGCTATCCAATTGCACCCGCTTGTATGTAAAGCGTTTAATGCTGACTTCGACGGTGACCAAATGGCTGTTCACGTTCCTTTGTCTGTTGAAGCTCGATTAGAAGCTCGTGTTTTAATGATGGCATCTAATAATATTATTTCATCTTCAAATGGAAAACCTATTATTACTCCTACACAAGACATGGTTCTTGGGGTTTATTGGTTGTCACTTGAAAAAGATGGTGAAGTTGGTGAAGGAAAAATATTCTCTTCAATTGATGAAATCAAAATGGCTTTAGAATATAAACAAGTTACTTTGCATACTAAAATTAAAGCAAGAAGATTTGATGGCGAAAAAAATACTGTAGTTGATGCTACTGTTGGAAGAATGTTAATTGATGAAGTGTTTCCAAAACATCCAGGATTGTCATTTTCTTTAATCAACAGAGTTATAAGAAATAAAGAACTTGCAGAATTAATTTCAGTTATCTATGACGTTGCTGGATCTAAAGATGCTGTTATCTTTGCTGATAAAATCAAAAATCTTGGATTTAAACATGCAACACACGCTGGAATTTCTATTGGTAAAGACGATATCTTGGTTCCAGATGCAAAATCAAAATTGTTGAAAGATGCTTATGATCAAATTGCAGAATTTGAAGCTCAATATCAAGAAGGTTTGATTACTACTGGTGAAAAACATAATAAGAGTATTAGTGTTTGGATGGCATGTACTGATTCTATTACAAAAGAAATGATGAAAGTTCTTTCTGCTGATAAAAACTTTAACTCTATTTATATTATGGCTACATCTGGTGCTCGTGGATCTACAAAGCAAATGAGTCAGTTAGGTGCGATGCGTGGAGTATTGTCTAAACCTAATGGAGATATTATCGAAACCCCTGTTACTTCAAACTATAAAGAAGGTTTGACTGTGGCTGAATACTTTAATTCAACTCATGGTGCTCGTAAGGGATTAATCGATACTGCTCTTAAGACAGCTGAAGCTGGATACTTTGCAAGAAAGCTTGTAGACGTTGCTCAAGATTCTATTATCACAATTGATGATTGTGGAACTGATAAAGGTCTTAGACTTTCTGCTGTTGTTGAAGGTAGCACAATCATACAATCACTTGGCGCAAGAGTAGTTGGAAGAGTTACATTAGAAGATGTTATTGATACAAAAACAAAAGAAGTTTTAGTAAAGAAAGATTCTTTAATTACTGAAATTGATGCTAAGAGAATCGATACTGCTTCTGTTAATGATATCCTTGTTAGATCTTCTATTACATGTGAAGCTAAGAGAGGAATCTGTGCAAAATGTTATGGAAAAGATACTGTAACTAAAAACCTTATTAACTTAGGCGAAGCTGTTGGAGTTTTGGCTGCTCAATCTATTGCAGAACCTGGAACTCAGCTTACACTTAGAACATTCCACGTTGGTGGTACTGCTCAAGTTGCTTCTGAAGTTTCTTCTGTTGAATCTTCTATTAATGGTGTTATCAAATTTAAAAATAATAACATTATTGGTGGTGATGATAATAGAATCGTTATTTCAAGAAATATGGAAGTTTACTTGCTTGATGATTTAGGTCAAACTAAAGCAAGTTTCAAAATTCCTTATGGTTCTAAGATGTATGTAAAAGATGGAGATAAGATTTCTATTGGTCAAAAGATAGCTGATTGGGATCCTTATATTTTACCTATTATCAATGAAGTTGAAGGTAGTGTTAAATTTAGAGATTTAGTAGAACATGTTTCTTATAAAGAAGATATAGATTCAAATTCAGGTGTTACTGTAAAATCTATTATCGATTGGAGATTCTCTGCTAAGGGACAAAATTTAAAACCTCATATCGAAATTGTTGATGCTAGTGGTCATGTTCTTACATTAGACTCTGGTATGGAAGCTACTTATATGCTTTCAATTGGAACTGTGCTTTCTGCTAAAGATGGTGCTAAAGTGAAAGTTGGAGATGTGCTTGCTTACTTACCTCGTCAAACATCTAAGAACGTTGATATCACAGGAGGTCTTCCAAGAGTTACTGAATTGTTCGAAGCAAGACGTCCTAAGAATGCAACTATTATGGTAGAAAAAGATGGTGTTGTAGAATTTGGTGGAAATTATAGAACTCGATTATTGGTTAGAATTAAACCAGACGATGGAACAGAGCCTATTGAATATTCTGTACCAAAGGGATTACAACTTAACGTACAATCTGGTGACTATGTAAAAAAAGGTGAATATCTTTTCAATGGTAACCCAGCTCCTGCTGATATTCTTAGAATATTAGGAGTAGAAGCTTTGGCTGATTACTTGATTAAAGAAATTCAATCTGTGTTCCGTCTTCAAGGTGTGGAAATTAACGATAAGCACTTCGAAGTTATAATCAGACAAATGTTGAAAAAACAACAAATCGCTGACGCTGGGGATACTACATTCTTAGTTGGTGAAGAAGTTGATGAATTTGAATTGAACAGAGAAAATGAAAAAGTAATGGAAATCGGTGGCAGAATTGCTGTTGCTGAAAATGTTTTACTTGGTATTACTAATGCTTCTTTGAAATCACGTTCATTTATTTCTGCTGCGTCTTTCCAACACACAACTCAAGTGTTAACCCAAGCTGCTGTGTCAGGTAAAGAAGATAACTTAGAAGGATTGAAGGAAAATGTAATCGTTGGAAGATTAATTCCTGCTGGAACAGGTGCATACATCAACCGTGTTGTTGAAGTTGCAGAAGAACTTGATGGTGCTTCTGTTGAACCTGAAGAAAAGGAAGAACAATCACAATTGTTACCAGGAATGTAAAATAGGAGAATAAAACGCATGTATTTCGAATATTATTTAATAGGTTTTGTAATTTTAGTTATGCTGATGTCAGCTTATAAAAAAAATAATCTTAAGGGCCTATTAAATAGTATCGGAGCCATTGCTTTTGCAGTGTGTTTAGCTCTTGGAGTTAGATCATTTTGGTTCGAACCTTTTAATATTCCTTCTGGATCTATGATTCCTACTTTGGAAATTGGAGATCATCTTTTTATTTCTAAATATTCTTATGGATATACTCGTTTTTCTTTTCCGTTATCACCTTCTTTCTTTAAAGGAATTTGGTTTGATAAACCTATTAAAAGAGGGGACATAGTTGTGTTTAGAAATCCTGATAATTTGAAAGTTGATTTTATTAAGCGTGTTGTTGCATTGCCTGGTGAAAAAGTTCAAATGAAAGGTGGAACCCTTTATATAAATGGTAAGAAAGTTGAAAAGAATTACGTTGGTGAATATGTTATGGCTGATTTAGCTAGACAATGGGAAGGTCGACCACTTCCTACTAAGGCAGGAAACAGAATCGTTAAAGTTGTTAAAAATGATTTGTATTTAGATGGTCAAAAATTTGATAATTATACTATTAATTATTCTGAACTTTATAATTGTATGGGAACTTGTGAACCATTTGTTTTGAAAAAATATAAAGAAACATTACCTAATGGAGTTAGCTATTTTGTTATTGAAAAAAGTGACATGGAAGCTTTAGATAATACTCCTGAAGTTGTTATACCTGAAGGACAATATTTTATGATGGGTGATGATAGAGATTTTTCTGGCGATAGCCGTGTTTTTGGACCTGTGAATAAAGAAAATGTTATTGGTAAAGCTAGATTTATTTTCTTTTCTCATAACCACAGAAAACCATTTTTATCTTGGATAGTTTGGCCTTTTGGTCAACTTAGATTTGATAGATTTTTCGATAAAATCCAAGACTAGAATTTTTAATAAAAACATTTTAAATAAATAATCAAACATAAATACTATGGCTGATAATAGAAATAGGTATAAGTTTCAATTCAATGCTGGTAAAAGTGAGTTGGGACGACCAATAGTAGAGCAACAGGTAATTGATGGTGACTTGGTTTTATCAGACAACTGGTCACAAGAAAACTTTGCTAGAGAAATTTTCCAAGACTTGATGGATGATTATAAAAAGTCATCTACAGCTAATGGTGACAGATCATTTAAGATTAAGTTTACTTTTAAACTTTTTGATACTTTACAACAAGAGGCTGTGAAAGAATATCAGAGGTATTGTTTTGTTTCAAGTTTAAAGTAAATCTGATGTTAAAGGTATTAAAAAAGCGGCATTTAGCCGCTTTTTTGTTTATTTCTTTTTAGAATCTTTCTTGGTTTCTTCTTTCTTTTCTTCTATTTTCTTTTCATTAGATTTTTCTTTAGCATCAATTTCTTTCTTTTCTTTTGCTAAAAAATCTTTTGGTTTTTCGTATACTGTTAAACCTTGTAAAATATCCATAGCTCTTTCAAGTTGGTAGTCTTTTACTTTTTCTTCTTTCTTATCATCTTTCTTTTTTGTTTCTTTTTTATCTAATGATTTTGCAAGAGAGTTTTCAGTAAACAATTCTTTTGATTCTATTTCTTCTACCTTTGCTTGTTTTACTTCAATATCTGGAATGATTCCTGTTCCTTGGATTGATTTTCCAGATGGTGTGAAATAACGTGCTGTTGTTATCTTTATAGCTGTTGAATTACCAATTGAAAACATTGTTTGCACAGATCCTTTACCAAATGATTTTGTTCCAACTATTACTGCTCTTTTGTGGTCTTGTAATGCACCAGCTACAATTTCACTTGCTGAAGCTGATCCACCGTTGATTAATACTACGATTGGTTTGTCTTCTGTTAAATCACCTTCTGTTGCAAAGCTTGATGATGAGTTTTTTGAATCACGTCCACGTGTTGATACTATTTCGCCACTTTGTAAAAATGCGTCTGATACCAAGATAGCTTGTGGAAGTAATCCGCCAGGGTTGTTTCTTAAATCAACTATATAACCTTTTATATTGCCTTTAGAGTCTTTATTTAACTTTCTGATACCTTTCTTTAAGTCATCAAATGTTTTTTCTGAGAATGTTGATACTCTGATATAACCTAATGTTTTATCTCTTTTCAATTCTGTCTTTACAGCGTCTGCTCTTATTACAGCTCTTTTTAATGTTAAATTGAATGGTTCTTTGTTTTCACGGAAGATTGTTAATTTAACTTTTGTTCCTGGTTTTCCTTTCATTTTTTTAACGGCATCATTTAAATTTAAACCTATTACTTGTTCGTCATCAATATGTGTTATTAAGTCGCCAGGTTCAATTCCAGCTTTTGAAGCAGGAGAATCATCCATTGGAGATATAACTTTTACAGCTTTTGTGTCTTTATCTAATGTGATTTGAATTCCAAGTCCACCAAATTCACCTGATGTGTCTTCTGTGATTTCTTTGTATTCTTCTTTATTTAAAAAGTGTGAGTGAGGGTCAAGAGAAGATAACATTCCATTCATTGCTTCTTCAAGCATTTGTCTTTCATCTGTTTCTTCTACATAATTGTTTCTTGCCATTTCAAAAATTTCACCAAATAATTCCATCATTTGATAAATTTCTGTTTTTGATAAGTGTTCTACTTTTTTTTCAGCTTTTTTTGTTTGGCAGAATCCTGTTGTTGATATAGCAATTATTGTTAGTGATAATATGATATTTTTTAATAATTTTAACATTTTTTCCCTCTTAGATTTTAACTTCAATTATTATAAAAGTATTGTTGTTAATTTACAATAAAATAATTACCTGGATTTAATGGTTTGTTCTTATACCTTATTTCTAGATATACTGTTCTGCTTTGGCCTACTTCTCCTACTGGAGTTCCTTTAGCTACATTTTGTCCTTCTTGTACATAAATAGCTCCTAAATTTGCTATGATTGTATGGAAGTTTTGATTGTGTTCAATAATGATTAATTTGTTATATCCTTTAAAGTAATCTGCGAAAATTACTACACCTTGGTGAGTTGATGTTACTGTTGCATCTGAACCTGTTCTTATTTTCCAACCGTCAGATTTAATTTTGTTTTCATTTGCTTCACCAAAAACTTGTATTATTGTTCCATCTGCTGGAAGTGGCGCTTTTGGTAGCCTTGGAGCAGTACCTGTATATTTTTCATATTTGTCTTGGGCTGTTTTTTTTGCTAATGCTTTTTTCAAAAATTCTTCTAAGTTTCTTGACTGTTGAGCAAGCTTTTGAATGTTTGATTCCACTTGTTTCTTTTCACTTTTTATATCGTTTAATTTTTGAGTTTGCTCATTTATGGTGGATTTCATAGATGATTGTTTTTGTGTTAAATCTTTTTTATTTCTGTCTATGTTGGTTTTTGTTTCTGAAATTTGTTCTTGATTTTTTTCTACCTTTTCAATTAAGTCATAATAAACTTTAAATTTTTCTTCTGATAAGATAATTGAGTTTTCTAATGTTATTGCTGATGTTAATTGATTTGATATGTCTGATGAAGTTTCAAGCAAAATAGGTTGTGGGGTTAATGCAAACATTTGTAAGATTGCTATTGCTTCTGACATTTCCTTTTGCATTTCTTTCATTTCTTGTTCATATGTGTCTCTTTGCTTGTTTAAAAAAGTTAATTGAGAATCGAGATTGTTGATTTTCTTTTCAGATTCTCTTATTGAAGATGCTATTGTTATTAGTTTTTGCTCGTTAATAGATACTACTTTCTGGATTTCTTTGTCTTTTTGATCAAGTTTGCTTTTTTCTTGTTTTTGACGAGCTAACTCTTGTTTGAGCTTTACTAAATCTTGTTGTGTTTTTTCTTCCTGGGCAAAAACGAAGGATATATTACATAGAATTAGTGTCAAAATTAAAAAAAAGTGTTTTACTTTCATGAATTATAATTCTATCATTATTGTAAGAAAAGGCAAGTAGCAATGACTAAAAAAATGAATGTCATTTTAGATGACAAAATTATAGCCGGTATCTTTGCTTTGTTTCCAGGTAAGATTTATTTGGTTGGCGGAGCTCTTCGCAATTTTTTCCTTAAAAAAAATATTGGTGACTTTGACTTTGCGGTGGGAATTCCTTTTGCAGAAGTTTGTAATATATTAGATCAAAAGAAAGTAGTGTACCGAATCGTTTCTTCTGAATATGGAGTTGTTAGAGTTTTTGTTAAAAATAGAGAATTTGAAATTACTTCATTTCGAATCGATACTCAAACTTTTGGGAGAAGTGCAACTTGTACTTTTACTCCTGATATTTATCAAGATGCTAAACGTCGTGATTTTACTGTGAATGCTATTTATATGGATGGGGAAGGAAACTTTATTGATCCTTATAATGGAATTACAGATATAAAAAATAAAATACTAAAGTTTATTGGTGATCCTTTAATCAGAGTTTCTGAAGATGTTTTGAGAATCTTGAGATATTTTAGGTTTTTACCTTACTTTCCTGTCATAGATAAGAAATCTTTTGATGTTTGCCATAACAGTATTTACTTAGTTGAAACACTATCTGCGAATCGAATTAGAGATGAATTAGAAAAAGCTTTAGATAGTTCTATGTGTTTTGAGATTATTGAATATTATTATAAATATAAAGTGTTTAAATTTGTTCCTGATGCACTTGAAAATTATAAAAAACTTTTAAAACAAGAAAAAATTCAAGGACAAACTTCTTGGATTAGAGCTTTGTTTGTTTTGTTTAAAGATTATTCCTTTGTTGGTTTGAAAAAAGAAGAACTGAAACATTTACAAAATCTTAAGTCTGCATTTGCTGAAAACTTAACTCCTAGAGTTTGTTGGTTTTATTATGGTAAAAATATAACCTATGATCTTTGTTTGATGCAAAATAAATTAGATGAATTCTGTCAAATAGATGATGTTATTTTTCCTGTTTCTTTCAATGAAGCAGAGGCTCTTTTGAAAAAAGATTTGCCTAAAGTTATTATTAGAAAATACAATTCTATGAAAGAAAAATGGATAGAGTCAGATTGTATGTTGAATAAAAAGGAACTCTTGAAGATTTTAGTTGAGTTTTCATTTTAAGTTATTAAAATATTTAAATGAAAATATTTAAGTGTTTTTAAGGAGAGAAATATGAGAAAATTATTAACATTATTGGCAGTGGTTGTTTTGGTATCATCTTGTGGTGGTGGAATCTATCAAAGAGATCCTGTTTCTGTTGGGCCTGATAATTCTGAATTGAAAATATCACCTTGTGCTTGTCTTAAAGTAAAACAAACAACTCCTTTTGTTTAATAGTTTCTTAAAACATTATGAAAAATGAAGATCAAGTTGTTTTTCCGTTTAAGGTAGATGTTCCATCCTTCCCTGAAAGAAGATGGGTTAGAGCTTGTCGTATCTTTGTTTATATAATATGCATTAATTTAGTTTTTTCTTTAGCATTTGCTTTTTTATTATTGCTATATAGCGATAAAAAAACTACTTTTCCTGCTTTTTTATATTTTTCTAATAAATATAGCAAGTTTGAAAAACTTGAATTTAAAGATATGGCTTTGAAAAAAGATATGAGTATTTCTCAAAGAGCTTTACTTGAAGAGCAATTTATTAAAACATATTTGGAAGCTCGATATAATGTTAATGACTTTATGGCTGATAATCTTTATAAGTGGTGTAATTGTATTGTAGATGAAAATGGAAAAAGAATTATTAGAAACTCTTATCTTAAAAGAGAAAATATAAGGTGTTCTTTATGTATGATGTCTGAAGCAGATGTTTATACTAATTTTATAAAAAAAGAAAGAGATGGACTTGTTAATAATTTGAAAACATATGGACCTTCACGAATCCAAGTTAATAATATAAAGAAGGTTATGGAAGTTTCTTCTAAAAATTCTGGTTCATTCCCTTATAATATTTATATGGTTGAAATGAAAACATACTATGCTGATAGAACTTTTATTAATCAAAGAGTTTTTTTGGGAGTTGCTTCTGTTCAAGCTGTTAATGAAAAAAGACTTAAAGAAGAAGAAAAAATACATTTTGAAGCACAACCTTATTTGTTTAAAGTAGTGTCTTTTAGTGTTAGTGACTTTACAGGAGGTAAGAAAAAATGAAAACAAATCTTACTTTTTTGAGTATAGTTGCTTTTGTTAGTATTGTTGTAAATGCATTACTCGCTTTCTTTATTTTTAATCTTTCATCATCTGATACTTTTGAAAAGACACCTATGTTCGTTCAAGACTTTAATAATTCAAATGATAGTATTATTTTTATTGATTATAACTATGATAATTTAACTGAAGAAGATAAATATTTCTTATCATCACAACTTGTTAAACAGTATATTGTTGATAGATATACTTTTATACCAGATCAGAACTATTTTGACTCAAAACTCGGTGTTTGGTATGAAAAAGGTGGTCGTGGGGCTGATTTGGGAGATCCTAGATTCCCTCTTGGAATTATAAATACTTTTGATTTTAATAAGGGAAAAAGTAACTCTGTTTGGATAAGGTTTAAAGATCCTAAAGTTGGTCAATATAATGAATTTGAAGATATGCTAAAAGATGGTGTTACTCAACAAGTTGAAATTGTTAGAGAACCTCGACTTGAAAAAGAATATTGGGTTGTTGTTATAAATATTTATAGAAAAGAATTAGGTAAACCAACTACTGTTACAAGAAAAATTGTTCAATTAAGGGTGCAACTTGAGGGAGTACTTAATCCAGCTGCGTTGGAAGAAAGACCAGAGTTCTACTTCAAATTTATTGTACAAGATTTTAAAGATGAATAAAATTTATCTAATTGGCTGCAAGACAAAATTATTAAAAATTCATTCACAATCACATAGCTTCAGTATGCTCATGTGAATTAATTTTGAATACTTTCGTTTTCGCTCAATTATCTGAAATTTTAAAAGGAATATAATGAAAAATATTTTAATCTTTGATATTGATGGGACTAATAGTATTATTGTTTATGATGAAAAATCTTGCATAATTATAGATCCTGTTGGGGATGTTAATTTTTGGATTAAAAAAATTAATGAATTAAAAATTCCTTTGAAAGCTATTTATGTTACTCATGGTCATTATGATCATATTGAAACCGTTGCTGATTTAGTTGAACATTTTAATGTTCCTTGGTTTATGCATGAAGGTGATGTTCAATTAAGTATAATAGGAGTTGCTTTTAGACCTTATAAAGTTCCTAAAAATCCGAATCCAATTAATGAAGGTAAAATTAATTTCACAGATACTATAAAAGGGGAGATTTTTTATACTCCTGGACATAGTGGTGGAAGTTGCTGTTTTTATTTTCCTGAATATAATTTTATTATTACTGGGGATACTTTATTTAAGGGGACTATTGGGGCTACTCATTTTCCTTTTTCGAATCCAAAAGATATGGAAGAAAGTTTGGTTCAAATTAAAAACTGGAAGATTCCTTTAGATACAGTTGTTATTCCTGGACATGGAGATATTACTACTTTTGGTGATGAACTTGAGAGAAACCCCTTTTTAAAATAAGGTTTGATTTTTCTGTAATTTTTATTATCATTTAATGTAAATATAAATCTTAAATTTAAAAATAAAAAATAATCCTTATATGAGTATAGATTTTGGAAAGCTGATAACAGCTATGGTTACGCCATTTGATTTAGATGGCGATATTGATACGTTTTCAGTTGAAAGACTGGTGAAACATTTATGCGAAACATCAGATTCTATTCTGATAAATGGCACTACAGGAGAATCGCCTGTTCTTGAAAAAGGGGAGCTTTTGGATCTTATCCATCGTGTTAAGTATGACATAGAGCCTTGTGTAAATTTAATTGTAGGTGTTGGTGGAAATTCTACCAAATATGTTTTGGATCTTTTGAAAAAGGTTGATGATATTGGAGTAGACGGGATTTTATCCGTTGTTCCGTATTACAACAAACCTTCACAAGAAGGATTGATTTACCATTTCAGATCCATAGCGGATAACACTAATTCACCTGTAATACTTTACAATATTCCTTCCAGGACTGGTGTTAATATGCTGCCTGAAACTGTGCAAACATTGGCTAAGGTTCCTAACATTGTAGGAATTAAACAAAGTTATTCTGATTTGAACTTTGTTTCTGAAATGAGGCTATTATGTCCTGAAGACTTTGTTATATATTCAGGAGATGATAGTTTAACACTGCCTATGATGGCGCTTGGTGCGAAGGGGGCTATATCCGTTGCTTCTAACCTTGTTGGAGGCAGAGTTAAAAAGATGATTGAAGAAAGGAGTTTAAAAATGCATTTAGAGCTTTTTCCTTTGTTTCAAGAATTGTTTAAGGCACCGAATCCGGTACCTATAAAACATGCATTGTTTCGTAGAGGAATTATTGATTGTTCAAGAGTGAGAATGCCTTTAACACAATTAAATCCTGCACAAAAGAAAAGCTTGGAAGATGAATTAAAATTTCATCCTAAAGAATAATCCCTTAATAGGGATTATTTTTTTATGTATCCAATTACTTCTTCTGTTAAGGATTTTATTTCTACTAATTTTAATTGAGAGGTTTGACCTTTTAAAATTGATATTTCTTTTTTAGGTACATCAAAAGTTTCTGATAAGAACTTTATTAGCTCTTCGTTTGCTTTGCCTTTTTCTGGTACTGCTTTTATCTGTAGTTTGAAAACAAAGTTATCAAACATATCTTTGTTTATATCTATGATTTTATTTTTTTTGGCGTTTGGTGATACTTTTATATAGAATTTCATTTTTGTATCCTCATAATTTTTAGGCGAAATATTATAAGCCGGATTCTGTACATTTGCATGCGACAATCATTTATCTTGAATTACTGTTACCAGTAATTTCTTTGCGACCTACCACGAAGCAGTTGGGATTCCTGTAGCTTCTTATTTGGTCTTGCTCCAAGCAGAGTTTACCGCGTTTCACCCTAACTTAATAGGCTCGTCTCTGTGGCACTTGTCCTCAGCTTGCGCTGGGTGGGTGTTACCCACTGCTTTATCCCATTGGAGTCCGGACTTTCCTCACCATAGTGCGATTGTCCATATTTCGCTATACTAACATAATATAAGATTAACATTTTTTCAAGGATTAGTTATTTAATATACATCCAAACAATACTGAAAAGAAAAACATTATCGTTCCGTTAAGTACAAATAAATGCCAAATTGCATGTGAGAATTTTAGTTTTCTCCATAGGTAGAATATTATTCCTATTGTATAGCTTGCGCCACCTATGAACATGAAAGTTAGAGATTCTGGATTTAATACTATAAATAATCTTCTTAATATGAAAATTAAAAACCATCCCATGCCTAAATATAATAATACTGTCCATTTTGGTTGATGGTCTTTGTATAATAATTTTATTATTGTTCCTGCTATGGCTATTGCCCAGATGCAGCCAAATGTTACCCAACCTGTAACACTTCTCATTACTGTTAGAGTATATGGTGTGTAAGAACCAGCTATTAAATAATAAATTGAAAGATTATCAAAAATTTCAAAAAACTTTTCACCTTTTTTACCTGTTGTTACATGGCAAAAAGTAGAAGCAAAATAAAGAGTTATCATCGATGTTCCAAATATTGCTGATGATACTATTGCCCATGGATCGCCTTTAATAGCTGCAAAGACTACTAAGAGAACTAGGCCTGCTATTGAGAGGCCTATTCCAACACCATGTGTTAAGATGTTTAGTATTTCTTCTGCTTTTGTATTTTGTCGTTCCCAACGAGATATTGCTTTTTTTTCTGCCATTCTTTAATCCTTTATTCTGGTAATACAAATGTTGTTACGAATCGAAACCCATAATCTGGTTCATCATCACGACTGTCTACAAAATATCTGAAACCTAATGTAAAGTTAACTGGAAGTTTTCCGAATCTTACAACTTTTCCTGCAGTGAAATTTAATGGTAGAGAATCAACTCTGTGTTCCCAGTCGTATTGGTATTCTGTGTTGAATCCTAATGAATATGCACCTGGTAATTGTCGAACGATAATTGGTTGTATAAATGTTGTATTTACATTATCTCTGTTTTCATTTCCTGCAAATGACCAAATATGATTTGCAATTACTCCAAATGTCCATTTATCTGATTGTTTTATAAGTATTGCAGATGGACCAGCACCCCATTTTTCTGTTCCTAATCTGTCCTCACTTGCTGTTGGAAGCAAGAATGCTCCACCAACTCCCCAAATGAAATATTTACTTTTTGTTGGAGAAACAAAAAATGTTTGTGTTGTATCGCCTATACCTTTTGTTGTGTCTTTTTGACCGTCTAAATTATTACTTTGTTGCTCAATTAATGGAAATATTGTTCTTGAAATAATATTCCAATCTGCATTTAAATTTATAGGAATAATTGGTTGAATGTTTAATGTATAATTTTGGTCTTTATCACGTTCTCCACCACCTATACTATAATTTAATTGAAAAGGTATACTTATTAAGCTTGCAAGAGGGTTATTTAACATCTTGTTGATTTCATCATTTGATAGTTCAGCAAATGCAGAATTTGTTATTAATGTTGATGCTAATAGCAGTGATAAAATTTTGATTTTTTTCATTATGAATTCTCCTTCTTTTATTTCATTATATGATGAGTAAAATAAAAAGCTATAGGAAAATTATTCTAATTCTTTCTTTATAAGTTTTAAAGATTCCCATGTTGGACGCTTTTTTGTTTCATCTCTTAATAATGCTGATGGGTGGTAAATTGCCATTATCTTATAACTATCTTTATTGAACCACTTTCCTTGATCTGATGTTATTCTGAAAGTAGGAGAAATTAATGCTTTGGCTGCTATGCGACCTAAACAAATTATTATTTGTGGTTTGATTAGATTTATTTGCGAATCTAAATATTCTTTGCATGCTGATTGTTCTTCATCTGATGGATCACGATTTTGAGGAGGACGACATTTTACTATGTTGCATATATAACAATTTGTTAAATTTAAACCTATTGCTGCTAACATCTTATCAAGAAGTTGTCCGGCTTTGCCTACAAATGGAAGACCTTGCATATCTTCATCATGTCCTGGACCTTCGCCTATAAACATTATTTTTGTTTCTTTTGAACCTTTGCCAATTACTACATTGTGGCGAGTCTTATGTAACTCACATTTTGTGCAATTTAAACATTGATGCTCAAGAGTTTTCCAGTCGTTTATCATATCTAAATGATATTTATTTTAATGATGTTTTTCAAGAAATTTATGGTGCGGATAAGAAGATTTGAACTTCCACGGGTCGCCCCACAGCCACCTCAAGGCTGCGTGTCTACCATTCCACCATATCCGCACTGAAAAAACATAATTCTATGGATACTTATTCGCAAAAATGAAAAATTTTTAATTTCACCGTATTCATATACGCCATTATCAAAAATTTTCCTATTTTCACAAATATCTATCTCATATAATTAAGTTTTAAAATATTTGTGAGGTAATTAAAATGGTGCGGGTGGCCGGACTTGAACCGGCACGGCCTTGCGGCCAACGGATTTTAAGTCCGTAGCGTCTACCATTCCGCCACACCCGCTTAAAATCAGGTATTTAGTATATGTTCTTGATTACAAGAAATCAAGAATAAAATGTCTTTCTTTAAATTTTTTTGAATTACATAGGGCCGCCAGATGGCATTGTTGAGAATCGACCTATATTATTAAATAATTCTTCAACAGGATTTAGCTCAACTGCATTTTCAATTGGAGTTGATGATTTGTCGAAGTGTATATTTCTTTTATCTTTCAATGTTAAAGTTTGTCTGTTTTGGATTTTACCATCTTTGAAAGTTAAAAGATTTAGTTCATATTTTTCATAGTATGGATTTAAGAATGCTGTTTGACGCATTACTGAACCAAAATATATCCATGTTTCGTCTTTTCCAAACATTGTTGTTGCTGATGGAGTCCCTAGTTCTTTTAATACATCTGTTTTTGAATTTACTTTTTCAAATGCAACTTTTTCATCATCTGTAAAAATTTTACCTTTGTTTAGAACTTTTGTTCCACAACCTGACATAAATAAAACTAAAGATAGAATAAATAACTTTTTCATTATGCGTTCTTACCCCAACGATGGTGTATCCATAACCATTGGTCTGGATTTTCTCTTACCCAACTTTCAATAAGATCGTTTACTTTTTGCATACCTTCGTTTATTTCTTTTTCAGAACTGCCTTTGAAATACATTGGTTTGTGTAAAACTATTTTATGTTTTATCCCCTTTACTCTTACTATTTGAACAGGAAGAATAGGGCAGTCAAAATGATTTGCTAATTTTACAGCAACAGTTGATGTCATTGCTTTTTTACCAAAGAATGTTAGTGGTTTTCCTTGTGTAAAATATTGGTCTGGGGCAATTGCAACTGGAAGACCTCTTTTTAAGAAATCCAAAGATTTTTTAATTCCCATTTTACTTTTTGGAAGAAATTCTACGTCTATACCTTTTCCTGATACACCTTTTCCAAATCCTTTTTGTAATAAATCTAATGTTACTGGATTATTTGGAAAACGATAGATAACTCCAACTGGAAATCCTTTTTTTGTAAATGGTAGTGAAATCATACCAAGAGAATTAAAATGTGCAAATACAGCTACGAATCTATGATTTGGTAGATTTGTTAGATATTTTTCATTTTCAACTTGTAAGTATTTTTCATTTCTGTAGAAGAATCTTAAATGTGGAATTTCAAATACCATTCTTCCGAAATTTTTCCACATGCCTTTTACTATTTTTTGTTGTTCTTCTTTTTTCATTTTAGGAAAAGCTATATTAACATTTTTATAAGCTAATTTATTTCTTTTATATAATATTTTTCCTGCAATCATTCCTAAACATGACCCAATTGAAGATGCAAATTTTACTGGGATTAATTTTATTACTAACATAAATGAATAGCCTAAGAATGCTTCAATAGGATGAATTATCCAAGTCTTTATAAATCCATAATTTCTTTGTGGAATACCTTCATGCTTTGGTTGCTTTAAAAAGAATGTTACTATTAAAAATATAAATAGGACAGGTATTGATATCATGTAAAAGCTTTGGAATATACATGCTATTATTCCGAGCAATAAAAGAAAGTGACTCAATATACTTTGTTTAGCAAAAGCCACGTAGGCAGGTAAAAAGAAAAGTAATCCTAGTAATATAGGATAGTTTTCGGCGAAATAACTTATTTCATATATGATTTGTTCCATAGTTAGTTATTGTATAAAAACTTTTGTTTTCTTTCAAGGATTTTTTTCGGCTTGATAAATGTCTCAAATTTTGGTATAATATTTATATAATTATAGGAGAAAAAGATGAAAAAATTACTTTTTGCTTTGGTTGTTACTGTATCAACAGTATCATTTGCTGAAATGGAACCAAATTATTATGATATTTCAGAAGCATATGGATCATTACAAAGATTACGTGCTCAATGTGGAGATTCTAAACCAGGTTGTGCTGGGGTTTGCTCACAAGGGATTAATTATTCAATGAGCCAAATGAGTAGCGGGGCTAATGTTTCTCCTGAAGTTGCAGCACAATTAAAACAATATTGGTGGTCTTGCTTAAATTCACTATAATTTAAGTAGGTTTATAAAGTTAGACGGTCTTTTTTAAAAGGCTGTTTTTTGTTGAAATTTAAATAGTGGGTTTTATAATCAGGTGTGATATTAAAATTTCAAACCTAAAATTATATATGTTATGCTTAGATTGTTAAATATAGGATCTTTGATCCAAGCAGCCTTGATTGTTTGCTTTTTTGTTTTTTTAAACAATCCTGAGATTGTTTTTTTTAAAAATGAATTTGTACAATGGGGAATATTTTTATTTTTTCTGTTTTTCCTCATTTTTTATTTCAAAAAAGCTAATCATGAAGTTGATGATGATACGTATTTGGGATTGTATTTTTTTGTTCTTGTTGTATGGTTTGTTATTATGGGGTCATTTGCAACAAATAGTGGTGGAATTGATTATTTTGATTATCCTTATCACTGATTTTTTAAAAGGCTGGGTTTCCAGCTTTTTTTATTGTAATTTTGCCATTAGTTTTTATAATCAAGTGTGATATTAAAATTTCAAACTTAAAACTTAAAATATGAATAAATATCTCTTAATGCTGGGTTGTTTTACCCTTATAGCATTTATTGTTATTTTCTTTTATTTCATTAATGTAGATTCAGGTATTTTTAAAGGTAATTTTTTTTTACATGCGTCTGCAATATGTTTTTTCTTTTTCATCGTTGTATATATTCGAATTACTAGGAATTTGTTCAATGATGGAATGTGGGTTGGAATCTATATATTGCTTTTGGTTATATGGTTTGTTTTAATTGTATCATATAACGGAGTGGAAACAATTATGATTGAAGTAAAAGAATTGTTCAAATAAAAAGGCTGGAATTTCCAGCCTATTTTTTATTTAAATCAGCTATTATTAGTTTACAGCGTCTTTTAAAGCTTTACCAGCTTTGAATTTTGGTTGTACTGATGCAGCAATTTTAATTGTAGCACCTGTTTGTGGGTTACGTCCTGTTGTAGCTTTTCTTTTTACTGTTGTAAATGTTCCAAATCCTACTAAACGTACTTCTTCTTTCTTTTTCAAAGCTTTTGTTACAACTTCGATAAATGCATCTAATGCTCTTGCTGCATCAGCTTGTGACATATCGATTTTTTCTGCAATAGCTTGTACTAATTCTTTTTTATTCATATTCCCTTCTCCTTTAATTAAAGTTATTTTTGCTGTTTTTTAACCAGCATACACGAAATATACCGGATTCTTGGGGTAAAGTCAATAAAATTGTTATTTAATATTTTTTAAATAAACTCGAGGCACTTGGTGGGCGTCAGGTGTAGATGGAGAGCATCTTACTAAACGAGTGTTTGGGTCACGTGTGTCTTTATAATATTTGCCATCAGTTCCGTTTCCACCAGCCATTACGTTTAAAAGTAGACCTGCTGCTATTAGGGGTCCAAATCTCCATGCATTCTTGTTTAATACTTCCCAGTTAAGTTCTTTGTTCATAAACATTTGTATCATATCCCATATAAAAAATATGAGCAAAAATAAAAAAAGAAATATAGCATATCTGTTGTATAGGTATGCTCCTATTGAAAATAGAGTTTGAATATCATTTATTATATTTGTTCCAATTGCTGAATTGTTTACTGCACAATAATAGTTACTTGTTGTTTGTGCAAATGATAATCCCGGAAATAATAAACTTATAAAAAATAATAATTTCTTCATGTGATTGATTGTAACATTATTCTTAATCATAGTCAACTTTTACAAAATATAAACCT
Organism: Alphaproteobacteria bacterium; assembly: GCA_031549385.1. Taxonomy (GTDB): domain Bacteria; phylum Pseudomonadota; class Alphaproteobacteria; order Rs-D84; family SZUA-605; genus JAVBPW01. Next base: position 381,578 of record JAVBPW010000001.1, read on the forward strand.
TGCGCTGGGGCTGTTATTCCTGCTTTAGTTCTGTCTTTTGATTCTAATACTTCTTTTACCCATGAAGGTTCTTGTTTTGATAAACCTACATCAACTAATGTTCCTACTATGTTTCTTACCATGTGGTGCAGAAATGATTTTGCAGAAATGTCTATGTAAATGTATTCTCCATTTTTTGTGATGTTTATATAATCTATTGTTTTTACTGGTGATAGGGCAGTACATTGTGATGAGCGAAATGATGAGAAATCATGATTTCCTAATAAGTAATTTGCTGCTTTTTGCATTTGGTCTATATTTAAATCTTGAGAAATACGCCAAACTCTGTTTTTATCTAATGCTTCTTTTGGAGTGCGATTAAGAATTATATATTGATAATATCTTTTCTTTGAAGAAAAACGAGCGTGAAAGTCTTCTGATACTTCTTCACAGTTTATTACTGAAATATCGTCTTTTACTAAATGAGCATTGATTGCCATCATTAATTTATATGGTTCAAATTGTTTTTCTATATCAAAGTGAGCTACTTGGCCTTTTGCATGAACACCTGTGTCTGTTCTGCCGCTGCCAAAAACTTGTGTTTCTTGACCTGTTATGTTGAAAATAGCAGTTTCTATGGTGCCTGCTATGGTTCTTAGGCCGTCTTGCTTTTGCCAACCATAGTAGTTTGTACCATCGTATTCTATTGTTATCTTGTATCTCATGAAGGTCATAATGACAAAAAAGTCCTTAAAAAGCAAGAAAATAAGAAAAATTTGGTTGTTGTTGACTCGGTGGTGATTTTGTGATATAATGTGATTCGTTAAAAAGATGTATTTGGGCCATTAAGGCTCATTTTTTATTGACTTAGTTAAAGTTTTGAAGTATAATGATTTTTAGCATAGCAAAAGCAGTAAGTTCATATATATATATAAATAGGTTTGACCTCCGTACGCGGGGGTTTTTTATTGCCTATTGACAAGTGTTTGTTATTGTGATATATTCTAAGGACAGTTAAATAAATAATAAACCAAAAAACAAACCGCGTATGTTTATACGAGCGCCCCTGTGGGCAGAATTCCAAAACCAAAAATGTAGCAGTCGCGCCAATATGCAAGCTACAAACAAGACGAACAGAAGTATTTCGACGTCACCGGTGAATTCGATTTAATCTACCCAGCCATGAGATAGGCTGGGATTTTTTTATTAAAATTTTAAGGGTATTGACTCGTTACCTGATTCGTGATAGAATCTTATTTACATTTAATTAGTAAACTAAACCTAAAAATAAACGTATGAAATAAAAAGCGGCTGGGCCGCAGAGAAAAAATTAAAAAATAAATAATAAAAAACTTAAAACAAGTGCGGATTAGCACCAATTGAGCTTAAGCTCCAATAAAAACATAGAGGCGCCATTAGTGCGCCTTTCTTTTTGGCTAAATTTTGACTTTTACATAAGTAACTTGACAAAAGTAAATAATCCCTTATATTGTTGGTATAAACTTAAAAAATATACATATGGACAAAAAAATTTATGGGGCAACAATAGACCCCGATGGTGCAAAATGTTGCACCGAAACTGAAAGACCTCGTAATGAAGGTGTAGTAGCAAAGACATTGGAAGATGTTTTGCACTTTGAAGGAAAGGTTCCTGACCACTATCTGTGGTTAAGTATTTACAGGGTAAAGCAGTAGTGGAGTGTGAGTTTTAACTCTGTTTAAGGTGTCTTTTTTAGGCACCTTATTTTTTTGCCTTGAATGGTTTTGGTATTTATGATATAGTGTTGTAACTTTTTACGATTAAACTAGCCCTTTGGGCTGCTTAAAGATCCTTATGGGATCGATTACTTGCCAGCAATGGTAAGACTACGAATTTTATTTAAAATTAAATTTAATTAATCAATGAGAAAACAATTTTAATTGTTTTATTTATTGGCAAAGAAAGAGGCTCTTTTGGAGCCTCTTTTGATTTTATCTTCTTAATGGCATTAACACATATAAGAAATTGTTATTCTTTGGCTCTTGAATGATACATGGAGCAAGTCCAGTTGAGAATAAGAATTCAACTTCATCTGTTTTTATTTGTGATGCTGCTTCAAGAAGGAATTTTACTTTGAATGTTGATTCTAATGCTACATCACTGTTAAATTCTACTTCAATTTCTTCTGTACCACTTCCAAGTTCACTTGCACTTGCAGATAGTGTTAGTTTGTTTGTTTTTACAGACATCTTAATATCTTTGAATTTATCGTTTGATACTGATGAGATTCTGTCTACACCTGCTGTGAATAACTTGCAGTTTACTTTTAATACGTTCTTGTTTCCTTTTGGAATTACAACACCATAGTCTGGAAATTTTCCGTCAATTAACTTTGATGTCATTACTAAATTCTTAAATGAAAATCTTGTTTTTGTTTCTGATACTTCAATTGTTATATCTTCTTTGTCATTTTCAATTATTTTATTTAGTTCATATATTACTTGTTTTGGAATTATAATTCCTGTCATTCCTTTTGCGCCTTCTGGAGCTGGAATTTCAAATAATGCTAAACGTGAACCGTCTGTTGCAACTGCGCGTAATACTGTTTGGCTATTCTTTTCAGTTGTATGCAAATAAATACCATTTAATTGATAACGTGTTTCTTCTGTTGAAATAGCAAATTTTGTTCTTTCAATTAATGATAGTAAATCTTCTGGAGATAATTTGAATTTGTGTGGAAGATTTGCTCCTGCCATCATTGGGAAATCATCAGCTGGTAATGTTGGTAATTTGAATTCTGATTTTCCAGCTTTGATTATGATTTCAGTTCCTTTTAATTCAAATTTGATTTCTGAATCTTCTGGAAGCTTTCTTACAATGTCATATAATGTATGAGCAGGGATTGTTATCTTTCCTTCTTTTTCTACTTTAGCCGGAACTTTTTCAATTAATTCTAAATCAACATTTGTTGCTGTAATTGTTAGTTCATTTTCTGCTACAAATTTTGCATTTGAAAGAATTGGAATAGAACTCTTCTTTTCTGCAATTGAAGCTATGTGTGAGAGGCTTTTTAAAAAGCTTTGGCGATCTACTGTGAATTTCATATTTTTCCCCTTTTAATTATTTCTTTCAAGGATAATCAATTTAATTTTCTTCTGCAAGAGTTTTTTTTGTTTCGAGTGTGATAAAAATTTATTGACACTTTTGTTTGATTACGGTATGTTAAAATCTAATTTAAACAAAAAGGGGAATTTCATGAATAAAAAGAAAAAGGTAGTTATTATAGTTGCAGCAGTTTTTGTTGTAGTTGCTTTGTTATTAATACTTAATCAAAAGAAAAAAGACGAACAACCAAGAATTATCAAGGATAGTGGAAGTATTTCTATTGTTGAACCTGATGACGATAATGTAGAACTTACAAATGATTTTTATAATGAAGATTTGAAAAAAGAAAGTAAAAAAGAAACTTCTAGGGAAGTTAAAACTATTGTTCCTGCTTTTGATGTAGTTAGAGTTGAAAAACGTAAAGCTGTGTTTGCAGGAAGAGCTGATAAAAATGTTGATATTCACATTATGTCAGGGGATAAAGAAATCGGAACTATGAAAACTGATGGTAAAGGTGAATTTGTTTTTATTCCTGAAAAAGATTTTGACGCTGGGCATTATGAATTTTCTTTATGGTATGAAAAAGATGGAAAGAAAATAACATCTGAACAAAATGCTATACTTGCTATTGATACTAAAAATAATTCTGGTATTGCTGTGCTTGTTGGTGGAGATAAAGAAACTAAAGTTATGACTGCTCCAAAAGGTGAATATATTGGTGAACTTGCAATTCAATTAGTTGAATATGATTTTAAAGATACTATGACCGCTTCTGGAACTGCTGAAAAAAATGCTAAAGTTAATGTTTATTTAGATAATAAACTTTTACAAACTGTGACAGCTGATGAAGATGGTAAGTGGACTTTGAAATATGAAACTACTTTAATTCAAGATAAAGCTTACAAAATTAGAGCTGACCAAGTTAATGAATCTGGAAAAGTTTTAAAGAGAGTTGAAAATAGATTTTCTACTGAAAAAGTTGAAGTTGCTAAACAATATGTTGTTCGCAAAGGAGATTGTTTGTGGAGAATTGCTCGAAAAGAATATGGCAAAGGAATTAAATATACTTTGATTTTTGAAGCTAATAAAGCTCAAATTAAAAACCCAGATTTGATTTATCCTAATCAAATATTTAAGTTGCCTAAGAATTCATAAGAGAGAGCCGAAAGGCTCTTTTTTATTTTTCCAATTGCATTTTTAACCCTTATGTTTTAGAATTGTTTCGAATTTAAAATGAAAGGTTTTTAGTATGTCAGCAAAGTCTATGGATGATTTAGTTTCTTTATGTAAACGTCGTGGTTTTATTTTTCAAGGATCAGAAATTTATGGTGGTCTTAAAGGTACTTATGATTATGGTCCTCTTGGGATTGAATTAAAAAAGAATTTACGTAATGCTTGGTGGAACGCTCTTGTTTATGAGCGTGATGATATTGAAGGGATTGAAGCTGCTTTGCTTTCTAATCGTTTGATTTGGAAATATTCTGGTCATGAAGGAACCTTTTCTGATCCTCTTGTTGAATGCAAAAAATGCCATACTCGTATGAGAGCTGATCATATCAAAAATGGTAAGTGTGAAAATTGTGGTTCTTCTGATTTGACTGAACCTAAAGCTTTTATGCTTATGATGAAGACTAATATAGGTCCGGTGGATGATGGTACTTCATTTGCTTACTTGCGTGCAGAAACAGCTCAAAGCACTTATGTGAATTTTAAAAATGTGTTAGATTCTACATCTCAAAAAATTCCTTTTGGAATTGCTCAATATGGAAAGTCTTTTAGAAATGAAATTACCCCAAGAAACTTTGTTTTTCGAATGAGAGAATTTGAACAAGCTGAAATGCAATTCTTTGTTGAACCTGGTACTGATGAAAAATGGTTCGAAGATTGGAAAAAAATTAGAATGGAATGGTGGCAAAAACAAGGACTCAAAAAAGAAAATTTGAAGATTGTTCCACATCCAAAAGATAAACTTGCACACTATGCGAAAGCTGCCGAAGATATTGAATATAATTTTCCTCATGGATTTGATGAACTTGAAGGTATTCATAACAGACAAGATTTTGATTTAGGTTCTCATACTAAAGCTCAAAAAGATTTTGATATTAAAGCTAGTGTAATTGAAAATAAAGATTCTAATGCAAAACTTAATTATATTGATCCATCTTCTAATAAAAACTATATTCCTTTTGTAGTTGAAACTGCAGCAGGATTGGATAGAGGGGTTATTGCTGTTTTAAATGAAGCATACACAGAAGAAGATTTAGGGGATGGAAAAGAAAGATTAGTTTTAAAATTGGCTAAACATTTATCACCTATTAAAGTAGCTGTTATTCCTTTGGCAAAAAATAATGAAGAACTTGTTAAAGTAGCTCATAAGATTAAAGACGATTTGCAAAAGTTGGCTATTGGAAGAATTCTTTTTGAAAATTCTGGAAATATCGGAAAAGCATATAGAAGACATGATGAAGTTGGAACTCCTATTTGTTTAACGGTAGATTTTGAAACTTTGGAAAATGGAACTTTGACTGTGCGTGACAGAGATACTATGAGTCAGGAAAGAATTAAACTTGATGATGTTGTTAACTATGTAACAAACTTTTTTAAGGAAAATTAATATGAATAAAAAATTATTTATTATCAGAAATAGAGAAGTTCTTTTAGGTATTGTATCTTTACTTGGATTGATAATTCTTTTTACTGCTGTAAATAATTTTAAATTAGAAAAAGCATCAGCTGGTTCAAGAGAATATAAAGCTCAATTTTTAAATATTGAAGGTATTAAGGTTGGGTCTAATGTAAGATATTCTGGTATTAATGTTGGTGATGTTAGTGATGTTAAATTAAATCCAGATTATACTGTGGAAGTTACTATTAAGGTTGGAAGGGGTTTTGATATTCCTGTTGATTCTACATTAATGGTTTTAACAGATGGAATTCTTGGAAGTAAGTATTTAGAAATTTCTGCTGGAAGTGAGGATGAATATTTGAAATCAGGAGATAGTTTTGAAAATACTACAGAGTCGACAAATATTATTGGGTTGGTAAAACAAGTATTACATAGGGTGAAGGTTAATTAAATTGGGGTGCATTGAAAATGTGCTGCAAATAAAAAGAGTTGAAAATTCACTTCACAATCACACATGTTTAATACGCTCATGCGAAGATGATTTTTAACTTTTTCGTTTGTCCTCGTTGTTATACAACTTGCGGGCTTCTCGTAAGCGAACAAGTTCGAACTCGTCGGGCGCTATATTTTGAATGGCTATTGATACAATAATTTAATTAAAGTTTTTTATGGATTTTTAAAAAATCACGTTTATAATTCGAGTCATAAAAAAGGAGACTCAATCATGAAAAATAAACTAATCAATATTATTATTTATGCTATAATCGTTTCTGTATCTGGTGCAGGACTTTATTATGGCGGAACAGAATTCGGAAGAAGATATATCAATACAACTATTAAAGAAGTTAAAGTTGTTATGGCTGTAGTTATTAAAAGCTTATCTAAAGAAGCTGGAAAGTCATTTGATACTATGAGCAAATCTGTGCAATCATCTTCAAGTGCTATGGTTAAATCTGCTAAAGATTCTGGAAAGGCTTTAGAACAATCAGTAAAACAATCTGGAAAAGATATAGAAAAACAAGCTAAAAGTGCTTTGATTATTGGTGCTTTGAGTGGAAAAAATGCTAAAGAAATTGCTAAAGATGGAAAGGAAATCCTAAAAGGTCAAGAAGATAGCTTGAAAGCTGATGTTAAAGCTCAAGAAAAATCATTGAAAAATGAATTGAAAGCTCAAGAAGATAAGTTGATGGATGACTTGATGCAAGTTCTTAATGCTAAACAAGTTGAAGAAGATGTAAAACAAGCTGTTCTTGTTGCAGCATTGAAAGCTGTTGTTGATAATTCTGCTTTGTTTGCTGGTGTTATTATTTCACTATGTGTGTTTATAGCATCTGTGTTCTTACTAGCTAAAAACTTAATTCTATTAGTGATACTTGCTATCTGGGGAACAGGAAAACTTACTGCAAAAGGTACTTCAGCAGGATTTAAAGCTGTTACTAAAAAGAAAGAAAAATAAGATTTAAGGTCTTAAAGTTAATAACTCTATGAAAATAGAGTTATTTTTATTTAGTATTCTCGAAAGAATTTCATAAGAATTACTTGACAAATAATAAAAATACACTATATTATAAGTATAAACTTAAAAAATATATTAAAATGAACAACAAATTATGGTTACCAAGACCTACAACTTTGGTATTAGAACCATTTTGGAAATGGGTAGTAGAAAGAAGAGTTGGTTTTTTACTAGCTTTAGGTGGTATTGTATTGATCTCAATCTTTTGGATTAATGCTTCTCGGATTGGTCATACTGCTCATTATAGTGCTAGTGTTGAAATTGTTGACCTTGATGCTGTTGAGGCAGACCCTTTGGTGGAACCAGAAAATACTTCTTCGTTTCCATGGATGAATTGGGGATTGGGATTACATTATTTTTTTGTAATAATTGCATCAGGGTTCATGCTTCTAATGCATTTTGTTGAAACTGAAAAAAATGCAAAACGTTTATTGGGATATTCAACGACGTTTTTCATTTTAGCTATTTTGATTTGTCTTATTGATGGACTTTTCAATATTACTGGTGAAACAGAGAGTAGATTTATTTGGAGTGGAATTTTATTTTCACTTACAATGATAAATTATTTTTTTACAAAAAAATATATTATTAATTAAAAAAAAATCTGGGTTATCCCAGATTTTTTTATTGGTCTGATATTCTATAATTTCCTGTTTTGCAATTATCTAATCTTGTAGGAAGCATAATTTTCTTATTTCCAATTTTACCTTTAAAGAAAATATATTTGAATTGACCAATAGATGGATTGGATATTTGTGTCCATATATTTCCTATACTTGAATAATATGATAAACTTTGACCATGTGCAAATATAACTCCACAGTCATTTGGATTCAAAATGCCATGCTTATCATTACAGTAGAAGTGTCCATTACTGAATGGGATTTTTGCCAGATATAGTTTTCCTGCTTCAGAATTTACAGCCATTACTATACAATCTTTTGATTCATCATCATATAAATATCCACATGCTTGGCAACTTGCTTCATTTGGAGTTAGATGAGAGTATGCTTGTGAACTTTTGTGTATGCATGATTGTCCATCCCATTCATAATCAGCTCCAAGTTTATCACAGTCTTCTTTTGTTATTTTCTTTCCTTGTTGAGAACTTACATTTTGTTGTTCTGATTTAGTTTTATCAGAACTGCTTGGTGAAGATGAACTTGTTGCTGCTGGTTTTGGTTCGGGCTTTTTTACACATTGTCCGTTTTTAATTTCATAATCACTTGATGCACATACACATTGGTTTGTGCTTGAATTTAATGTGAATCCTTTTGATTTATTACATACACAACGTTTGTTGTTTAAAATGAAATAACCTTTTGTATCGCATTCAACTGCTTCACAACGTTTTGTATCCCATGCTGCTAAACCTGTTAATTCTTCATTCCATTTTTGCTTTAAAGTTCCTGGAGGGAAGGGACCATTTTCACATGCGCCTTTGTTTATTCCACTTTGTGTCATTACTGTTGAAGATGCTACTATTTCTTCATCACCTTCTGGTTGCTTTGCAAATAGTTTTGGAAGTTGCGTTGCTCCTATACCCATTAAACCTGCTACATAATTTTGTGTTTTTGTGTTGCCTGTTCCATATTTGTTTGCCATTACGTCTGTTCTTTGAGAATATGTTAGTAAATCTTCACAAATTGAACTTATATATTTTGTGCAAACTTTTTCATAGTTTATTGAATATCTTGATTTTGATCCCATTTGATCTTTGAAGAATGCTATACATTCTATTTTAGAACTTGTATGACGACGAAATTCTGGGAGGTTTTGATTTTCATCTATTATCTCTGTGAATATTTTTTCACAGTTTGTATTATCTATTTGTCTGAATCTTTTTTGAGCGTAAGATGTTGAGACTATGGTTAATAACAATAATAAAAGTATAGATAGTTTTTTCAAAACAGTACTCCTTTGGTGCTATTATTATATCAAATTTTTGACCTCCTTGCAACTGCTTTATTGGGCTTGACAAAAGTCTGATTTTTGTAGATATTATAACAATGATTAAATTGATAAATCTTATTGGAAAATTTTTTGGATATGTGAAAGTTTTGTTCCTAACTTCACTGGTTGCTTTTTTAATTAGCTCTTTTTATACAATGTATCATTTTCATGTTATTGCGCCTGTTGCTGTGTTTGCTAATTTGATTGCTGTACCGTTTTTTTCTTTCTTTATTATGCCTCTTTGTACTTTGATTTTATTTTTGTTGCCTATTAATGGAGCTGAAATTCCTCTTCAAATTTTAGATCAACTATATTTTGTATTTAAAAACATTTCTCAGTTTTTTGATTCTTGGGATTGGAATTTTATGGTTGGAGCTATGCCTTCTTGGACTTTGGGATTTTTTTCTTTTTCTTTTTATTTTTTTATTGCTTTTAATAACAAATGGGTAAAAAGATTTTGTGTTTTTGTTATGCTGCTATGTTTTGCTTCTCCTCTTTTTTATAAAACACCTAATATTTGGATTGCAGAAAATGGTCAGTTGATTGCTGTTAAAAAAGAAGATGGAAGATTGCAATTTTTTGGAAATGTTTCTCTTAATAAGTTTATTGCTGATGAATGGATAAGAATTAATGGACAGGAAAATATACTTAAGTCTGAGAAAAATTATTGTTCACGTAAAAAGTTTTGTTATTATCAAGTTGATGGAAAAACTTTATATATTTTAAATGATTTTTTTGATATCTATAGAAATATTATGATTGCTTGCGATGATGAAAATGGTATTATTGTTTCATCTTATGAAATAAATAATCCTGCTTGTAAAGCTCAGTTAATCGACAAAAAATATCTTCAAGATAATGGATATCAAACTTTTTAATTCATTGACAATTTGAATTTTCGTTGGTAAGTATCTATATATTAGGTGTTATAATAATTCAAACTTAAATTTAAAACATATGTACCATACTTTAGTGTCTGATGTTGATAGGAAATTTTATGAGGGTGGTTGGTCAAATTCATATGAATTGGAAAATGAATCACCATTTATTTCGATTTTTGAACGAAAAGTGTGTATTTGTAAAAATATCACTCACCGTGAGACAGGGGCCAAGGATTTATTCCTTTATTTTCCCCGCCAACCCTTTATTCAAGAGGATGCCTTTGTTGGTGACCAAGAAGTAAGGAATAGTTTGCTTGGTTTTAAATCAGCTGTTTTTAATGGATTGCGTGATCAAAGAACTTGGTTCAAGGTTGAGAAAAATGAAGGCGCAGATCTGTTATATACAGGCTGGGGTGGGTAATTCATTTACAAAAAATTTAGGCTGGAATTTCCAGCCTTTTTTATTTCCCTTTTAAACCTAGCTGATAAATTTTTTCTAACATTTTTAATCTTTTTTCTTGGCTTACAAATTGTACACTGTAAAGAGGTGTTCTTTTTGCCTTAAATCCACAAAATTTAAAAATATGTCTGTTTAAACATTTCCATGTTACAAAGCCTGTTATTAATTGGTAAATCCAAGGTCCATTTAATGTATAAATAAAACGTACAGTTTTACCTTTCATTAATTTTGCTGGAATCATTCCTTTTCCATATTTGAAAAATACTCCGTGAACTATTGTTTTGTCTATCCAACCTTTGAATAAAGCAGGAACTGTGCCCCACCAAATAGGACTTTCAATTACTATATGGTCAGCCCATAAAAACCATTTTTGATGTTCTTGTATGACTGGTTCAACCATCATGTTGCTGTTTGCAAGTGGGTCGAATTTTGTATCACGTAAAACTATTTTATTTACTTTGTTTTCTTTTTTTGCACCTTTTTCATAAGCTTCTATTAAGGCTTGTCCGAATGAGCCATGGAATGGGTGGGTGTCTATAATCAGTATATTCATAATTTATCTCCTTGGGGGTACGTTGAATTTTGGTTACGATTCAAAAGGATTTAAAATTTAAAGACGCATCACGTAGCCATATGTACGCTCAGGTCTTAAAATTTTAAATACTTTCGTTCTCACTCAAAATTGAACGACCAATGATTTAATATCATTTTAATTATATCAAATTTTTGAATCCTTTACAATATGACAATATTCTCTTAAAAAAGATTGCAAAATTGTTATTTTTTTTCTATTATTGACCTTTGAATAAAAAAAGGAAAAAGACTATGGCATATCCAAAAACTAATGTATCTGTAAACTTTGTAGAAATAGAAAAAAATATCCAAAAATTTTGGGAAGATAATAAGATTTTTATGAAGTCAATTGATATTAGAAATGGAGCAGAGGATTTTGTGTTCTTTGATGGACCTCCTACTGGTAATGGTTTGCCTCATTATGGACATTTGGCAGTGTCTGCTATGAAAGATTGCGTTTGTCGTTATAAGACTATGCAAGGGTACCGAGTTATTAGAAATTTTGGTTGGGATTGTCATGGACTTCCTGTTGAAATAGAAGTTTGTAAAGAACGTGGACTTGCTGATAGAGATGCTATTTTATCTTATGGTATAGAAAAGTTTAACGGCGAATGTAAAAAAGATGTTATGAAATATCGTTCTATTTGGGTTGATACTTTAAATAGAGTTGGCAGATGGGGTAACTTTGATGCTGAATATAAGACTATGGATTTTTCTTATATGGAATCTGTTATGTGGGCTATTTCTGAGCTTTATAAAAATGATTTACTTTATCAAGGTTATAAAGTTATGGCTTATTCTTATGGAGCTGAAACATCACTTTCTAATTCAGAAGCTAAGATGGAATATAAGGATAAAGTTGATCCTGCTATTACTGTTGCTTTTAAATTAAAAGATGATTTCTTAAGTAAGGAAACTCATGTTCTTGTTTGGACTACTACACCTTGGACACTTTGCACTAATTTAGCTTTGGTTGTTGGAAAGGATATTGATTATTCTGTTATGGAAGAAGATGGAACACAATATATTCTTGCTTCTGCTTTGGTTGCTAATTATAAAAAACAATTAGAAAATGCTACTCTTGTTAAAACTATTAAAGGTTCGGATTTATTAGGTAAAGAATATGTGCCTATGTTTGATTATTATGCTCATCTTGAATTTAATAACGCTTTTAAAATCTATGATGCTGATTTTGTTTCAATAACTGATGGAACTGGAATTGTGCATATGGCTCCTTATGGAGAAGATGACTTTGAAGTTTTAAAGAAAAATAGTATTCCTGTTGTTTCTCCAGTTGACGGAAAAGGTTTGTTTAATTCAGAAGTTAAAGATTATGCTGGTATGCTTGTTTTTGATGCATCAGAAAAAATTATTCAAGATTTAAAAGAAAGAGGAGTGTTGATAAAAAAAGAAAACTATACTCACTCTTATCCTTATTGTTGGAGAACTAAAACTCCACTTATTTATAGACCTATGGAATCTTGGTTTGTGAATGTGGAAAAAATAAAACAAAATATTATTGATGAAAACAAAGAAATAACTTGGGTGCCTGAACATCTTCGTGATGGACGTTTTGGTAAATGGTTAGAGGGTGCTAAAGATTGGGGTATTTCAAGAAATCGTTTTTGGGGATGTCCGCTTCCTATTTGGGTAAGTGATAATCCTGATTTCAAAAGAATTGATGTTTTTGGATCATACGAAGAAATTGAAAAAGTTTCTGGTCAAAAAATTAGTGATCCACATAAACCTTTTATAGATGAAATTACTTATAAAAATCCTGATGATCCTTCTGGAAAAACTTTGATGAAGAGAATTCCTGATGTTTTGGATTGTTGGTTTGAAAGTGGAGCTATGCCTTTTGCTGCTCTTCATTATCCGTTCGAAAACAAAGAATTGTTTGAGGAAAGATTCCCTGCTGACTTTATTGTCGAAGGACAAGACCAAACACGTGGATGGTTTTATACTTTGATGGTGCTTGCTGTTGCATTATTTGGAAAGAAAGCATTTAAGGTTTGTATGGTTAATGGATTGGTTTTAAATGTTGAAAAGAAAAAACTTTCTAAATCAGAAAAGAATTATGTTTCACCTGATGTATTATTTGAAAGTTTAGGGGCTGAAGCTTTTAGATGGTATATGCTTAGTTCACCTTTGTTTAAAGCTGAATCTGTGGCATTTGATGAAAAGTTAACTGCTAAGGCTATGAGAGATGCTTTGATACCTTTATGGAATAGCTATCACTTCTTTACACTTTATGCTAATGCTGATAATGTTGATGCAAAAGAAATTGTAACTTCTTCAAATGTACTTGATAGATATATTTTAGCAAAACTTAAAAAATTGTCTGTTGATGTTAAATCTAATATAGATAATTGGTCAGTTGATAAAGCATGTGTTAAAATTGTTGATTTCTTAGACGTTTTAAATAATTGGTATATCAGACGTTCTCGTGATAGATTCTGGGGGACTGGAATAACTAAAGAAATGTCAATGGAGGCGTTTAATACTCTTTACACTGTACTTGTTAATGTGTGTAAAACTATTGCTCCTATTATGCCTCATGTGTCAGAATTTATTTATAAAAATTTAACTAATGAAGAAAGTGTGCATTTAGTTTTATGGCCAGATTTATCAACAATAGCTGATGAAGATGATTTGATTAAGGCTATGGATCAAGTGCAAGATGTTTGCAGATGTGGTAAATTTATACGTGAAGAAGAAAGTTTGCGTAACAGATTGCCTCTTGCTTCTGCTACTGTGGTTGGAATCGAATTGGAAGATTATTCTGATGTTATTGCTGATGAGTTAAATGTTAAAAAAGTTATATTCGATAAAAATCTTCCTCAGTATGCTGATAAGTTTTTGTATTTGATTACTCCTAAGATTGGGGAACGCTTAGGTGGAGCTTTAAAAGATATTATTCCTGCTTCTAAAAAAAGTGAATATAAACTTGCTAATGGAAAGTGTATTGTTGCTGGGTTTGAATTGAATAATGATGAATTCGAAGAAAGACTTGTTTTGAAAAATGGAGTGCATGGAAAAGCATTATCTGATAACAGTGCTGTTGTTATGCTTGATTTAGTTGTTACTCCTGAATTGAAAAAAGAAGGAATGGTTCGTGATTTTGTTAGAGCTGTTGCTGATGAAAGAAAAGAAATAGGTTTGGAAGTTACTGACAGAATTAAGCTTTATTATGAAACAGATAATAACGAAGTTATAGATGCTTTTAATACTTATTCAGGATATATAAAAGAACAAGTTCTTGCAGAAGTTTTTGAGAAAAATAAGATGGCTAAAAAAGAAGTTTTATTAGGAGATGTTAAAATATATTTATATTTAACTAAAAATTAGTAATTTACCTGATAAAAAACCTCTTGTGTTGATGTTAAAATTATGGTATATTTAATACATCAATAAAAAGAGAGGAAAATTATGATAAAAGTTTCTTACGTTATTTTAGCATCTGTTTTGCTAGTATCTGGCTTTGCAGAAGCACAAAGAACAAATGATGGTACAGCTTCACGTGCTGGAGTTAGCCGTTTAAATACTGGTGTTGCAAAACCTGCAGCGTCATCTGAAATCAGACCTGCTATTGCTAAACCGACTGTTGCTACTGCAGTGAAACCTGTGGAAGCTCAAAAAGTTACTGAAATTGTAGAACCTGTTAAAACTACTGCTATTATAGAAGATACAGAATTAATCAAAAAGAAACAGGAAGAGTTGGCTAATAAGCAAGCTTTGAAAGAACAATTAGAACTTGAAATCTCTCAAATAGAATCTGAACAAAAACGTTGCGATAAGCAAAAGAAGAACTGGACTATTGCAACAGTTGCTGGGTCTGTGGGAACAGTTGCTGGTACTGTGGGTGCTGTTATTCAAGGTAAAGACTTAAAAGAAAAGAAAGAAACACTTAACGAGTTAAAGAATTAAAGGAATTTGAACATGAAAAAAAGTATATTAATTTTATCAGGCTTGTTGGTTTCACTTAATGCATATGCGCAACAATCAACTAAACCTACTGGACTTGTTTTAGAAAAACCAGTTGCACCAACTGCTTCTGGAGTTTCTGCTGTATCAATAAATAGTGAAATTGAACTTGATAATGCAATATTAAAATTAGATAAAGAAATTAAAACACTTTCTGAAACTCGTCAAAAGAAAGAAGATGAACTTGATAAGTGTTCTAAATCAGTTAAAGGATTTAAAGTTGCTGGTATTTCCACTTTGTCTGCTACTGGTGTGCTTGCAGGTGTTAATATTTACCAAGGTGTTCAACAAGGTAAATTGAAAGATGAAATTAGAGATGCTTCTGTTATTAAAGCAGAAAGAGAAAAATTAGTTCAAATTATTAAAACTATTCAATCTACAAGAACAATTACTATGGATCAAATGAGAACTTTGAGAAGTAATTTGGATAAGTTAACAGAACAAGATAAAGCAGATCTTAGAACTGCTTTAACAGGAAGTAAGATTACTGTTAATTCTGAACGAGAAAAATCAGAAATGGAAGATTTCTTAAAGATGTTAGATGTTGCTGGTTATACAGTTAATGTTAATCCATTTGTTACAGTTGGTGGACATTGTGTTACTCCTGTAGAAATTTTACAATTTTCTAATCAAATTCAATATTTAGATACACCAGAAAAGTGCTGTGGAGAACATTTAGTTTGGAATGATGGTAATAATCCAGAAACTAGAAATACAAAAAATATAAGACCTTATCCAAGATGTGAATTAGATAAAGCTGGATTAGAAAAAGTTCTTGAGTTTGTTTGTAAAAATAATTTAAGATACCATAATACATACGATAATATTTATAATTATACAAAAGAAGCCCAAGATTTATTTGAAGAAGCTTCAGGTAAAAAAGGAACTTCAGAAAAAGAATCTCTAGCAAAGATGAAAGCTTATTGCAAGAAACTTAATTTCAATAATGATTATAAATTTATAAATACAATAGAAGAAGTAAAAAAAGTTGATAATACTTTTGCAACTTTTACAGAAAAATATAATGCTATGAAAGATAAATCAGAATTAGTGTTTGGTGATATTCAGTTTTTAATGTGGAATAAAGATTATGTTAAAAATGCTAAAGATAATGCTGTTAGAACAAGTTTAAAAGGTAAAAAAGTTGTTTTAACTGATAATGAAAAAAAACAAGCTGACCCTTGGATTAAAGAGTTAGAACTTGAATTAACAATTGAGGTTAAGGAATCTAAGAAATAATATCAATAAAAAATAAGGGGGGCTTGAGAAAGCCCTCTTTTTATTGTATAATATCTTTATGAAAATTTTATTAGCACTATTATTGTTTTTTTCTTTTAATGGGTTTGCTCAGTCTGTTGATGCTCAGCTTTTATCTGTTAATGAAAAAATTGAAGAATTGATAAAAATAAAAGATAAAAAATTAATTGAACTTAATAAATGTGCTAGGTCTGTAAAAGGTTTTAAGGTTGCAGGGATTACTACTTTAACTGCGACTGGTGCTTTGGCAGGGGTTAATGTTTATCAAGGGGTTGAACAAATTAAAACTCAGAATGCTATTAATGATGAAAAGAGTAGATTAGAAGCTTTAAAACAAGATGAAATAAAGATTATTATTGTTCCAGGGGAAACTACTGATAGTTTAGTAAAAGATAAAAATAAAACAGAAGAAGAACTTAGAGAGCGTATTAAGAATATGACTCCTGAAGAACGACAAAAATATATAGATAGTCAATACTGGCAAAATACTTCAGAAAAAGATATGTATGAAGCAGGTGTTGCTTATTTGGAAAAAGGTCAAAATCAAACTGCTATTGAAAGATTTAATAAGGCTTTAGAAATGAATCCTAATAATCCTTTTTCTTACTATGGAAGAGGGGCTGCAGAATATCATATAGGAAAATTAAATGAAGCTAAAGCTGATATAGAAAAATCGCTTGAACTTTGGGTGTTGGATGTAAAATTACCTTTTCATGATTTGAATGTAATATGTTTTAAATGTAGTGCTAAATATGATGAGGTTAAAAAGGTTTGCTACCGAACAGCTTCTGATGGAAAGCGAGCTGATTTGACTGATTTAAATAAATGTAAATAAAAATAGCCCCATAAGGGGCTTTTTTTAAAACTTCACTGGAATATTTTTTGCAACTGAGTCAATCAGTTTCAGTTTTTCCAGTAATGACTTCATGTCTTCCAACCTGATGGAGTTTGGTCCGTCAGATGGAGCATTGTCAGGATCGTCATGCGTTTCAAGGAACACACCCGCCATTATTCCTGTAGAAAGCGCGGCACGAGCTAATACTTCCACATGGTCTCTGTTTCCTCCTGTAGTTGCACCTGCACTGCCCGGTTGTTGGACTGCATGAGTTGCATCAATAATCAGAGGGTAACCAGCGTGACCCATTATGGGAAAGCCTGTTATGTCTACCACCAAACCGCCGAAGCCAAATGTAGTTCCCCGTTCAGTGAACATAATATTATCGTTCCCTGTTGAGGCTGCTTTTGCAGCTAAGTTTTGCATCATTTGAGGGCCTAAAAATTGACCCTTTTTGATGTTAACAACTTTTCCGGTTTCTGCAGCTGCAATCACCAAATCGGTTTGGCGACAAAGAAACGACGGGATTTGCAGAATATCTGCTACCTGCGCTGCCTTTTCACACTGAATTGTCTCATGCACATCGGTGATTATGGGAAGATTTAATTCTTCCTTAATCCCTTTAAGGATACGTAATCCTTCTTTCATGCCTACACCTCTTTTTGAGGTGAGGGAAAGCCGGTTTGCTTTGTCGTATGATGATTTGAATATAAGGTTTATATTCAAATCTGTGCAGACTTTTTTTAGGTGTTCTGCTATCATAAAGCAATGAGCTTCACTTTCAATCTGGCAAGGGCCAGCAATCAATGTGAATGGCAGGTTATTTGCCATTAAGAAGTTTTTTATTTTAATTGTTTTCATGTTTATGTTTAATTTTTAAGTTTATGGCTTTAATATAGTGGAAAAATTATTATTTGTCAATATTTTACAAAAATATATTATAATATGAATAAAGTAAAAAAATAACTCTATTTTCATAGAGTTATAATCTATTATAGATTAAATATTACTTTTCTTCCTTTTTCTTTTCTGGTTTTAAAGTTGGAAAGGCAATAATATCACGTATGTTTTGATTGTTTGTTAGGAACATTATCAATCTGTCTATTCCTATTCCCATTCCGCCTGTTGGAGGCATACCATATTCAAGAGCTGTGATGAAATCTTCATCCAAATCCTCAGCTTCATCGTTTCCTGCTTTGGATTGTCTTACTTGGTCTTCCATACGTTCTCTTTGATCCCTTGGATCTGTTAATTCAGTGTATGCATTTGATACTTCTTTTCCATTTATTCTTGTTTCAAAGCGTTCTACTAAACGAGGATGTAGGCGATGCTCTTTTGTTAATGGTGAAATGTCTTTTGGATAGTCTATTACATGAATTGGTTGGATTAGTTTTGGTTCTACTAATTCAAAAATTGCTTCAATTATTTGACCCCAATTCTTTCCTTCTTCTACAAAAACTTCTAATTCATCTGCTATTTTTCTTACATCTTGGACAGTTGAATCTAATGAAATATCTCTGCCTAAATATTCTTTTATTAATTCAAACATTGTTGCGCGTCGAAAAGGTGGTTTGAAATTAATTAAATTTTCACCAACTTGAACTTCATATGTGCCATTGAATTTTAGACATAGATGGCCTATTAAATCTTCAAGTAATTTCATCATGTCATTATAGTCTGCATATTGTTCGTATAATTCCATCATTGTGAATTCTGGATTGTGTGTTAGGTCTATACCTTCGTTTCTAAACATTTTTCCAATTTCGAAAATCTTTTCATATCCACCTATGATTAATCTTTTTAAATATAATTCTGGAGCAATACGCAAAAACATATCCATATCAAGAGTGTTGTGATGTGTTATAAATGGTCTTGCTGCTGCACCTGTTTTTGTTGTTTGTAGGATTGGTGTTTCTACTTCTATGAATCCAAGATTAATTAAAAAATTTCTTATTTCTTGAATCATTAAAAAACGAGTCATAAGAGTATCTCTTGTTTCTTTATTTGAAATCATATCTAAATATCTTTGGCGATATTTTACTTCGTGATCTACTAGCCCATGGAATTTTTCAGGTGGTGGTAATAAATTCTTTGAAAGCATTGTTATAGCTTTTGTACGTACTGTTAATTCACCAGCTTTTGTTTTAGAAATGATACCTTCTACTCCAACTATATCACCCACTGAAATAGATTTTAGTATCTTTTGGTTTAATTCGTCTAAATCATTTTTGTATGAAAATATTTGTATCTTTCCTGTTTGGTCTTGCATGTCCATGAACATGCCAGAATTACGATATGCATAAACACGGCCTGCTACTTTTACTACATCAGTTGTTGTTTCTTCTGGTTGTAAATTTTTATATTTTTCTTGCAAATCACCGGCTTTTGCTGATGGTTTGAAGATATGTGGGTAGGCATTAATATTTAATTCTTCTAGTTGTGCTAGCTTTTCTAATCTTGAATCTCTTTGTGGGTTTTGGCTCATTTTTTTCTCCGTTAACTTTTTCTTTTCTATTATATTTGAGGCAATTTAAAATACAATAAAAAAAGCCCATGAAGGGCTTTCTTTTATTTATCTTAAAAGCCCTGAAATTATTTCATAGATTTTAATTTAGCTGCCATTCTTGCTGTCTTTCTTGACGCAGTATTCTTTTTTACTAAACTCTTTGAAGAACCTTTTGCAAGTTGACTTTGTGCTTCATTAAAAGCAGATGACGCTTCTTCTTTATTTCCTGAAGTGAAAGCTGTTTCAAACTTTTTAACAAAAGTTCTTAATGCTGAAATAACACTTTTGTTTGATTGTCTTTTAGCTTCATTTCTTGTTATTCTTTTTTTTGCAGATTTATGATTTGCCATAATTAACTCCTATTATTTCTTTGGTTTTGCTGCTTTTGCTGCGGCTGCTGGTGCAGATGATGCTGCAGGAGCTGCTTTTTCTTCTTCCATTCTTGAAACACGTGATGGGAGTAAGTTTGCAATTGTATAGTTTATTTTTGTGTCATATAACTTTGCACCTTCTGGAAGATTTAGGTCAAATAATTTTACAGCACTGTTTGCTGCAAGTGGAGCTAAATCAACTATGATTTGATTTACTATTTTATCAGCATCACATAATAATTTTACAGCACGGATAATTACATTTAATGTTCCACCTTGTTTTAAAGCTGTGTTCTTATCACGATTTTCAAAAATAACTGGAACAGAAACTTTTACTTTCTTGTCTTTTGAAATTCTTAAAAAATCTATATGTAATGGAGTATCTTTTACTGGGTGAAATTGTACGTTTTGGCAAATACATGTTTCTTTTTTGCCGTCGCAGTCAATTTCGAAAACTCTAGTTTTGAAACCAGGTTTTGTTAATTCCATCATTAATGTTTTTGGATCTGTATTGATTAATACAGGATTTGCATTGTTTCCATAAATTACGCCGGGTACAAGGTCTGATCTTCTTGCAGCTCTTGCGGCCCCCTTACCAGCTTCTTTACGGACTTGCACTTTTAAGTTTGTTTTATTCATTGCTTTGTCCTTTTTTGTTATTACGAGTGCCTCCAAGGGTGTCACTCAGGAGTGAGATTATGAAGTAGATTTTACTTAAAGTCAAGAAATATCTTGAATTTTTTTACAATTTGCAGTAATGTTAGCCCTATGATAGTTAAAGATAAAATATTGAATTTATTTGGGGATTTAGGGCTGGATTTCATTAATATTAGGAAGTCTGATAGACCTGATTTATCTGATTTTGCATCTACTGATTGCCTACGTATGGCAAAAGTATTAGGAAAAAAGCCTTTAGATATTGCTAATGAAGTTAAGGAAAAAGTGTCTGGATATGATGTTTTTGAAAGTTTATCAGTTGATGGACCTGGTTTTTTAAACTTCAAAATGTCTCAAAATTTTTGGATGGATTGTGTAAATGAGCTTGGAGATGGTAACTTTATTTATAAAGAAGTTAGTCCTCGTAAGATTATTATTGATTATGGTGGACCTAATATTGCTAAACCTTTACATGCTGGACATTTGCGTTCTGCTGTTATTGGGGAAGCTTTAAAGAGGATATTAAAAGAGCCTGGAAATGAAGTTATTGCAGATATTCATCTTGGAGATTGGGGTCTTCAAATGGGATTAGTGTTTGTTGGGTTGGAAGAAGAAGGTTATAATGCTGATGATATAACTATGGATTTACTTAATGATATTTATCCTAAATATTCTAAATTATCGAAAGAAGATGAATCACTTTTAAAGAGAGCTCAAAATTATACATATTTACTTCAAGAAGGTGATAAAAAGTTAAAAACTTTGTGGCAAAAATGTTATGATGTATCTGTTGCTGCTATTAAAGAAAATTATGAAAAATTAGATATAACTTTTGATCTTTTTTTAGGAGAATCAGATTCAGAAAAAGTGCTTGTTAATTTGGTTAATGAATTGAAGAAAAAAGAAGAACTTACTTTTTCAGAAGGTGCTTATGTATTAGAAGTTAAGGAAGATAATGATAAAAAAGAAATGCCTCCACTTCTTATTGTAAAGAGTAATGGAGCTTTTGGATATCATGGTACAGATTTAGCTACAATTAAACAAAGAGAAGATGATTATCATCCAGATGAAATAATTTATGTTACAGATTTTCGTCAAAATTTACATTTTGAACAGGTTTTTAGAGCTGCTAAAAAAGTTGGTGTAATTCGTAAAGAAGTTGGTTTAGTTCATGTTGGTTATGGAACTATGAATGGAACAGATGGAAAGCCATTTAAAACTCGTGATGGTGGGATTCTTCGTTTAGGTGATTTTATTGAGATTGTTAAAAGAGCTGGTCTTTCTAAAATTAAAGAAGATAAAATATCTGATACTAATGAAAAGAATCAATTAGCATTAGATATTGGTGTTGCCGCACTTAAATTTGGTGATTTATCTAATGTGGCTACTTCTGATTATGTTTTAGATTTAGATTCTTTTACTTCATTTGAAGGAAAAACTGGACCTTATATTCAATATAGTGCCGTTAGAATTAAATCATTGCTTGAAAAAGTTGGTAAGGTTTATAGCGAGATAAAATTCTATAATGAATATGATTTGGATTTAGCTAAGGCTATTTTAGAATTTGATGATGCTTTTGTTGAAGCATACCAAAAATTAGAACCTCATCATATTTGTTTGAAGGCTTATGAAATTGCTCAAAAGTTTAATACATTTTATCACTTCTGTCATATAGTTTCTGAAACTGACGAAGAGAAGAAAAACTCTTGGGTGGCTTTATCGTCTTTAACTTTAAAAGTATTTGAAAAGTTCGCTGATTTGGTTGGATTTAAAATAGTGGATAAAATGTAATGGATTTGAAAAACATTAAACTTATTGTTGGGCTTGGTAATGTTGGTGATAAATATAAAAATACTCGTCACAACGCTGGTTTTATTCTTGTTGATAATATTCATGATAAATATAATGGTTCTGATTGGAAAACTAAATTCAAAGGTGAAATTTCTGATGTTAAAATAGATGGAAATAAAATATACCTCCTAAAACCTTCTACCTATATGAACTTGTCTGGGGAAAGCGTTTGTGAGGCTGTGAAATTTTTCAAAATAAAAATAGAAGAAGTATTAGTTGTCCATGATGAAATAGATTTAGAATTTGGGCAAATTAAAATTAAACAAGGTGGTGGAAATGCTGGTCATAATGGACTTAAAAGTATTTCTCAAATTTGTGGAAATGACTATTTTAGATATAGAGTAGGGGTTGGTCATCCGCGAGATATTATTCCTGGAATGGAAGTTGCTGATTATGTGTTGAGTAAGTTTAGTTTAGAAGAATTGAAAGAAATTAAACAATTGACTTTCTGAGTTCTTAGCATTAGCTTTTAGTTAAAATAAAATTTCAAATTTAAAAAATCGTATATGGATAAATTAATTAGTAGGGATAAGTTCCCTTTGATGTGTATGGTGTTTGCACAAATACCTGAGGTATATTGGTCCGTTTATAAAAAAGGCGTTTACACTTTAAATATTGGCTTTCGACAGTTTGCAAACTGTTTTGACTATGAAATAACTGAGGTTGTAAATGACTTTGAGAAACTTACTATATCTGACCTTAAAAGTTGGTACAAAGTTTTTCAAAAAATTGAAGAGGTTGAAGAAATTGATGTTGATGGAACTACTTTTAGGAAATTTAAAATAGGAAGCGATTTTTTCTATTTTAGGAAATTGTGGCGAAATGTTTTCCTTTTTGCTGTTCCATATTGCAAATGCTGCCAGCCGGATACTCAATCTGAAGCTTTTAAGACTTCTAATAAACGGCTTAAGTATGAAAGGCTTCGTACTTCTTCATATATGTATGGAGATTTTGTGTATGAACATACATCAACAACTTGTCGGAATAGTCCTGTTGGAGGACGAGGGACTAGTTTTTTGGTGGTACGACACAGTTCGTATCATTGTCCGTAAAATGTTATTAATCAATAAGGGGCTTTATGCTCCTTATTTTTTTCTGAAATCATCAAGTGATATGATTTTATCTTCTTCTTGAATGAAACCTAGTTCAGGGTCTGTTTCATAGTTTGAAAAATCTTTTGTTTCTGGAAGTGAAAATTGTAATGTGAATTTTACACTTGGGTCTGAGAAATTTATTATTGCTTCAAATGGAACATGTACATAATAATTTTTATTATTAAAACGAAGAGTTACTGCAAATTCTCTTTCAGATACATGTAAGTTTGAAAATTCATATTGTAATACTAATGTTATAGTGTCTGGATGTTTTGCTAATAAAAATTCTGGGAGTTTTACACCTGGGTGTTGGGTTTTTAAAGTTATGTAAAAATGATGGTTTCCAGGAAGTCCCTTTTTTTCAATTTCTTTTAATGTTTTTTTTACTACCTCTAGGAGAGCTAGCTCAATCATTTCTTGGTAGTCGATAGTATCATTTTTAATAATCATTTATAAACTCCATATTGTGGACTGCAAATCATGTTTGTATTAAAAAATCCACTTTATCAGTATCTATAACATAGGAAAGTTTTGGTTTTTTTGCAATGATTATTTTTTTGATAATGGATGGTATTTCATATAAACTTCTTTTAAATGATTATCTTGAAGTTTTGTGTAAACTTGGGTTGTTGATAAATTAGCATGACCTAATAATTCTTGAATAGATCTTAAATCAGCTCCATTTTTTAATAAATGTGTTGCAAATGAATGTCGCAGTGAGTGTGGTGTTATGTCTTCTGGAAGACCAACATGCCTTCTGATTTTTTCAATTAACCTTTGAATTTGACGTGGGTTTAATTGTTGTCCATTTAAGCCTATAAATACTGGGTCGCCCATAGGGTTTCCATAGGGTTTTATTCTTATATAATTTTCTACTTCTTGGATTACTTGGTCTATTAATGGAACTAGTCTTTCTTTATCGCCTTTTCCTCGTATTCTTAATATACCAGATGTTTCTGCACCATACCAATCATTGAATGTTAATTCTAATGCTTCTGAGATACGAAGACCACAGCCATAAAGTAAATATAGAATTGCTTTGTCTCTTGCTGCTATCCATGGAGTTTTATCGAATTCTTCTACACTTTTAAAGAAGGCATCTATATCAACTTCTGATACTGTTTTTGATAGTTTCTTTTGTACTTTTGGTGCTTTAAGAAGTTCTATTTCAGAGTTTTCTGTTTCATATTCATTATACAAAAATCTGTAAAATGTTTTTATAGCTGAAATATTACGGGCTATACTTTGGTTTGATAAGTTATTTTCTTTACGGGAAAATAAGAATGAACGAAACTCTGTTATTGTTACTTTTGATAAGCTTTCTGGTGTTACATCTTCATTTGTTGCTTTTTTTAGGAATATTAGGAAAAATGTTAAATCCCTTACATAGCTTGATGCTGTGTGTTTGGAAAACCTTTTTTCGGCTAGTAAATATCTTTCAAAAGATTTTGTTAATTCTTGTATCATGAGTGTATTATACAACTTTTTATATTAATTTGAAAAGAAGAAAAAGTTTCTAGTAGTGCTTAAAATAAGTTGACATTATTGATTGTTGCTTTATAGTGGGGAAAGATATTAAAAGTTCAAACTTAAAAAATCAAAAATTATGTTAACAAGAGATGCAATATTGCAACAAGTCATGTTGGGTAATATAGTTATTACTCCATTTGATGAAAAATGCATTGGAAGCAATTCGTATGATTTGCATCTTTATAAGATGCTTAAGGTTTACGATTGTGCTGAGCTGGATTGCCGGAAGCAAAATCCTACTATTGAATTTGAAATTCCCGAAGAAGGGTTTGTTTTACAGCCGGGTATTTTATACTTGGGAAGTACTATTGAGTATACTGAAACAGACTTGCATATTCCGGAAATCAATGGGAAATCTTCCCTCGGCCGGTTGGGGTTGGATATTCATAAGACTGCTGGGTTTGGCGACCTTGGTTTTAGAGGTCAATGGACTTTGGAAATGGTGGTTGTTCTTCCTCTTCGAATTTACCCTGGTCAGAAGATTGCACAATTGCAATTTGATGTTCCGGTGGGGCCTATTACACATTTGTATAGGAATAAACCCGATCAGAAGTATGCAAACCAATCTGGTCCGACGGCTTCAAAAATGCATGAAAACTTTTCAAATGCGGAAAGTAATGGTTTAGGTTGATTGAAAAATCAACCTATTTTTTTATTCTTCGTCATCCATATCTACATCAAAACTTGATGTGTCATTCTTTTTATCTGATTTATATAAATCATTTATTTCATAATAACTGTTTTGTTGGTACATTGATTTTGAGGCTTCGTAGAAGTCTATACTTTGCTTTTTCAAGCTTTCTACCGTTTCATAGCTTCTTGCATATGATGTGAATAAGTCTGAGCCTGTTAATACTGTTTCAACAAAAAATGATTTTGGTATTAAGATTGTTGGATCAAGTATTGCATTTAATCCCATTGCAACAAAGTCTCTTGTATTTGTTGGTCTTATGAATGGAACTGCTAGATAAGGACCATCTGCTACATTCCACTTTCCAAGTGTTTGGTTGAATCTTTGGCGGTGTCTTTGAAGGCCTATTTGATCTGCTATTTCAAATGTTCCTGCGAATCCTAGTGTTGAGTTTATTGCAAATCTAGCTACTGTCTTTCCACTTTCTATGAATTGCAATTGCAAAATGTTATTTACAAAAGTTAGTGGCTCTTCTAAATTTTTAAAGAAATTATTTATGTTATATTGGAATGTTTCTGGGACTATATACAAATATCCTCTTACTACTGGGTCTAAAAATGTTTCTTCCATATACATGTTAAATGCAAAAACTTTACGGTTTGTTTTTTCATATGGGTCGTATGTATTATCTGGTTGAGTTGCAGCACAACCTGATAATATTGAAATAAAAGTTACCAAAGAAAATAGTTTTTTAATTTTCATTTTATTAATTATAGAAAATATTTCTTAAATTTCAAAGGTTTTTATGGTATAAGTGGTTTATGATATCTGTTGAATATATAAAAAAGATTTTTGATAAAACTGTTCCTTGTGTTTTACATAAGGATGATGATAAGGCATCGGCTGCCAAATTATGCAAGACTGCTATTGATATGGATTTCAAAAAACTTTGTGTAAAACAATCTTTATATGATTTTACTTTTAATTGTTTGGATAGAAAAGGTAAAGACTTAGCTTTGTACCTTGTTGGAAAGTCTATTGGTGATATGCAAAAAAATATTTTAATGTACAAAGATTATAATGTTAAAAATATATTTGTGATGTTTGATAAAGAAGTTATAGAGCTTTCTGATATTGATTCTGTGTTTGGTGAATTAAAAGGTGTGTTTGAATTATCTAAGATTGTTTTTTGTATCAGGTCCGATGATTTTATTTTGTTTGATGATATTGGAAAATTTGTACAAAAATTGAAAAGCTATGGAATAAAGAAAATTAATATTATTGAGAGGGGTCATAAAATTACTATCTCTGCTTATGATTATTTGAAATATTTGCATGATGAAAATTTGAGTGTGGTTCTTTATTTTACTCCAGATGTTTATGATGATGCCGAACTAATTTATCGAATTTATGAAAGTAAGCGAATCGTAAATCCTAATCAAAAGATTTATTTCTGCTTTCCTTTGAGTATGGCTATTACTCGTAATATTACTTTGGTAGAATAGGTTAATGTTCCTATTGACATAATTAAACTTATGTCATATTAGGAAATAATAGAACAATAATGTTTTAAGTTAATAAATATATAAATTTCTAAATAATGGGTAAAAAAGTTCCACATGAGAATGGTGGTGATGCCACTTGGTCTCAAGTTATTAATAATGCTGAAAGGTGGTTAGGAGATGATTCTCGCCAATCTGATGATAATAAGTCTCAAGTTTCTGCAGATGGAACAAGAGCTATTCGTATGGGAGATCATGAAACAAAAACAGATACACCTCATGTACATTTTGAAGTACGTGCTGAAGATGGGGTAACTGTTATCGCTGATAATCGGGTTAATATAACCAGTTATGATTGATTTTTGAGGGGGAGTTTTTCCCCTTCATTAATATAGGAGTTAAAATGGGGTATGTTCAAAAAAGATCTGAAAAGTTTTATTTAGATAAGTCTAAAGATGAGTATATTGTTTTATTTAAAGGGTATAATGATGATCCTGTTGATGGCAATATTCATTATTTGTTTGAATATTATTATGAGGGTAGAATAGAAGGTGATAGTTTTATTGCTGAAAGAAAACTAAATGATAAACTATATAAGTTTGGAGCTAAAATAAATTCAGCATTAAATTTAAATGATTTAATTTATGGTATAATTAAATTTGCTATGGACACATATGAGGTTCATATAGACAGAAATGATATTATAGATTTTGTTGAATTTTAACCTATTTTTTCTTTTCACTTTTTTTCACAATGTTTAAAACAAAAGTTATTCCAAGCAATAATACACAAAATATAAATAATGGGATTTGCTTGGTTACTGAGTAAATGGTTGCATATCCTCTGTCTGGAATTTTAAAGTCTATTATTCCTGATGTGTTTAATGGAAGAGATTTTAAAATTCTTCCGTTTGAATCTATTACTGCTGATATTCCATTATAGCCTGCGCGAATCACTGGTTTGCCTTCTTCGATGGCTCTTAGTTGTGCTTCTACTAAATGTTGATATGGGCCACGTGATAAGCCATACCATGCATCATTAGTTAATATAAGTATGAAGTTTGGGTTGGTGTTCTTTTGAACTACTTGGCCTGAGAATATTCCTTCATAACAAATTAATGGTGAGAATGAAAAGCCGTCTGCTGTTATTGTTTCTAATCCTTCACCTGGTGTTAAATCAGTTAATTGATTTGTTATTGTTTTCATTGGGATATATTTTTTAAATGGAATGTATTCGCCAAACGGAACTAAATGTGATTTTGCATAGGTGGCTATTACTCCACTTTTGTTAAATAAGCCCACCATATTAAATAGTTTTCCAGAATTGTCTGCATGAGGGAAGCCTGTAATTAAATAATTATTTTCATTTAATATTGAAGTTGCTAATGTTCTTGCAGTTGTTGCATTGATTAAATCATATGAAACTGCTGTTTCTGACCAGATTATGAAGTCTGCTTTTTCACCTTGTTTAGAGAATTCTAAATGAGTTAGAAAATTTCTTTCTACTTCTTCTGGTTTCCATTTTAATTTTTGTTGGATTCCTGGTTGAACTATTTTTACTGTTTGGTCTGTTAGTTTTATTGGTCTGATTGTTATGGTGTTTATTACCATTAATCCCATTACAGCAAGAGAAGTAAAACCTATTAATGAAGAAATAGATTTTTTGTTTTGTTGAAAGTTAAATATTAAATATACAAAACAGCCTAATAGTATTGTTAGGAATGTTAGACCGTTTGTTCCTATGATTGATGCGCTTTGTAGAATGTAGTTATAGTCTGACCAGATTGCGCCTATTTTATTCCATGGGAAGCCTGTTAGTAAACATTCACGCAATATTTCTAGAATAGTAAATGATGATGTGAATATTAAAACTTTTGAAAGGGAGTTTTTACCAAAGTAGGCTAATAATGATGGAATTGCAAAGAATAAACCAAAGACTATACCAACACCTGCATAGAAAAATGGAATTAGCCAACTGAAGGTGTCTATTGTAAATTCGTCTATTAGTAATGCGTTTGTTATCCATGATAGACCAAATACAAAATGTGAGAATCCAAAAATATATCCATAAAGAAATGCTTGTTTTTTGTTTTGTGCATTAAATACTATGAATGTGAAGATTATGAATGGTATGAAAAATGCTGGTAAAAAGTTGTTTGGAGCGAATCCATGGTTTGATATAAATCCTTTTAGAGCTAGGGCTATGTATTTTAAAATTTCTTTTATCTTCATTTTTAATCCTTATATGGGTTTTTGATATTTAACTTTTTTAAAAGTTCAATTTCTTTTTGTTCCATTTTATTTGCATCTTTATCTTTTATATGGTCAAGACCTTGTAAATGCAAAATCCCGTGTATTAGCAAATGAATAAAATGATCGTCTGTTTTTTTACCTTGTTTCTTTGCTTCACTTCTTATTTTATCAATAGATATTATAATGTCACCTAAATAATTTTGGTCTTTTGTTTCAAAAGATAATACGTTTGTTGGTTTATTTTGATTCCTGAACTCTTTGTTTAGTTTTTGAACTTCTTTGTTGTTATCTATTACTAATGTTAGTTCTTTTTTGTCAGATTTAAATAAAGGTAGAACTTTATTAATCAGTTTTTGAATGTCTGAGAGATAGAACCATGTTTTTATTTTACAATTATTGATTAAATTAATCTGCATTGATTTCACCTCTTAGGGAACTTTGAGTTCCTGATGTTATTTTTACTTTTTGAATTGTGTTTGTTAATTTTGGACTTCCTTCCAATATAACATTTTGCATATAAATAGTGCGGCCAGATAGTTTTGTTTTGGTTTTATCATAGCCGTCTATTAAAACATCCATTGTTTTACCTACACATGATTGATTGAATTCTTTTTGATTTTTTAATAATGCGGTTTGTAGTCTTTTTAATCTTTCTTCTTTTATAGGATCGTCTACATCATCTTTTAAGATATATGCAGCTGTATGAGGACGTGGTGAATATTTGAATGAAAAGGAAGTTATGAACTTTACTTTTTCTACTATATCCAATGTATCTTCAAAGTCTTTTTCAGTTTCTCCTGAGAAGCCTACTATAAAATCAGATGAGATTTGAATGTTTGGGTTTGTCTTTTTTAGTTTTTCTATGATACCTAAATATTCTTCTCTTGTATATCTGCGGTTCATTCTTTTCAAAATTTTATTTGAGCCTGCTTGAATTGGAAGATATATAAATGGAACTAGCTTTGGAGTTGTTGCAAATAATTCAATTTGTTCATCTGTTAAATATGATGGGTAAGATGTTGTAAAGCGAATCTGTTTTACTTTATCTATCTTTGCTGTCTGGTTTACTAAATCAACTATTGTATAATTTTCATATTTGTAGTTGTTTACATTTTGGCCTAAGAAATTTATTTCTAATGCTCCATTTGCAACCAAATTATTTACTTCTTCCATTATATCTTCAAAAGGTCTAGAAAATTCACGGCCTCTTGTGTATGGAACTATACAATATGTGCAAAAATTATCACAACCTTCCATGATTGAAACAAAACCAGTTGAAGTTTGATTTTTTGATTGTGGAAGAGAATCGAATTTTTCTATACCACGATAATTAGTATCAATTACTTTTAAATCGTTTTTTAATGCAGTTAGAAGTATATGCCATGATTGTGGTCCAAAAACATAGTTAACATATGGAGCTCGTTTGAATATTTCATTTTCAGCTTCTTTTGCTACACATCCTATTACTGCTATTTTAGCTTCTTCTTTTTTTGCTTTTTTAAAACGACCAAGTTGAGAAAATATTTTGTCTGTTGCTTTTTTTCTTACAGCACAGGTGTTTACTATTAATAAATCTGCTTCTTTTAAATCAGTTGTTTCTTTCCATCCTTCTTTTATTAATGCATCAGATAAACGAGTAGAATCGTAAACGTTCATTTGACAGCCAAAAGTCTTTATTAAAAAGTTCATTTATTCACCTGTTTGATATTCAACTGTGTTTGTTACTATTTTTTGTTTCATTTTTGGAATGAAAAAACATAAAAATATTGCGATTACAATTAATATTATTTTAAAATATTTTCTGTGTTTGTTTTTACGAAATCTTGGCATTTTAACCTTCTTTATAATTTTAATTGCTTATATTATAGAAAGTATTTTATAAAAAACATTAAAAATTTAATAAAAGTGCTTTTTTTTTGTCCATTTTTGTGATATTATCTTTGTAGAGAGAAATAAAAGGAGATTTTTATGAATAAAAAGTTTTTTATAGGATTGGGCGTTTTAGTAGTTGTTTTAGGTTTTAGTGCTAATGCTTATGCTCAACGTGCTAATACATCTGCAGCTGTGAAAAAACAACAAACTGGTAGAGCAGGAGTTGCACGAGCAGGAATTACACGTATAACAACTGTTGCGACAAAAGTTCCAACAAGTGGTGGTACAACTACAGATACAACAACTGATGATACAAAATTAGATTCACTTGCTTGTTCAAAAGCTTTTTATAATAAACTTGTTGAAAGTGGAGTTTGTGGGGGAGCCAACTTATCTACATGTAATGCTGATTTCAAAGTTTCTTTGATGAATGGGGATTATACAGCTTTTATGGCAAGTAAAGGTTATATAGCTCAAACAGTATTTACAAATTGTGATTGTGGAACTGACAGTGCTGGAACTGCTTTGGATTGTAAGAAGGTTGCTGCTATGTATGTTGGTTCTGTTATGACTGATGGAATTATTAAAGATTATTATTCTTGCCAAAGAAGTTTTAATTCTTGTGCTAATGCAGTTTGTGGAACTGATTATGCTAATTGTGCTGATCTGTTAACAGAAAAAACTTATCCAACTGATGGAGTTGAATCTGCTCAAGCTATTTCTAGAGAATTAGAAAAGTTATTAGGTGAATTAAACTCAGGTAGTGCTTATGCTTCTACTATTTCAGGAGTTGGTACAAGACTTCAAAAAAGATTAGGAGAATGTCGCGCTAATATCTTAGATAAGTGTGAAATCGCTTCTGCTGATGGTACTTCTGATAATGCTACAAGAAGACAAGAAATCTTTGATGAATATAGAGATGGATTAATCAGAAATGGTTCAAAAGCTTTGATTGCTCGTTATGGTAATGATGCTAAGAAAAGTATTATGGATGCATATTCATGTGTTGATTCAGTTGATGCTTGTATGAAAAAACAATGTGGAAGTGACTATAACAAATGTTTAAATGATGACTTTACAGTTAATACTTCTGCTGTAAATAACTTCAAATCACTTTGCCAACAAGATCTTATTTCTTGTGCTGAAGTAAGAGCATTGGCTCAGTTAGAGGGATACCAATACTTAGCTGATGTTAAGGTTGACGGTGTTGCTCAAGTATGGAATGATTTTATTACAAACAGAGTGCTTGCTTATGCTAATGCAAAAGCTGTGGATCGTAAGAAATTAGAAGAAAAATTAGAAAATCTATTATCATTTGCTCAAAAGAGCTGTCAAGATAATGGTGGTGTAGTTCAATTTATCCAAGAAAAATTGGCTATCTACGACGCAAAATATGGTACATCACGTACAAACGATCAGGTTGCTAATGATACTGGATTGTTTGGAACTACTACAGTTGATGGTGATTTAGAATATTCAACAACTGCAAATGATGGAGCTCGTAAAGGGGATAGATTTTATAACAAAATGGTTTGTGCGTTCCCGTTAACAGGAAACAAAGATGCTAATTCAAATATGCCAAAAATCATATTAATGGGTGAAAGCAAGGTTTGTGATGCTACATTCTTTGATGTTGATAAAAAAGCTGGTGGAAGAATTGTAGGTTCTATCGTTGGTGCTGGAGTTGGTACTGCTGCTGGATTGTTGACAAGTGGTGCATTGAAGAAAGACCCATCAAAAGATATTGCTGATATTAACATAGCTATTCTTAAAGTAGAAGAATGTATAGCAGCAAAAGATGATGTTAATAAATATGATAAACTTAGAGAAGAAGCAGCTAATTTAGTTAATAAGGCTGGTGTTATGGTAACTGTTGATAATGCTTGTGATTCTGGAACAAAAGCGAGTTTGACTAAAAAGTTAGATCAAGGTGGTGGAAAATTAATTGAAAATCAAAAAGCTCAAAATGCTGTACTTGGTACTGCTGGTGGGTTAGCTCTTGGTGCTGCTGGATTTGGTGTTGGTTCTGCTATTGATAAAAAGAATGCTGAAAAGAAACAAGATGAATTGAAGTGTGTTGTTGGTGGAAAACAATATGCAATTGGAGAAACAATTACTGTTGCAAGAAGCTCAGCTTTCAGAGAACTTGAAGATTTCTATCAACAAAATCCTAACTTGTTGGCAGAAAGAGGTGAATACATCAATTCTAAGTACAGAGGTGAATCTGTAGTTGCTGGACCTCAAGGAGATCAGAAAGATAGCAATATTAAGAATGAAAGTTTATTCCAATAAAATTTAAAAATTAAAGCCCCATTTTATGGGGCTTTTTTATATCTTTAATATTAAAATATTTTTTAATTTTCTTTATTTTAAATAAGTAATCTTTATAATCAATTTATATAATTAGTAAAAAGATGAGGATAAAATGAAATCATATAAATATCTTTCTGTAATATCAGGTTTGTTTGTTATGACGTTGATTCTATCAAACGTATTGGATACAAAAATTTTTAATTTATTTGGTTTTATCGACTTACCAACTGGTATTTTAATATTTCCACTTGCTTATGTGTTTGGAGATGTGTTGACTGAGGTTTATGGATATGCTGCATCCCGTAAGGTTATTTGGACTGGATTTATCTCTCTTATAGCTTTTACTTTATTTACAACTTTGGCGATACATTTACCTGCAAGTTCAGGTTGGACATTGCAAACTGAATTTGCTTCAGTATTTTCCCATATGCCAAGAATTGTGCTTGCAAGTATAATTGCATATTTTTGTGGTGAGTTTGTGAATTCTTATATCGTTGCAAAAATGAAAGTTTTTACTGATGGGAAAAGAATGCCATTGCGATTTGTTGTATCAACTATATTTGGAGAATTTGTAGATATGATATTGTTTGCAGTAATTGCGTTTGCAGGGGTATTGCCATTTAAGTTGTTAATTTCATTAGGACTTTGTGCTTGGGCCTTTAAAATTGTATGGGAAATTATAGCTTTGCCAATAACATTACCATTAGTAAAAAGATTAAAGAAAATTGAAAACGAAGATTATTTTGATCAAAAAACAGATTTTAATCCTTTCAAATTATAATTAAATAATTTGTAATTATTTATGGGTTGGTTAGCTGGAATTCTATACGTCTGTTGTATTTTCTGTGTGCTGGAGTGTCGTTTGGAGCCAATGGTTGATATTCCCCAAAGCCTGTTGGAACTAGGTATTTTGCAGGAACACCTTTTTGTGTTAGGTAAGTTACTACTGCTCTTGCTCTTGCATAAGAAAGGTCGAAATTGTCTTTAAATCTTGTATTTGTTTTGCTTAATGGAACGTTATCTGTGTGGCCGTCTACACGAACTATCCAATCTATATTTTCTGGAATCTTTTGAATAATATTTTTTAATATTGTCGCTACTTTATCAAGTTCTTTTTTACCATTTAATCCTATATTATCTGAACCTGGAGCAAATAGTAATTCACCTTGTAATACAAATCTGTCACCTTTTTTTTCTATGGCTTCTTCTGAACCAATTGAGGAATTTAATTCTTGAAAGAATTGTGAACGAACTTCCATTAAGTCTGCTGTCTTATTTGCCAAAGCTCGGTTTAATTGTTTTCCTAGTTCAACAATTTCTACATCTCTTTTTAGCATTTCTACTCTATCGTTTTCTAATATAATACTTAGCTTTGATATTTCATTTGTTAATTCTTGAATCCTTCCTTTCATAGCTGTCTTTGTTAGGTTTTCTTGATTTAATAGACTGTCGTTTTCTATGATTTTGCCTTCTAGTGATGCTATTACTTGATTGTATTTATCAATTTGATCTTTGTAGGAAGTTAATTCACTTTCTTTATTATTCATATTTGATGATAGTTGATTTATTCTGTTTTGTAGGAGAGCTATTTCTTGTTGTTTCTTTAAGTTTTCTTTGTGCAATACTTCAAAGCTTGCTTGTTGCTTTGTGGTTGTTGATAATTTGTAATTAAGTAAGAATTGAAACATTACAAATATGAATAGAAAGAATAATAATAGAGCTATTGTATTTGAAAATAAGTCTATAAATCCTGAACCGTATGCTTCTTCAACTGTTTGGTTTTGTCTTCTCATTATCCGTTCTTTTTATTCTTTATTGATTTACTTAATATTTTAATGTCATTTGAAAGTTGTGATTTCATTATTTTTAAATCTGCTTCTACATTTGATGAACTTTCTAATCTTTTTGCTGTTACCATAAATTGTAAAGATAAGTCTTGTAAGTTTTTAATTGTTTCTGATAAAGATTTTTCTGAATTTATAATTGTATTTTCAAGTTTGTTTATTGTTTCTGCATTTTGTTCAAGCAAAGATAGAAGATATGGGGAAACATCACCACTTGATGCTACGTTTGCATTTGAAATGATTGTTAGGGCTGAAAGATTTTCTTCTATGTAATTGTAAAAATCATTTTGAGCCAAACTTATTTGTTGATTTATGAAACTTAATATTAGGGAACATGAAAGACCTATGAATGAAGAAGAGAAAGCAATAGACATTCCATTTAATGGTTTTGATAAATCATTTTTTAATGCATCAAATACAAGAGTGAAATCTGTTGATGTTACTGAGAAGTCTGTAATAACGCCTGATATAGAATGAATTGTTATTAAAAGGCCTAAGAATGTTCCTAAGAGGCCTAAAAAGATTAATAGGTTGGAGAAATAACGACCTGTTTCTTTGTTGTCTTGTAAACGTGAATACATTATGTCTAAGATTGATTGCAAAGAAGTTGAGTTGAGTAAAAACTTTTTTTGATTTTTTGTTATCTCATATAAAGGTAGTAAAATCTTAGGTTGTTGATTATTTGGCTTTTTATTTAAAAAATTTTTAAACCATACTAATTCTGGTTCAAGTGTTAAAAAGTATGTGAATGATTTATATAATCCTACACTAAATACACAAATAATGATTAAATTTAGTTCTGGATTTGATAAAAATAATTTTATAAATTGCGGGAAAAATGCAAGAACTATTATTGCTATTGCTAATATAAATAACATTATATATTTGAAATATTTATCTAAAAAATTTTTTGAATTCATTACTAGCCCTTTTGTTATGACTACTTTTATAGCAAAAATGCAGAATTGTCAAATTAAATTTTTCTCTCTGTAAAGTATTAATTCACTATGGACAAATCAATTTGTGAATGCTAAACTCGCTTAAAGGATATCTTTAAGAGGGGTAAGGATGAAGAAATTTTTAATACTATTTTCTGTATGCTTTATGGCAATTAGCAGCTCTTATGCTGGATTGCTTGATTGGTTTTCAAGTGATGAAGATTATACTACTACTATTGCTGATTATACAGGGGAACCTGATGTTAGAGTTGTTAGTGCTGAAGAACGATATGAACTTGATAGTTATCAAGTGCCTTTTTATGTGAAAGAAGAACCTTATGCTGTGCCTGAAGTGAAAACTCCTCCTGTTCTTTGGGGAAAAGATGATCTTTATTACCCTTATCAATTAGAACCACATGTTTCTAAAAAATCATTTCAACAAGTAACTGCTCAGCGACCTTTTGCTCAAACAGCACAAAATGTTACTGTGGTTTGTAGAAAGGCTGGGTGTACTCGTCTTAATGATAAAGTTACACGTCAATTCTTATTCAGTAACTTATTAAATGTATTTATTAATAATAAATTTACACAAGTTAGTATGTGTGAAGCTGATCCTAATTCACGAGCTTGTTTGTCTAATTCAATCCGTTTTGGTGGAAGAGTTGGTGGAACTGCTTCTTTAATTCAAATTTATTCTGCTTATGTAGCTGATTTGCGTTTTACTAAATCTATGAATAAATTGGATATTTATTTGATGTATAATGTTTATATTAATGGTGTTAAATCACAATGTAGTGGCGCTTTGACTGCAGTTGAAGTTTTTTCTAATGACCAAGTTATTATGAGAGATGAAAGTTATAAATGCCAATTGACTTCTGGTGTACCTACAACAGTGTTTTCTATGTTCAATGTTGATTATATCGACCTTGATTATGGTTTGATCGGTGGATATTATTCTATTGGTCTTTCTGGTGAATCTGCAGCTGGTGGAAATGGTTATGTTTTAATGAAATTTACTAAAAACACTAGGAATTCAGCTTTCAGAGAAAATCCAAAAGATGGTGAAGGGTTTGCTGGATACGAAGTTCCTGCTGGTGAATATGAAGTTAGACCTTTAGCAGAATAAAATTTATTGATAAATCAATATTTTAAGAATATTATTATAATTTTATTGACAAATAATATGTTTTGAGTTATATTTTAATTATAGATAATATTAAACCTAAATCTTAAAAACACCAGCAATGAAAGAATTTATTAATATGTACAAATGGTGGTTATTGATACCACCGGTGGCTTTTGTAATAGCTGCGTTCTTGATAGAAAAACATACATTTATTGCCTACATCTTTTTGGCAATAGGAGCATTTGCAATGGGCTGCTTTATAGCCTGGTTTTCTGGAAAACAAAAAACCATCCGAAGGGTGGAGAAACTAGTTAAAAACATTAAATATTAGGAGCCGAAATGCTCCTTTATTTTTTTCAGGTTTGACAAAATTCGTTTTTTTACCTATACTTTAAGAATGGAAAAACTGGCTACTGTTTTAGTTGTAGATGATGATGTTAAGTTGCTTAATCTTATTAAAACCTATTTAGAAAATAATGGGTTTGAAGTTTATACAGCTGAAAATGGAATCGATGCTCTTAGAGTTCAAGATTTCTATGTTTTTGATATTATTGTTTGTGACTGGATGATGCCTGTGATGGATGGTATGGAATTTGTTACAAAACTTAGAGAAAAAAATTCTGTTCCTGTACTTATGCTTACTGCTCTTTCTGAATTAGATAATAAAGTTATGGCTTATGAAGGTGGGATTGATGATTATATGGCAAAACCTTTTGAACCTAAAGAATTATTACTTAGAATTAAAAGTATTTTAAAACGTTCAAATTCTTCTAAACCAAATAAAAAAGAAGTTATGTTTGGTAATTATATTTTTAATGTTTCTGATTTAACTTTATTTAAAAATAAAGAACAAATTATACTTACTGATGCAGAAAAAACTGTTTTGAAAATACTGTCATCAAAGTATGGTGAAATAGTTAGTCGTGAAGCTTTGGCTGATGCTCTTAATTATGGTAATGAACTTAGAGGAGTTGATGTAGTTATTGTTAGACTTAGAAAAAAAATTGAAGATAACCCTAAGAAATCTTTATTCTTACAAACTGTTAGAAATAAAGGGTATCTGTTAAAAGGATAAATATGAGATTGAGATTTAGACATTTTTTACCTAGAACTTTTTTATGGAGAACTATTTGTCTT
This sequence comes from Alphaproteobacteria bacterium, assembly GCA_031549385.1. Taxonomy (GTDB): domain Bacteria; phylum Pseudomonadota; class Alphaproteobacteria; order Rs-D84; family SZUA-605; genus JAVBPW01. Next base: position 420,351 of record JAVBPW010000001.1, read on the forward strand.
ACTATATTGCCTTTATTGATTGCTGATATTTTACTTGCTCAATTCTTTTTAGATAGACATTGGAATGCTATTGGTGAACAGTTGGCGACTAATTTAGTTTCTGAAGTTAGTTTGCTTTTAAAAGACTTTGATGAAGTTGAATCAAGTGAATATCATAAGGTGTTTAATAAATATAGAGATACTTTTGATTTCCATATTGGATATGTAGAAGAGGCACCTGATTATAACTCGTTTAAAAAACAAAAGAAATTTCAAACAGCTTATTTGCGTGATGCTGTTAAGAAGAAAATTCCTTATCCTACACTTGTTTCTTTGCAAAATAAAAAACAATTAGAAATTTATATTTGGCATCCAAAAGGGTTGATTACTGTTGATACTATATTATCACGTGTTTATGCATCAACTACACATTTGTTTTTTGCTTGGATGATTGGAACTTTGTTAGGTATTATTTTAATTGTTATTCCTTTTATTAGGGGGCAAGTGAGGTCTATTAAAAAATTATCTGTGGCTGCTAATAAGTTTGGTAAGGGAGAAGATTTTTATTATTCACCTTCTGGATCTGCAGAAATTCGACAAGCAGGACAGGCTTTCTTAATTATGAAAGCACGTATTTCTAGATTTATTGAAGGAAGAACTCAAATGCTTTCTGCTGTGTCTCATGATATTAGAACTCCGCTTACTCGTATGAGATTATCTTTGGAATCAGTTAAAGATAAAAAAGTTAAGCAAGATTTATTAGATGATATTAAAGATATTGAAATTATGGTTAATTCTTATCTTGATTTTGTTAGAGATGAAATTAAGGAAGATCCTAAAAAAATAGATCTTAAAATTTTCTTGGAAGATATAAATAAAGATGTAATTTGTAATGGCAAAAGAATAGAAAGTGTTAATTTGAAAAAGGGTATTAAATGCAAATTATTTGTTAGAGAAAATGAGTTTAAAAGAGCTTTAATAAATGTTTTAAATAATGCTTGTAGATATGCTAAATCCAAAACTTTAGTATCTTATATTAATAATGGAAAGTATATTGAAATTTATATTGAAGATGATGGTCCAGGAATTCCAAAAGATAGACGTGATGAAATGTTTAAGCCTTTTGCAAGGATGGATAAATCACGTAATAAAGATAATGGTGGTGTGGGATTAGGCCTTACTATTGCAAAAAATGTTATTCAACATCATGGTGGAAAAATTACACTTCTTGGAAGTGAAAAACTTGGTGGATTAAAAGTTAAAATAGTATTACCAGTATAGGAAGAGATTATGAAAAATAATAAGCCTAAAATATCTTTGATTATTCCTGTTTATAATTCGGAAAAATACTTGCCTGAATGTTTAGATTCTGTTTTAGAACAAACGTTCAAAGATTTTGAAGTTGTTTGTGTAAATGATGGATCAACAGATAGTTCTTTATCTATATTAAAAAAGTATGCTGCAAAAGATGCACGAATCGTTATAAAGAGTCAAAATAATGCAGGTGTTAGTGCTGCAAGGAATGCAGCTCTTGAATTGGCTAAAGGTAAATATATTGCTTTTTTAGATTCTGATGATTTTATACATCCTGATTATTTGAAAGTTTTATATGAAACTATGGAATTGAAAAAAGCTGATTTAGTTTGGTGTGGATTTCTACGAGTTAATCAAAATATATTAAGACAAGAAGTTAAAGTTTTAGTTGGAAAAAGATATCCTATTAAAGTATATGATAATATTTTTGATGATTTTATAAAGGGCAATATTAACCCAGAAGTCGCTTTATGGAATAAGTTGTATAAATCTGATTTGGCTAAACAAATAAAGTTTGTTGAAAACATTGCTGCTAGTGAAGATTTTCTTTATGTGGTTTCTTATTTGTACAAAACTAATAAAGTTGCTTTTGTTAATGCTGAATTGTTGTTTTATAGAGTTACTGATACAGGGCTTACTCATAAACCTGTAAAAGCTAAATATATTGAAGATCATTATAATATGTGTCTTTACTTGAATAATTTTTTTAAAAACGAGACTTTAAAAGAAGATGTTAGAAAAGCATTGGATGAAAGAATTGCTAAGACTTTATTTAAAGCCTCCATAACTTGGCCTTATAAGAGGTCAGCGAAAGATTCCTATATGGATTATTGGAAGATTTATTGTGTAAAATTGTTAAAAATGAAGGAAAATGGGATTTATAAGCCAGAATTGCTTAATTCAATAGATAGGTATAAATCTGACCTTTATATTAATAAAAAGTTCGGATTATTAAGGTTCTTATTACTTTTTACTTGACTTTTGTAAAAGAATTTTATATAATATGTTTATTGTTGGATTAGAAGATGAGTAGGTGTTGAGAAGAAAAAACCTCTCATTTTTTTTTGAAAAAAGATTGATATAGAACAAAGGAGTTGAAAGTTATGGATTTTTCAAAGGCTATGCCAAGACCAGAATTAATTGCTATGGTGCAAACTCTTGCCGAACAAAAAGGGCTAGAGAAAGAAGTAATGTTCCAAATATTAGAAGATGCAATGTTAAAGATTGCTCGTAACCAATTTGGACATGAACTTGATTTACAAGTTATGATTGATAGAAAAACAGGAGCTATTTTAGTTAAAAGAAAAATGACTGTTGTTCCTGATGACTATGTAACAAAAACTGAAGTTATAGAAGCGCCAGATGATGGTACAGAACCTGAAATAATCGATCTTTTTAACGAAAATAGAAATTTAACTTTAACACAAGCTAAAAAGAAAGATAAAAATCTTAAAGTTGATGATGTTGTTGAAGACTACTTACCAGCTCTTTATTTTGGAAGACAAGCTTTCCAATCTGTACGCCAAATTGTTATGGCTAAAATCAAAGGTGCTGATAGAGAAAAGCAATATGAAGAATTTAAAGATAGAATCGGCGAAGTTGTTAACTGTGTTGTTAAACAAAATGAATATGGAAACTTATATGTTGAAATAAATAATAAAGCTGAAGGATATATCAAAAGAAATGAATTAATACCAAGAGAAATGCCTCATACAGGAGATCGTTTCAGAGCTTTGGTTTTATCTGTGGAAAAATCTACATCTGGTCCTCAAATCTTTTTATCACGTTCACATCCTAATTTTATGGCAAAACTTTTTGCTATGGAAGTTCCAGAAATTTATGAAGGAACTATTGAAGTTAGAGCTGTTGCAAGAGATCCAGGGTCACATGCTAAAGTTGCTGTTTGGTCAAAAGATCCTTCACAAGATCCTGTTGGAACTTCTGTTGGTATGAGAGGTTCAAGAATCCAACCTATCATAAATGAATTGCAAGGTGAAAAAATCGACGTTATTGCTTGGTCTGATGATGTTGCGGAATTAGCTGTTAGAGCTATTACTCCTGCTAAAGCATTAAAAGTTGTTGTTGATGAAGAAGACCATAAAATTGAAATTGCTGTTGCTCAAGATAACTTGTCTCAAGCTATTGGCCGTGGTGGACAAAATGTTCGTTTGGCTTCTAAATTAGTTGGATGGCAAATCGATGTTATGAGTGAAGAAAAAGAAGCTGAAATCAGAACTAAAGAAATTAATGAAAGAATATCATTGTTTATTGCAGCTTTGGATATCGATGAAGTTATTGCAAGATTACTTTTATCTGAAGGTTTCAGAAATATTGAAGAAATTGCTTATGTTGATAAATCTGAACTTACTTCTATTAACGGTTTTGAACCTGAACTTGTTGATGAATTACAAATCAGAGCTCAAGCTTACTTGAATGCAAAACAACAAGAATTCGATAAGAAAGTAAAAGAACTTAAGATTGATAAATCTTTAATTGATTTCGAAGATGTTAATATGGATCAAAAAATTCTTTTAGCTAATAGTGATGTTAGATCTCGTGAAGATTTAGCTGATTTATCTACTGAAGAATTACAAGCTATATTAACTGATTTAGATGAAAATCAAATTAACAAAATTATTATGAAGGCTAGAGAAATCTGGTTTAATGAATAAGAGGTAGTAATATATGGAAGATACAAGAAAAAAATTAACTTTATCTATTAAATCTGCTCCAGTTAGCAATGCGCCTGGTGGAGTTAAGATAGAACGTAGAAGAAAAATTTTTAAGCCTGGAGAAAGTGTTGTTTCCAGTACTAACTTGTCGTCTTCTGCTTCTGCAGAGCGATTGAAAAATATTTTAGATCAGGCGAAAAAAACTGATGAAAATAAATTAGATTTTTCTGCTCTTGATTCTAAGAGAAGAACTCTTATTGAAGAAGATAATCAAATCAGACAAGAAAGACAAAAGAAAGTCGAAAGTATTGTTGAAGAAGAAAAGAAAGAAGAAACTTCTAAACAACCATCTCATGATTCTGGAAAAACCTTTAAAAGAACTGAAGAAGAACAACCAAAATCTTCTTTTATTAAAGAAGTGCCTAAAAACTTTAAGAAAGCAGATAATTTTGATAAAAGAAAAATTACTGTTAAAGATATTTATGTTGATAATGGTGATGAATCAGGTGATGTTGTTGTTAGAGAAAGAAGACGCTCAATTGCATCTTTCCAACGTAAACTTGAAAAACAACGTTTGAAAAATCTTGAAAAACAAACTGAATTAAAGCCTGTTATTAAAGAAGTTGAAATCCCTGATTTCATTTCTGTAAAAGATTTAGCGAATCGTATGTCTGTTGTTTCAGCACAAGTAGTAAAAAAATTAATGGAAATGGGTGTTATGGCTACTCTTAACCAAATTATTGATGCCGATACTGCTCAATTAATTGTTGAAGAATTTGGTCATAAATTTAAACGTGTTGGTGAAGAAGAAACTATTGAAGGTACATTGAAAACTAAAGATGATGAAGCAACTCTAAAATCACGTCCACCTGTTGTGACTATTATGGGGCATGTTGATCATGGTAAGACTACATTATTAGATGCTTTGCGTGAAACTGATGTTGTGTCTACTGAAGCTGGTGGAATTACTCAACATATTGGTTCATATCAAATTGAAACAAAAAGTGGAAAACGAATCACTTTTATAGATACTCCTGGACACGCTGCATTCTCTGCTATGCGTGCAAGAGGTGCTAATATCACTGACATAGTTGTTTTAGTGGTTGCTGCTAATGATGGAATTATGCCACAAACAGTTGAAGCTATTAGTCATGCTAAAGCTGCTGGAGTACCTATTATTGTTGCTATTAATAAGATTGATTTGGCAGAAGCAAATCCAACTAAAGTTAGATCTGAGTTATTAACTCACGGGTTGGTTACTGAAGAATTTGGTGGAGATATTTTATCTGCTGAAATTTCTGCTAAGAAAAAAATGAATCTAGATAAGCTTGAAGATTTAATTTTATTACAAGCTGAGATGTTGAATTTAAAAGCAAACCCTGATCGTAGTGCTGAAGGGGTGGTTATTGAAGCTGAAGTTGAAAAAGGATTTGGTTCTGTTGCTACTGTTTTAATTCAAAAAGGTACTTTGAAGATTGGAGATGTTTTTGTTTCTGGTCAACAATGGGGACGTGTTAGAGCTTTAACTGATGCTTATAAAAATAAATTAATTTCTGCTGGACCTGCTTTCCCTGTTATTGTTCTTGGATGGACTGGAAATTCTTCTGCTGGAGATGATTTTGTTGTAGTGGAAAATGAAGCAAAAGCTAGAGATATTGCAGCATATCGTGAAAAGAAATATAAAGAACATTTATTGGCTATTAAATCTAAATCTATGATGGAACAATTAATGAATGGTGTTAAAGATGGAGATGTTAAAAAACTTACTATTTTGATTAAGGCTGACGTGAATGGATCAGCTGAGGCTATTCAAACTTCTATTATGCAAATTAAATCTGATAAAGTTAAACCTGAAGTTATTATGAGTGGGGTTGGTGAAATAAACGAATCAGATATTACTTTAGCTAAAACTGCTCGTGCTCTTGTTATTGGATTTAATGTTAGAGCTAATGCAACTGCTAAAGAATTGGCTAAACAAGAAGGAATTGATATAAGATATTATTCTATTATTTATAACTTACTTGATGATATTAAAATGGCTATGGAAGGTTTGTTAACTCCAGAAATAAAAGAAAATATTATTGGTACTGCAGATGTGCTTCAAGTATTTACAGTTGGTAAAGGAACTAAAGTTGCAGGGTGCAGAGTTGCAGAAGGTATTATTAAAAGAAATGCTAAAATACGTTTAGTTAGAGATAATATAGTTTTATACCAAGGTGAAATAGGACAAATGAAGCATGGTATGGACGATGTTAAAGAACGTAAAGAAGGCCAAGAATGTGGATTGTCATTTGATAAGTATAATGATATACAAGTGGGTGACAAAATAGAATGTTATGAAGAAGAATCAATCAAAAGTTCATTATAATGGACTTGGGGCGCATTGAATTTTGGTTGCAAAGCAAAAGAGAAACTAAAAAATTTAACTTCACCGTATTTTAATACGCCATCGTCAAATTTTTTAATTTACTTTTGTTTTCACTCAAAATTGAATGGTCAATGATATGTTTAAGAAAAGTTTTTAATAAAAAATAAATATAAATTTAAAACTTAAAATTCTATGAATGAAAATCAATATTATCGAATCGATGAAGGAAATCCTACTTATCTTCCTAATAAGTCTTTGAAGGTCTTTATGGAACTTTCTTCTCATAAAGGAGTTTATATCTTTAAGGAAATAGGTAAGTTTTATAAAGTAGACGTGTATGAAAAGAAATATAAAATTCTTTTTCATATTCCGGCTTCAGATGAAATGTTTCTTTATGATAAATATTCTTTGTCATATGAGAAAATTTTTGAAGGAGAAACTGGTGTTTCTTTTGAGATTAAGGAAACTTTTTATGAAGGTGGATTTTTGATAAAGAGGAATGATGAATTCTTCTTAACTAATTACTTTGCAGAAGTTACTTTGCTTGGTATGGAAGTTGGGCTTAATTGTTTTCTTAAAAAAGAGCAAAATCCAAATAAGCCGGAATTGAAGTATAAAATTTCAACAATTTATAAAGATGGTGTTGGAGAAGATCGTTGTTGCAGTTATGTTTTGGAAAAAGGATTTGTAGTTTGTAAGGATTTAAATAATCAATTACAAGTTTATCCAAGAGCTCCTGGGCAATATATTATTGAAGAAAACAATGAAATACGGGTTTATGTTTGTAAAGGTTCCTATTGGATATTGGAAAAATTCAATGTTCCAAGTAAAGAGTAAAAAAGCTCCCCGAAAGGGGAGTTTTTATTTTTGTTTAGTATTTGTTAAGAGCCATTGTTTGAATTCTACTATATCTTTTACTTCAGGAATCCAATTTAAATCTTCTGGTAAGTCTGTTGTAAATTCACAACGCATTCTTATTGGATGAGCACCAACATTAATTGCTGCATGTTGATTATAGATTCTGTCATCTACTAGTATAGTTTCTTCAGCTTTTAATCCATATTTTTCAAAACAACTTTTTAACATATCTTCTTTTGCTGTGTCATGCATGAATTGTCTATGTTGTACGCATTCTATTGTAAGAAAATCTGTTACATCTTTTAAAAGTTCATTTAATAGTTTCTTTTTTGTTTCTACATCAAAAGTAGCTGACATTGTGAATTGTTTGTAGCCTAATTCATTTAATTCTTTTAATGTTTCAATTACATTTGGATATAATGGGCGATTGTTAAAGAATTCTAAACTGCTTGTAAAATCTTTATCCATTTGAGTTCCAAGTTCTGGATGAGTTTTTAATTCTAGTGCTCCATATTTTGGACTTATTGGTAAAACTTTTGGTAGTTCTTCCCATTTAATTTTTCCATATTTATCTGAATAATTTGGATGTTTTGTTAAAAAATTAAAATATGCATAGTTTAAATTTGCTAATACTCCGTCTACATCCCAAAAAATGTTTTTTATTGTTTTTTTCATGCTATTTAGTTTACCTGCTAAATTGTTATAATCAATGGTTATTTAAAAACCTATAAAGTTGACTGGGTGTTAGAATCCAAAATTTCCTTATTCCTAAGATTTTCTTTATTAAGCCTACACATGAAAATCCAAAGAAGTACCATTTGGTTGATGGGCCGTAGAATTTTGTTTGTAATATTTTATATTCTTTTTTGAATTTTTTTAATGTGTCTTTTTCTTTTGTAAAGATTATTTGCGTCCAGCCTAGAAGGGGGTCTATGTATAGAAACCCTTCTTTGTTTTGTAACAATAGACTGCAATGTCTTTTTCCTTTTTTTAATGGTTTTAACATAATTAAATCACTATCTTTAAAAAGAACATAAGCTTTTTTCCAATTACTTAGAGTTAGCTTCATATATAAATCCTTTCTTTTTGAAAATTACTGTTAGTTTATCTATGGCATCGTCCCACCATAGGGCGTGCAAAGATTCCTCTTTTATTCTGTAATCTGGAATGTAATAAAGATTTCCATATTTTGTTAATGTGTTTATATGTCGCTTTTGTAAGATACCTGCTAGGTTTAATTGTAGAACTATTTGTAAAATGTCATCAGGTGAACATGGGCGAATCGGTGAATATGAATTCTTTTCAAATCTGCTTAATTCTTGCCTTGCTTTTTGTGATCTGCAAAACCAAAACCATATTTCTTCTGCATTGTTGAATAATGTGTATCTTACTTCTTCTTGACTATGTATTTTCATTTTGTATTTTCCCCTTCCTTATTAGAACAAAACTAGAACAAACATAACAGTGTAAAAATTAAATGTCAATATGTGAAAAGGAAAAAATTCTTTTTATTGTTGATTTTTATCCTATAATATAGTATTACTAGAATAAAGAAAAAGAGGTATATTATATGAATCATGAACAAATATGGGTTGCTATAGATAAATTGGCTGAAATGAAGCATGTGTCTGTGTCTAGACTGGCTAGAGATGCTGGTTTAGATCCTACATCGTTTAATAAAAGTAAGAGAGTTAATTTTTGTGGGAAGAAAAGATGGCCTACTACTGAAAGCTTGGCTAAGGTGTTGGATGCAACTGGGGTTGATATTATGACTTTTGCTAAATTAGTTAATGGAAAATAATTTATATAAAATACTTGACAAATAATGATTTTGTACTATATTAACAATATAAACTTAAAAAATATATAACATGAACACCAAATTTTTTATTAGGGCTCCAAAGGCTACACCATGTATTTTAATGAATTTTTTAAAATTCGTGGCAACAGATCAACCGGTTGAACAAATGATAGACGAAGGTAAGATGGATCTTAAGAAAGATTATAATCTTACTGAGGATTTAATCATGTTCTTTGCTACTATTGTTGCTTTGAACACACCGTTGATTTTTAACGAAAGGGCAATGGAAATACTGGCTCAGAAGGAAAGCGTGCCGTATGAGCAATTCTGTAAAATGTTTACATAAAATATAGTGTGAAAAGGTTAGTTGAGAGATAAGGTCGGAATTTACGGCCTTATTTTTTTATTAAAATGCGTTTTTAATGTGTTTTGGAAGGGTGGTTTTGCTGAATGCTATGCAATCGAATCGATAGTTTGATTTTTGATATTTTGGGTTTTGCTTTATATATAAATTTGCATTGTTTCTTATTCTTTGTTTTTGATTTTCAGATACTGAATGTAATGAATCTGACATGTTTTTCCTGAATTTAATTTCTATAAAACAAATTGTGTTTTTCTTTTTTGCGATTAGGTCTATTTCACCATTGGAACCTTTTTGACCGTGGCCGAATCGATGTTGCAATATTTCATAACCTTTTAATGCTAAGATTAACATTGCAACATATTCAGCTAATAATCCTTTTTTATTTCTTTGCACTCTTTTTAGTTTTTTTGTCTTGTGTTTTGAATTGTAAATTATACAAAGAATAATATGTTCCTTTTTTCTTCAATAATTGTTCGTGAGAACCTTGCTCTGTGATTTGACCTTTGTCTACTACATAAATTATATCTGAATTTATAATTGTTGATAGACGGTGAGCAATTGTGATTGTTGTTCGGGTCTTTATCAAATTATCAAGTGATTGTTGAACCAATTTTTCTGATTCAGTATCTAATGCAGATGTTGCTTCATCAAGAAGTAGAATTGGAGCATCTTTTAATATTGCACGTGCAATTGAAAGACGTTGCTTTTGTCCGCCTGATAGACGTATTCCTGCTTCACCTATTACTGTTTCATAACCTTCAGGTAATTCAGAAATAAATTTATGTGCATTTGCTAAACGAGCTGCATTATAAATATCTTCTTTTGAAAATCTTTTGTTTGTTCCATAAGCAATGTTATTGAATATTGTATCATCAAATAAGATTACATCTTGTGATACTAAACCTATTTTATCATGTAAAGAATGTTGAGTTATTTCTTTTATGTTTTGATCATCAATATATATTCCACCTTTGATAGTATCATAAAATCGTGGTATCAATTTTAATATAGTTGATTTACCACCACCTGATGGACCTATTAATGCTATGCTTTGCCCATGTTTGATTTTCATGTTAACATTTTTTAAAATAGGTTCTTCTGGATTGTAATGAAAGTCTACATTTTTGAATTCTATGTCACCTTTTTTGAACTTTAATTCTGGAGCATGTTTTACATCTTTGATTTCTGGTTCAAGGTCGAATACTTCAAACATTCTTTCTGCATTCTTTAGGGATGTTTGCATTTCTGCTACTATTTTCGATAGACCTTTTAATGGACGATAACATGCAAATAAAGCTGTTAAAAATGTTGCAAATTGACCAGTTGTTAGTACTCCTAAAGATATTTGCCAGCTTCCAAAAACCATTGCACCTGCGATTGCAAATCCGCCTACCATTTCAAGAACAGGGCGATTGATTGCTCTTACTTTTAAATCTTTTTTGTTGATAGAATACATATATTCTATAATTTCACCAGCTCTTTTCTTTTCTGTGTTTTCTTTATTATAGATTTTTACAATAGGAATACTTTTGAATATTTGTGTTAAGTAACTTGTTATAATTTCATTTTGTACCATGCTTTTTCCAAATAACTTACGAACTCTTTTACCAAATCTTGATAAAGGAAGAATTACTGCTGGAAGGACTACTAGGATTATTAATGACATTTGCCATGATTGAAATACCATTAAAACAAGTAAACAAATTATTGTTAATATTTCTTTCATGAAATCTGTGAAGAAATTTTGTAATACTTTATTTACTGCTTGAGAGTCTATTGTGTAGTTTGTTAGTAATGTTCCTGTTGATTTAGTATGAAAAAAATTTACATCCATTTTCATAAAATGACCAAACATTCTGCTTTGAACTTCTTTTGTTATTTTTAATCCTGCTATACCCATTATATATGTATGAGCAAATAAAGATAAATTTTTTACACAGAACATTGCAACTACTTGGAAAGCTATTATGTTTATCATTTTATAGTTTTGAACTAAAAATCCTTCATCAAAAATATCTTTCAAAAATGAATATGTGTAGGCTTCTGATGCTGCTGAAATTACCATAAAAATTACTGCGAAAATAACATATTTTACATATCTTTTTAGTGCAAAATTCCAGAGCTTTTTTATTAATTTAACATTGTCTTTAGTTAGTGTAAATTTTTCTTTTGCCATTTTTTCTCTTTTATTTATTTGTTAAATTGAAGTGTATTATAAAAAGAACTTAAAGTAAAGTTCCTTGTTTTAATTTAGTTTGAACTTGAACTTTGCCGTCAAAGAATTCTATTTCATTTATCTCTTGGTTCTGAGAAGATTCAAGAGATGTTATTAATTTATCATTTTTATCACGTATGATTGCGAATCCACGTTTTAAAACATTTTTAAATGAATAACTTTGAAGTAGTGAATTGAAACTTGTTATTTTATTTGAAGCTAATTCAAACTTTTGTTTGATTATTCTTTGTATCTTGTCTGTCTTTTCATCAATTATTCTTAAGTATTCTTCTATGATTCTTGAAGGTGTTAAAATCTTTGATGATGAAGCTTGAAGCTTTAATCCATGTTTTTCTATAAAATTATATATACTAGTTCTTATTCTTTTTTCTTTTGTTAATAGTAGTTGTTCAACTTCTATTTTGACTGGGGTTGCATATTCGGCTGCACCTGTCGGAGTTGGAGCACGAAGGTCTGAAGCAAAGTCTATTAATGTTGTATCTGTTTCATGGCCGACTGCTGATATTATTGGAATTACAGAATTTGCTGTTGCACGAACTACATTTTCTTCGTTAAATGGCATGAGGTCTTGAAATGAACCTCCACCACGAGCTACTATTATCACTGTTGGTCTTATACTTTCTTCCATAGTGTTAAAATGATTAATTGCGTTTGATATATACACATCAGCCCCTGAACCTTGAACAGGTACAGGGTAGACTATTATTCTTGTTGGAAAGCGTTCTGTTATTCTGTGAATGATATCTTTGATTACTGAGCCTGTTGGGGATGTTACTACACCAATGATTTTTGGCATAAATGGAATTGATTTCTTTTTTGATTGATCAAATAAACCTTCTTTTGATAATCTTGCTTTTCGCTCTTCAATTTGTTTTAAAAGAGCGCCTATACCTGATACTTCAATTGCTTCAACTGTTAATTGATAGTTTGACTGACCTGCATAGGTTGTTATTTTTCCGGTTGCTACTACTTCAAGTCCATTTTCTGGTATTGTTGATAATCTTGTCCATTTCCAAACTACTGATTTTAATATGTAGTCTTTTCCACCAAAACTTTCTTTTAAATCAAAATAATAATGTCCATTACTGTGTTTTTTTAATCCACTGATTTCACCTTTGATGCGAACTTTGGCAAATGCTGTTTCTACAACTGTTTTTAATACCTCTGAAAGTTGAGATACTGAGAGTTCTGTTGTGGAATTTACTATAGGATTTGGTTTTTCTATCATTGTTGTATTATATGAGGGAAAATAGATGTTTTCAATAAATAATTTGACAAGAGAGCCAGAATTTACGATAATAGAACTATGCGACTTAGAATGCCTCGTATTATTAGTTTTTATTTAATTTCTCAATTTTTGAGAAACTTTTTTATTTTAATGTTTTCATTTACTGGAATCGTTATGATTGGGGTGTTTATTGAAAAGTATAAAAAATATGAAAGTTTAGATTTTATTAATGCTATTGGACTTATAGTTATGCAATTGTTTGAATTTATACATCCGGTTGTGCCATTATCTGTTTTGATTGCTATTATGATGACTTTTTGGAAAATGACTAGAACTTCTGAAATGGTGGTTATTAGAGGGTCTGGTATGTCTGTGTGGGGAATTCTTCGACCTTTTATTACTTGTGTGTTTGTTATTGGACTTCTTGATATTTTTGTACTTAATCCTTTTACAGTTTATCTTAATAAGAAAGTAGAGGTATTACATTATAAGTATGGTATTTCTGCACAATCACCTTTTGCTTTATCAGAAAAAGGATTTTGGCTTCGTGAAAAAAAAGAAGATGGATATAATATCCTTTATGCTGATAAAATTAAGCAGGTTGAAAATAAGCTTTATTTGAATTCTATTATAATTTTTTATACTGACTTCGACCATAACTTTGTTAAAAGAGTGGAAGCAACAACTGGAGTGTTAGATAATTATTCTATATCATTTAAAAATGTTAAAGAAATTGCCCCTGGAAAAAAGATTGTTAGTTTAAAGCATCTTGTTATTCCTACACAACTTTCTATTCAAAAAATTAAAGATACTTATGCTTCAACAGATATTATTTCTTTTTGGGAATTGCCTGGACTTATTAGTTTCTTTAAAGATTTGGGTTTTTCTGTAAGACGACAGGTTTCATATTTTCTTAGCTTACTTATATTTCCATTATTTTTAGTTTCATTTGTTTTGATTGGAGCATGTTTTTCTTTGACTACACAACCCCGTGGAACTAAATTTTTTGCTAAGATGTCGCTGGGTATTGGGTGCGGATTTATAGCATATTTTATGGATCAAATTGTTTCTTCAATGGGTGCCAGTGGTGGTTTGCCAGTAATTCTTGGAGTTATTGGAATTCCTATGATGGCGATTTTCTTTTCTGTGTGGGGGTTATTTTACCTCGAAGAAGGGTAAAAATTTAATACTATGGTCTGCAAATAATATTTTCATAAAATTTCCCAACATTGATGTATGCCAATACGTCTTCGTCGTTCAATTTTGTGAGAAATATCATTGTTCAACTCATACTATTAAATTTTTTTAATTGAATGTTTTTTAAGTTTGTTTTAATATGCATGTCTATGAGGGAGTTTAAATTTATTATTATAGCTTTATTGCTTATGTCATCTGTTGCTTTTGCACAAAAAGTAAATACAGAAGATTTTAATTATATGGCTCCTGTCGATATTATGGGATTTTCTTATATTAAAAATACTAATGGAAAAGATTCTGTTAAAGGCAAAATACATGAGGTTATTAATAAATTTGCTAAAGAACAAAATAGAAAAGCTAATTTTATAACTGATTCAAAACTTAATTATAATAAAATTATTAGTTCTGTTATGGAAGGTAGTTTTGGAACAAATCGAATCGATTTTGTTGGTGGAATTTACTATGATGAACAAAATCTCCGTTATTTGAAATATGTTAATAGACCTATTGCTCAGGATAATTTTATAGTTGTTTATAGACGTGATTTGAAAAATAAATATGTAGGTCTTAATGATTTTGAAAAATTAGTTAATTCGTCAGCTAATTTGATAGTTATTGATGGGCAGGGATTTGAAGAGCTTTTGACTAATAAGTCAGTTGCTTCATATAATGATATGAAAACTTGCTTAGATAGAATTATGAAAAAAGATGAGATATTTGTAGGAAGTGAGAGAAATTTGAAGTCTTTTATTTTGAATAATCCTGAATATAAAGATCAAATAGTTGCTTTTAATCTTAAAAGAGATGGTAAAATACTAACCCGTCGCCTTTACTTTGCTTTTAATAGAGATTTCTTAGATATGCCTGAAAATGCTGACCTTTTTAAGAATTTCTTCAATTTTCTCAAGAATTACTAGAATTTAATATAAGTTTCCCTAATTTCCGGCTGTTTTATGGCCTAACTGTAATATATTGTAACATTTATTGATTTGTAAAAAGGCTGGTTTGGCTTTATCTTTAGAGTAGAAATAATACAAAGAAAGAGAAGTTATAATGAAAGAATTTATGAACAATATAACACCATTAGTTGGAAAAGGCAATATCCATCCATCTGCTATTATCCATCCTACAGCAATTATAGAAGCTGGGGCTGTTATTGAAGCTGATGTTAAAGTTGGACCATACTGTGTTGTTGGTGCTGAAGTTATATTGCAAAAAGGTGTAGAATTAAAATCTCATGTGGTGGTTGCTGGGGTAACTACTGTTGGGGAAAATTCTTGTATCTATCCTTTCGCTGTTATTGGTGAAATTTCTCAAGATATGAAATTCTATGCTTCAAAAGAATACACTCCACTTGTAATTGGAAAAAATAATATTATTCGTGAACATGTAACTATGCATATGGGAACACCTGCATCAACTGGAACAATTATTGGTGACAATAACTTATTCATGGTTGGAGTACACGTTGCACACGATTGTATAGTTGGAAATAACTGTTTCTTAGCTAATAATGTAGGTTTAGCTGGACACGTTGAAGTTGATGATTTTGCTATTATCGGCGGTCAAACAGGAGTTTTACAATTTACTAAGATTGGAAGAAACGCTATGGTTGGCGGTCAAACAGGATTACGTCAAGACGTATTACCTTATTCTATTGTTGAAGGAGCTCCTGCTTACTGGCAAGGTTTAAACTTGGTTGGTTTGAAACGTAAAGGTTTTACTTTAGATCAAATTAAATCTATGCAAGAAGCTTATAATATCCTTTTCTCAGATAAAGGTGTTGTTGCTGACAGAGTGAAAGAAATGAAAGAAAAATATTCTGATTTACCTGAAATAGCAGAAATTGTTAAGTTTATTGAAACAGGTTCAAAACACTCATTCCATCAACCTGTTAGAAAATAGTTTTCAAAAGTGGTAAAAAAATCCCTTGTTTTCATTCAAGGGATTTTTTGTTTTTCAGTTTTTAAAGCTTTCTTTTATTATTAATTTTTGATATAATAATGCTATGGCACAAAAGAAAATTTTCGTTATTGCAGGTGAAGCTTCAGGAGATATTTTAGCAGCTTCCGTTATTAGACAACTTAAGAATAAGGGTTGTATTATTAAGGGTCTTGGAGGAGCTGAAATGGAAAAGGTTGGAGTGAAGTCTATTGCTTCTATTGCCCCTATTTCTGTTATGGGAATTATGGAAGTTATTCCTAATCTTTTTAAAATTAAAAAACTATTTAAGAAAGTTATGAAGTCTATTAATAGATTTAAACCTGATTGTGTTTTAACTGTTGATTCTACTGGTTTTAATTTTATGATTGCTAAAGAATTACGTAAGCAAAATTATAAAGGGAAAGTTATTCACTTTGTATCACCTCAGATTTGGGCTTGGAAGGAAAAAAGAAAATATAAGGTTGCTAAGTTATATGATGAACTTCTTTGTCTTTTCTCTTTTGAAAAACCTTATTACAAAGGATTGAAATTAAAAGTACAAGTTGTTGGACATCCTATTGTTGAACAAGGTGCTGATATGGGAAATGCGTTTAAATTTAAACGTAGAAATAAAATAAAAGATAATTCATTTATATTTGGAATTTTACCAGGTTCTCGTATGAGTGAGGTTTCTAAATTACTACCTGTGTTTTTAGAAACTGCTAAAAATATTTATCAAAAACATAAGGATGCTTTGTTTGTTATTCCTGTACTTCCTAATACTAAAAAGTTTATTAAAGAAGAAGTTAAAAAATACAAACTTCCTATTAAAATAGTTGAAGTTAATAAACATGATCGTTATGATATGTTTGCTGCACTTAATGGTGCTATATCTGCTTCTGGTACTGTTTCACTTGAACTTGGGTTAGCACGTGTGCCTCATTGTATATCTTATAAGATTAATGCTTTAACTTATTTTATGGTAAGGCTTTTAATTAAAGTTAAGTATGCTAATATTTTTAACTTACTTGCGAATCGATTTTTAGTAAAAGAATATATTCAAAATGATTGTAATGTTAAGGATTTAACTGAATTTGGAGAAAGTCTTTTTGATAAAAGACAAACTGCTAAAATGAAAGAAAATTTAAAATATGGTGTGCAATTGTTAAGAGCAAATCATTTGTCACCTTCAAGAAAAGCTGCTCGAGAAATTTTAAAGGAGATTTAAGATGAAAAAAAATGGCGTTAATTTTTGGACCATTCCAAATATTTTAACTTATATACGAATTATATCTATTGCACCTATGATTTGGTTGATGTTCTTGGCTAAAGGGTCTAATAATTATTTTGATATTTTTTTCTTTGGTAATGTAGAATTTATGAGTTTTTTAGCTGCTTTCATTTATGCTTATGGAGCAGTGACTGATTGGCTTGATGGATATATTGCTAAGAAATATAATCAATTTTCTGATTTTGGAAGAGCATTGGATCCTATTGCTGATAAGTTAATTGTTATAGCTGTTTTAATGGTTTTGTGTTTTACTAAATTTAATGCTTTTGAAGTTGTTCTTGCTTACTTGATTGTGTTTAGAGAAATTCTTATTTCTGGTTTTAGAGAAGCATTGGCTGATTATAATATGAAGATGCCTGTTATATTTGTTGCTAGAGTAAAAACATATATTCAAATGTTTGCTGTAGGCTTTTTAATGGCTTTTGATAGAACCAATATTTGGTATGATGTTGGTTTCTGGTTATTAGTTGTTGCTGTGGTGCTTACTCTTTATACTGGAGTGATATATATGAATACTATTATAAAAACACTTGTAGGAAAGAAGTAAACATTTGAAAATTGGCTGCAAAGCAAAAAGAGTTAAAAGATTGCTTCACAATCACGTATATTAATACGCTCATGCGAAGACAACTTCCAACTTTTTAGTTTTCGCTCTATTTTGAAATGTTTTAATTAAAGATAGGAAGAAAAGGTTATTAGTTTTTTAAAGCTTGGTAATTTAAACTTTTCTTTTGAGTTAGAGGTTTGTGCAAGGTTTTGTGAAGGAAGAGTGGCAAATGTCCATCCTTTCTTTTTTAATTCTGTGATTGCTTTTTTTAATCCTTCATAGGTTTCTGATTCTGGATGATTCATGTGAGCTATGATAATGTCACCAGATTTTACTTTGATTGTATTTTTATAAACTTGTTCCTTTTTTAATTTAGCACCTTGATCTGCGTTGATTGCAAAGCCTGCTATTTTGATGTGTTGAGATGATATTACTTTTATTCCATTCTTATCATAAGTAGCAGTTCCTGAACGAAACCATGATGGTTTTGTGTGAGTTAATTTTTCTATTTCTTTTGAATTGTCTGTAATTTCATTAATTAATTCTTCTTTGGACTTTGTTCCTTTTATTCCATATACTGTTGTTTCTGTGGTTGATGCTGGTTTGTGATTTGTTCCATGATTTTCTATTTTAAATAATGGATTTAAAGATAATTTTTTTGCAATTTCAGGATTCTTTTTAATCCATTTACCTGATAAAAATAAAGTTGTTGGAATTTTGTTTTGAGTTAGAAAAACTATTAACCTTTTATCTGTTTTTCCATTGCAAGCATCTAAAGTTAAATATGCTATTTTTTCTTTTGTTGGAATGTTTGTTATGATTTCTGAAGAATTAGAAATCATTGCAGCAAAAGACGTGCAAGAAAAACTCATTAAAAATGAGAATAATAGAATAGCTTGTTTCATATATTTTAAAATAATCCTGGTGGAATTGGTAAATTGCCAGTTGCAGATTTCATTTCTTTTTCTGAAGCTTCTGCTACTTTTGATAAAGCGTCTTTCATTGCAATTAATACTAAATCTTCTAATGTTTCTTTGTCGCTTAAAAGTTTGTCTGATATTGAAATTGATAATGGTTCTCTTTTACCATTTAATTTTATTGATATTAAATCATTTGAAGCAGAACTAGTAAATTCCATAGCATTTAATTTTTCTTGTGCTTCTTTTATTTTTCTTTGTAGTTCCTGTGCCTTTTTTATCATATCAAACATTTTAAACTCCATCTTATTGGTTGCAAATAATGATAAAATTTTTGATTTTATACATTATTTTCTTTTTTATTTCTAATTGTTACTAATTGTTTCTATTTTTGCTCCTAAGCTATTGATGAGTTCGTTTACTACATCATTGTTTTGAGCGATTTCTTTTTTCTTTGTTTCTATTGAGCCTTTTAAGGTGCTTGGAATTATTTCTATGTTCCAATTGTCATCTGTATAAGTGGCTAAGAAAGTTTTTAACTTTAATACAACAGATTCATTTTCTTTGATTGGAACTGTGATTGAAATTTTTCCTTTCACAAAGTTTTCAAATATTACTTTTGTTTCTAAATCTTTTTTGAAAATTGCTTCGTTTTTTTCATCAAGTATTTTTAAAAGAGTTTCTAAATTAGGTATTTCATGAACTTCTTTTATTTTTTTTACTGAAGCAATTTCTGGTTTTTTAATTTCTGTATTTGTTAACTTATTTACTATATCAATAGGAAGTGGTTGTGTTGAAATATAACACATTCTTACTGTTATCATTTGTAAGGCTGTCAATGATTGGTTGGAGATTCTTATTTCTTCCATACCTTTTAATAACATTTGCCACATGCGTGATAGAGAGGCTATTGATAATATCTCTGATAATTCTTTTATTTGGTCTAAATGTTCTGGTGAAAATAAAAATGAGTCTATATTTTTTGATATTTTATATCTCATTATCCAATAATTAATGTCTAATAAATCAGCAATTATAGATTCTGGATTTCCACCTAAGTCATAAAGTTTTTGTGTTATTTCAATTGCAATTTCTGCTTCACCTTTATTTATTGATTTGAATAAATCAAAGATTTTTGTGCGGTCTACTAAGCCCAACATGTCTGAAATTATTTGTGTTGTTAGTTCCCCACTTGATAATGATATTCCTTGATCAAGAAGTGATAAGCCGTCACGGATAGAGCCATCTGCTGCATTTGCTATTAATGAAATAGCTTCGTCTTCATATTTTATGTGTTCTGAATTTAAAACATTTTTGTAATGGTTCATTAAAGTTTCTACTTTAACGCGTGGAAGGTCGAATCGTTGGCAACGTGACAATATAGTTACTGGAACTTTTTGAATGTCTGTTGTTGCAAGGATAAATACTACATGAGCAGGTGGTTCTTCTAATGTTTTTAATAGTGCATTAAAAGCACTTTTTGAAAGCATGTGAACTTCGTCGATGATATATACTTTATAACGTCCTAATACTGGAGCGTAACTTATTGTGTCTATAATATCTCTAATATTATCTATACCTGTGTTTGATGCAGCGTCAATTTCAAGAACATCCAAATGTTGTGATGCTGCAATTGCTTTACAATTAGAACAGACTCCGCATGGAGTTGTTGTTGGTTCTTTATTGTTACCATCTGCTCCTAAACAATTTAGAGCTTTTGCAAATATACGAGCGGTTGAGGTTTTTCCTACACCACGAATACCAGTTAGTATATAACCATGTGCTATTCTTTTTTGATTTATTGCATTTTTTAATGTTTGCACGAGAACGTCTTGGCCTATTAGGTCATCGAATGTTTGAGATCTGTATTTTCTGGCTAAAACTTTATAATCGTGTTCCACTTTCTATCCTCGTTTTTTATCTGTTTTGATTATAAGAGTTTTGAAATATATTGCAATAAAAAAGAGCCTTTTAAGACTCCTTTTTATTGTGAAATTATCATTGATAGTTTTTTACCTTCCATCAAAGGTTCTTTTTCTATTTTAAAGTTGCCTTGTAGGTCAGCCTTGAACTTTTGTAGTAAATCATAACCCTTTTGTTTGAATTGTAGATCACGACCTTTGAAACGTACTGTTAATTTTACTTTATCACCATGTTCTAAAAACTTTTGTGCTGCTTTAAGTTTTACTTCATAGCCTTCGCCTTCTATTGATGGACCAAATGTTAATTCTTTTAGTTTTGTTATAACTTGATTCTTTTTTGCTTCTTGTTTCTTTTTTTGTTTTTCAAATTTGAAACGTCCATAATCCATGATTTTACATACTGGTGGCTCAAGGTTTGGTGAGATTTCGACTAGGTCTAGTCCTGCATTGTCAGCCATTGATAGAGCTTGAGATAGAGAGATTACTCCTATGTTTTCCCCGTTTTCGTCGATAAGACGTATTTGAGAAGCTCTGATTTCTTTGTTTTTTCTTAATTCATCTTCTTTTTTTACAAATTTTTTGTTGTCCACATTTATCCTTTTTATATGGTTATATCTATATTTTATAATATAGATTTGCTTTAGTCTAGTAAAAGTTGTGAGTTTTTAAGAAAAGTTTTAGTATTACAGGCAAAACTATTTTGGTTGTTTTGCTTCTGTAAATTCAACATGCTTTCTTAATTTTTTGTCATACTTTTTGAACTTCAATTTTTCTTGAGTATTCAAGCTTTTAGGATTCTTTTTAGTTACGTAATAAGTTCCTGTTTCTTTGTTCATTAAACGTATGAAAATTGCATTTGCTTTTGTTGCCATTTTTTAAATTCCTTTATTCTTTGTGTGAATATAATAAACAATTACTTTTGAAATTTCAAGCAAAAAATAGGCTTTATTGACAAATTGACTTTTTGGGTTTAGATTGATTTGGAAAATATATAGTCAAACTTAAATTTAAATCAAAAACATTAAAACAAATGAAAGTAAATCTTTGGCAAGAAACTGAAGCTGCCTTGAAGGAGCATGATATCGATTTTGACCGCGACGTTAATAATGTCGTTATCAATGGTCATCTTATAAATAAAGGTGATTTTATGCGGTTGGCTGAACGAACTAATTATGAAGATGTTTATGCCACTAAGTTTGAAATTAATCCAACGCTTATGATTGTTGGTGGAACTTGGTGGATGAAACGTTCAAGTTCACCTTCACAAAGCATTGGATCAGTGGAAGGTTGGGAGTTTCATAGACAACCTGAAGTGCCTGTTGTTTATAAGGAAATTAAAACCTTGATGAACACAAAAAAATATGAATAGTTTTAAACATTAAAAAACCCCCAAATTGGGGGTTTATTTTATTCTGGATCGATTGCATTAACCGGACAAACTTGAGCGCACATGCCACAGCTTACGCATTTTTCTGGGTCAATTTTTTCTTTTCCATTTGGTTGTCTTGCAATTGCCATTTGTGGGCAGATAGCTTCACAACTTCCACAACCTATACATTTTACTTCGTCTATTTTATATGCCATTTTATTTTTTTCCTTTTATTATTTTCTGTCCCCACCACCTGTTAAGCGTAAGATTGCTAAGAACAAGTTGATGAAATCTAAGTACAATGTTAATGCTCCAAATACTGCTACATTTTCTGATTTTGAACTTCCACCCATTTGAGTGTGAATTACTTTTAGTTTTTGGATGTCATATGCAGTAAAGCCTACAAAGATTATTACTGTTAATATATCAATTATAAAACTCATTTGAGCTGAACCTAAGAAGATGTTGATGATTGATGCTATGATTACTCCAATTAATCCCATGAACATGAATGAACCAACAGATGTTAAGTCTTTCTTTGTTGTGTATCCATAGATAGACATTGCACCAAAAGTTGATGCTGTGATTAAAAATGCACGAGCAATGCTTACTACTGAATAGCCTAGTAATGAAATGCTTAATGATAATCCCATTAATACTGAGAAAGCAAAGAACATGCCTTTTGCTTTAGCTGGTTCCATGGTATAAAGTTTGTTTGCTATGAAAAACAAGAATATCAATGGAGAGAATATTACTAAGTAACCTAGTAATGAAAGTGATGCTCCATTTGCTGATACTTTTATAAATAATGTTATTAGGTTAAAATTTATTGTTAAAAATGCTGTAAGAGCACTTATTAATAAACCTGCACCCATATAGTTAAATGTGTTTAGTATAAAGCTCTTTAAGTCGGTTTTTTGAGCAACTACTGTTGTTTTGTTTTTCATTTTTCATCTCCGTTTTTTAAGGTTAGTATTAATATATCTTTCAAAAAGGGGTATTTCAAGCACAAAATTTTATTTTTTTCTTGTAATTTCAAATATTTTTGTTTATATATTATCTATCTTTTTGAAATAAAAAGAAATTCACATGTTGCAAATGGGCCTTTAAAAAAACCTAACGGTGCTCGAAAGAGTGTAGTGCAACAGAGGTTAACCGGTAAATATAAAGGAGTCATTAAAATGAGTTTACCAAACGTTGATATTAAAGAATTAATTGAAGCTGGTGTTCACTTCGGACATCAATCTCGTCATTGGAATCCTAAGATGTCTAAGTACATCTATGGAACAAAAAATAAAGTGCATGTTATTGATCTTCGCCAAACTGTGGTGATGATGCAAGATGCTCTTAAAAAATTAGAAGAAATTGCTGCAAATGGTGGAAAGTTCCTTTTTGTTGGAACAAAAAGACAAGCTGCTGACTTAGTTAGAGATGAATCTGAAAAAGTTGGTCAATACTATGTTAACCATAGATGGTTGGGTGGTATGTTGACTAATTGGAAAACTGTTAGTGCAAGTATTAGAAAAATGAAGCAAATCGAAAAACAAATCGAAAATGCTCAAGAACTTAAATTAACTAAAAAAGAAATCTTAAATTTAACTCGTGAAAGCGAAAAATTAAGAATGGTATTAGGTGGTATTATGGATTTAGATGGAACTCCATCTGCATTAATTGTTATTGATGTACCACGTGAAAAATTGGCTATTGCTGAAGCAAATACTTTAGGTATTCCTGTTTTTGCTATTTGTGATACTAATGCAAATCCTGATGGAATTGATTATATAATTCCTGGTAACGATGACGCTTTTAGAGCTATTTCAGTTTACCTTGATTTGATGACTAAAGCTATACTTTCTGGATTTGAAAAAAGAGTTGGAAATATGGAAGCTAAATCATCTGCTAAAGTAGAAGTTAAAAAGGCTGAAAAAGTTGAAGTTAAAAAAGAGGAAGTTGTTGCTACAGAAACTAAAGAAAATAAAGGAGAATAATTATGGTACAAATTACAACACAAATGATTACTGAATTACGCGCTAAAACAAGTGCTGGAATGATGGATTGCAAAACTGCTTTAGTTGAATGCAATGGTGATTTCGAAGCTGCTGTTGATTGGTTACGTAAAAAAGGTTTAGTTAAAGCTGGTAAAAAATCTGAAAGAGTTGCTGCTTCTGGATTGGTTTCATTTGATGTTGAACCAGGTAGAGGTGTTATTGTTGAAGTAAACTGCGAAACTGATTTTGTGGCTAAAAATATTGATTTCCAAAATTTAGTTAGACAAGTTGCTAACAGTGCTTTGGTTGTTGATGGTGATTTAGAAAAAACTAAAGAAATCCAAGCTGATGCTGTTGCTAATGCTATTGCTACAATTGGTGAAAATATTCAAATCAGAAGAACTGCTTTTATTAAAGCTCCTGTGATTGCAAGTTACTTACATACAGAAACTGCTCCAAGAATGGGTAAGATTGTTGTGCTTGTTGGACTTGAAGGTGATGATCAAAAATGTGCAGAAGTTGGACGTAAAGTTGCTATGCATGTTGCTGCTTCTAAACCTGATTATTTAGATATCGAATCTGTTCCTTCAAATGTAGTAGAAAAAGAAAGAGATTTCCAAAGAGAACAATCTTTAGCTTCTGGAAAACCTGCTGACATTGTTGAAAAAATGTTAACTGGTAGAATTCAAAAATTCTATGAAGAAATTGTACTTTTAGAACAACCTTTTGTTATGGATCCTGCTAAAAAAGTTAAAGATGTTTTGGAAGGATGTAAGGTTACTGGTTTCAAGATGTTAATTCTTGGAGACGGAGTCGAAAAGAAACAAGAAGATTATGCATCTGAAGTTGCTTCTATGCTAAAATAGTTTTCTTGAAAAACAAATTTTAAACCTCTGAGAAATCAGGGGTTTAATTTTTTTATTTTTTATCTGTGGATAATTATCAAAAAATATGTATTTTTAATGTTGGAAATTTTGAGAAGGAGGTAAACATGAAAACTTTTATAACTGGTCCTATGTTTAGTGGAAAAACTACTGTGCTTTTGATGTTTTATAATAATTATAAAGGTAAGAAAATGCTGTTTAAGCCCTCTGTGGATAATAGAGAAGGAACTTGTAAGGTTGTATCTCGTGATGGGTTGGTTGCTGATTGCCAATTTATAGAAAATGAATTTCCTAATGTAGATAAAGGTGTTCATATTTTTATTGATGAAGCTCAATTTTTAAGTGAAGAAGTTTTAAAAGAAATATTAAAATATGAAAATGTTACTTTTTGTGGGCTTAACACTGATTGGCAAGGTAATAAATGGCCTTATTTAAATGTGGTTGATGAAATTAGACCTCTTAAAACTATTACTTGTTCTGCTGTTTGTGATTGTGGAAAACCTGCTTATTTTAGTAAAAGACTTAGCAAATCTGTTTATTTGGTTGATGTTGGGCATGAATATAAACCTGTATGTGAAGATTGTTTCAAGAATAAATAGTTGACAAAATTGAATATATTCAATATGTTTTAGGTAAAATATAAAATCAAATTTAAATAATATATGAAAAAGTTAAAAGATTTACGGATAGGGGATTGTCTTTATCATGACTGTAGTTATTTTTTTATTTCAGAAAAGTTAACTAGGAAAGAAGTTAAGGATAGAGTACTAACCTATCATGGGTGTGTTTTTGAAGTAGGTAGTAGCAAATTGGCTTTATCACCGGATCTTCGGGTTTCGCAATCTGAAGATTGTGTGAAAAGATATTTGGAAGAGATTGCTGGAGTTGAATATATGCAGCTTCCTGACCCTGTTGATGTTGCTAAGGCTTTTATGGAGCATACCTTTATTTTTAAATCATTTGAGGAGCGTTTTTGGCTTCGTACATTTTCTCATAACCGAATGCTTGCAAGTGTTGAGCCGCAAGGTTTTATTTGCGAAAGTTCTTTGACTGCTGAATTGGCGGTTATAAAAATGGTCTATGATTTAAATAAAATCAAAGATTGGCATCCGAGTATGAAAGAGATAGGAGTGGTTTAACCACTCTTTTTTTATTCATTGACAAAAGATAGGATTCAAAATAAGGTTTGAAGTAATCAAGTAAAAATTAAAATTAAAAAATCAATATAGATATGAGAATGATGACAGAAGAGTTGGGGAAGAGGATTCTGACTCATAGTAGCGAAACAATGAGTGTTTACAATTTTCTTTATTATGGTGTGTTTGATCCTAAAGAAGAAAATGGACCTAGCCGCCCGGGAAGTTATTTCAGTGCATATGAACAAATCTTTGAACAATTAAGTTCAAAACAAATTTGCATTGGAAATTCAGTGAAATGGTTGCATTTTGAAAAATTGGATAATTTGAAGATTTTTGATTATGCAAAAACCATTGAAAGTTTTCCTATTATGGCTGTGTGTGCACGCAATTTTTACCCGTTTAACGCTGGGTATCATTGCTATGATTGGAATTATTTGCTTCCTATCATTGAAATGGCAATTGAGCAAAAACAAGAAGAGTTTTTATTCTATCTTATTTATGCAAACCTTTTGCCGTTTGATAGAGTAAATCAATTGTGGCATGCGGCGTGTGAAAATGATTTTTATCATATTATGTTTCTTTTGTTGAAGCTGTATGGTAATAAGTCAAACAACTTCAATTTGAAAATTATCCAATGGATTCTTGAAAAGCCTAAAGATCCTGAGAAGGATAAATTAGCAATTAAATTGCTTTTTTATTTTACTGATCTTTGGTCTCAAGGTTACCTACATGTAGGTAAAGATACTTATCCTATGGAGGCTGTTTGGGCAGTGCAAGATACTTATGTTGTTTGGTGGCAGAGTATTTTTAAAAACTTGCAAAATTATTATACTGTTCGAAGAGCTTTTGCAATAGAAACAGGGTATAGTCTTTTGAATTATATTTTTAAAAGTAATTATGGTCCTGATTATTTGTTGAAACAGTTGTAAATTTATTATGGGTAGCTAATTTTAGCTACCTATTTTTTGTCAATGTAAATATAGTTGTAATTGAAAATTTTATCCTTATAATTTCTTGCATATTTAATTTAAAAGGAAAGGGTTTATCATGTTTATTAGTAATGCTTTTGCTCAAACTGAAGTGGCTGCTGTTGCTGCTGGCTTTAATTGGATTGGAACTGTATTTTATATAATTGCTTTAGGAATTTTGTTTTTCTTCTTGTTTATAAGACCTCAAAGAAAACAAATGTTAATGCATAAGCAAATTATAGAATCTCTTAAAGTTGGTGATGAAGTTTTAACTAACTCTGGGATTGTTGCAACAATTAAAAAAATAAAAGAAAAAGAATTTGTTATTGAAATTGCTAAGGGAGTAGAAGTTACTATTCTTAAAGCATATATCGTTGGAAAAGTTTAAGGAGAATTTATTATGAAGAAGAACTGGTTAAAACCTGCGCTTGTTGCTTTTTGTAGTTTGATTGCATTCTTTATTGCATCAGCTAATTTTGTGCCACAAAATATTTTACAACATTATCCTTCTTGGGCTCAACCTATATCTCTTGGACTTGACCTTAAAGGCGGAGCTTATATATTAATGGATGTTGATATGGATACTGTTCTTAAAGACAGGGTTGAACAACTTCGTATCAGTGTTAGAGAAGCTATGCTTGCTCCTAAAGAAAAAATCAGATTTTCTGGGCTTCGTGTTATTAATAATAAAGTTATGTTTTCTGTAAAAGA
The DNA here is from genome assembly GCA_031549385.1 of Alphaproteobacteria bacterium. Taxonomy (GTDB): domain Bacteria; phylum Pseudomonadota; class Alphaproteobacteria; order Rs-D84; family SZUA-605; genus JAVBPW01. Next base: position 448,027 of record JAVBPW010000001.1, read on the forward strand.
TGAAAATCAACTTTCAGATTTAAGAAAAAAAATCAGAACATTAGATGAAGATATCAATATTGATACTGATGGAAATAATTTGACTGTTTATTATTCTGAAAAAGGAATAAAAAAATTAAAAGTTGATGCTATGAATCGTAGTATAGAAATTGTTAGACGAAGAATCGACGCTTTGGGAACTAAAGAACCTATTATTACTGCTCAGGGGGAGAGAAGAATTTCTATTCAACTTCCTGGAGTTTCAAACCCTGAAGAAGTTAAATCATTAATTGGTAAAACTGCTAAGATGACTTTCCATAAGGTTGTTGAAAATGGTGATGGTTTAGGAGTTGATACTATGGTTGTTCCTTATTTAGGTAATGAAGAGCAAACTGTTAGAGTTTATAAAGAAGTTGTTGTTAGTGGTGAATATTTAACAGATTCAAGAGTTGCTTATCAACAAGATGGACAACCTGCTGTTACAACTACATTTAATGGAATCGGAGCTAAAAGATTTGCTGATTTGACAGCTGCTAATATTGGTAAAAGATTTGCTATTGTGCTTGATGGTAAAGTTTTATCTGCACCTGTTATTCAAAGTCCTATTTTAGATGGACATGGACAAATTACAGGTGGATTTACTGCTGAAGGAGCTGCAGAACTTTCTATGTTACTTCGTTCAGGAGCACTTCCTGCACCTTTAACTGTTGTTGAAGAAAGAACTGTTGGTGCTGGATTAGGGGCTGACTCTATTACTGCTGGTGCTGTATCTTGTGTGATTGGTCTTTTACTTGTTATGATCTCTATGTTTGTAGTTTATGGATTGTTTGGAAATTTTGTTAATTTAATATTATTCTTAAACATTGCATTAATTTTATCAGTATTAAGTTTGTTTGGTGCTACTCTTACACTTCCAGGTATTGCGGGAATTCTTTTGACGATTGCTATGGCGGTGGATGCTAACATTATTATATTTGAGAGAATGCGAGAAGAGGCGGTTAATAGATTGAGTGTAAAACAAACTATTTCTATGGCTTACAGTAATGCATTATCAACTATTATGGATGCTAATATTACTACTATTATTGCTGCAGTTGTGTTATTCCAATTTGGAACAGGGCCTATTAAAGGATTTGCTGTGACACTTGGAGTTGGTGTTATTACATCACTTATCACATCTGTTTATGTATCAAGAATCATTATGGATGTGTGGGCTAAGAATAAAAGATCTCTCCCTATTGTAAGAAATGAAAAATAAGAAAGGAAAATAAAAACATGTTGAAAATGTTAGGAAAATTAAAATTAGTTAACTTTATCCCTATTACTGTTAATGTAAACTTTTTAAGATTTAGAAAATTAGGATATTTAATTTATGCAATATTAATTGCTGCAACTATTGGACTTATGGTAACTAAAGGTTTCAATTATGGAATCGATTTCTCAGGTGGAATTGTTGTTGAAATTAAAACTGATGAATCTATTGAATCTTTAAGACATAGACTTTCTTCATTCGATCCAGAACTTCAAACTTTTGGTGAAAATTTAATTTCTATTCGACTTCCTGCTGCAGGGGATAATGAAGATGCTCAAATGTCAAAACTTTCAGAATTGAAAAATGCATTGGGTGATAATGTAGAATATAGAAATACTGAAGTAGTTGGACCAAAAGTTGGTGCTGAATTGATTAGAGATGGTATACTTGCATTTATTATTGCTATGGTTGCAATTGCTGCATATATTTGGATAAGATTTGATTTTGCATTTGGATTTTGTGCGTTCCTTGGTCTTGTAGTTGATCTTTTAGTAACTATTGGATTTTTATCATTATTTCAACTTCCGTTTTCACTTGTATCTATTGCTGCTATTTTAACAGTTGTTGGATATTCTATTAATGATACGGTGGTGGTTTATGATAGAATCCGTGAAAATCTTAAAAAATATAAAACTAAAAGTGAAAAAGAAATTATTGATTTGAGTATGAATGAAATGTTTGCAAGAACTACATTTACCACACTTACAACTATGATTGCAATTGTTGCAATTACTATTTGGGGTGGAATAGTGTTAGAAAGTTTTGCATATACTTTATTGTTCGGAATTGGAGCAGGTGTTTTTTCATCTATATTTATGGCAGCACCGATGCTACTTAATTTTAAATTAAGAGGATAATTCAAATTTATCTAATTGGCTCAAGCCAAAAGGATTGAAAATTTTGCCACACATCATGTATGTTTAATATACTCAGGTGGCAAAATTTACAATACTTTCGTTTTTGCTCAATTATCTGAATTTGCTTGGAAAAATATAAATTTTAAAAGTGTTTTCTTTATTAACGCTTGACAAAGTATGTATTTTTTTGATACATTTCCCCGATATGGCCAGGGAAATAAATCTAAGGCCAAATTGTTAACTAAAAAAAAGGTGTAAAAAATGACTACTTTTGAAAAAGTGAAATCTATCGTTGTTGAAAATTTAAATGCTGATCCAGAAAAAGTTACTCCAGAAGCTAGCTTTATTGGCGACTTAGGTGCTGATAGTTTAGATACTGTGGAACTTGTTATGGCATTCGAAAAAGAATTCAGCGTAGAAATTCCAGATTCAGTTGCTGAAAAAATCCAAACAGTTGGAGACGCTGTTAAATTTATAGATGAAAATAAATAATTAATTTTTTGTGGGCGAGGTATTTATGAGAAGAGTTGTTGTTACTGGTCTTGGTTTGTTAACTCCATTAGGTTATGGGGTTAAAAAAAACTGGGAAAGTTTAATTGCTGGAAAGTCTGGTATTCGCAAAATCACATCATTTGACGTTTCACAATATCCTGTGCAAATTGCAGGTACTATCCTTAAGGGTACAGGTGAAGGTGAGTTTAATGCTGATGAAGTTGTGGAACCAAAAGAACAAAGACGCATGGATAACTTTATCGTATATGGCCTTGCTGCCGCAAAAGAAGCTATTGAAGATTCTGGTTGGATGCCAGCTGATAAAGAAGATTTAGAAAGAACAGGTGTTCTTGTTGGATCTGGTATCGGTGGGCTTCAAACTATATCTGAAGGGGCAAATGTTTTAAGAGAACAAGGATTTAGAAGGTTATCACCTTTCTTTATTCCTTCTGCTTTGATTAATCTTTTGTCTGGATTTATTTCTATAAAATATGGCTTTGCTGGTCCTAATACAGCTGTTGTTACAGCTTGTGCGACTGGTACTCATGCTATTGGAGATGCATCTCGAATCATCGCTTATGGTGATGCTGATGTTATGATTGCTGGTGGGGCTGAAAATCCCGTTTGTGATTTAGGTCTTGCTGGATTTATTGCACTTCGTGCTCTTTCTTCTGGTTATAATGATACCCCTGAAAAGGCTTCTCGTCCTTGGGATACTGGTCGTGATGGTTTCGTTATGGGAGAAGGTTCTGGTATTGTTGTATTGGAAGAATATGAACATGCTAAAGCTCGTGGTGCCAAAATTTATGCTGAAGTTGTAGGGTATGGAATGTCAGGTGACGCTTACCATATTACTGCACCTCGTGAAGATGGAGATGGTGGATTTAGAGCTATGAGAGCTGCATTAAATAATGCAAAACTTCAACCGTCTGATATTGACTATATTAATGCTCATGGAACTTCAACTCCTCTTGGAGATATGTTGGAATTTAGAGCTGTGCAAAGATTATTCGGTGAAGATTTAAGTGGAGCTTCTATGTCATCTACTAAATCCGCAACTGGACATTTATTAGGGGCTGCTGGGGCAGTTGAAGCAATATATTCTATATTGTCGATTGTTAACCAAGAAGTGCCACCTACATTAAACTTGGACAACCCTGAGGAGGGAACAAAAGGTGTTGATTTAGTTCCACTAAAAGCTAAATCAAGAAAAGTTGATTATGCTTTATCAAATTCTTTTGGATTTGGGGGAACCAATGCGTCAGTTATCTTTAAAAAGATTTAGTAAGTTTTTTATAAAGAATCTCTGGAAATTTATTGTTCTTGGAGTTGTTATTCTTTATATTATGTTTTTTATGCATTCTTCATTAAAAGAAGATAAAGTTGTATTTATTGAAAAAGGTTCTTCGCTTAATCAAATTGCAACTAAATTAAAAAGTGAAGATGTAATTTATAGCAGAATTTTATTTAAAGTTTTTTCCTATCTTAATGGAACTCAAAGCGATTTGAAAGCAGGTGAATATTTATTTACTAAAAATATTTCACTTTATAGAGTTAATCAAACTTTGGTTTGGGGAAGAGTTTTTGTTTATCCTTTAATTATTCCTGAAGGATATACTAATCAACAAATTTTTGAAATAATAAGAAACGCTAGTGTGTTAACTGGTGATATAGATGAAACTTTATATCGCGAAGGACAATTAATGCCTAATACATATTATGTTGTTAGAGGAATGACACGTGCTGGAATTCTTGAACAAATGAAAAGTTTGATGGATTATGTTTTGGAAGAAGAATGGCAAAGCAGAGCTCCTGGACTTCCATACAAAAATAAATATGAAGCTTTAATTATGGCTTCTATTGTAGAGAAAGAAACTGGAATCGAATCAGAGAGAAATTTAATTGCTGGTGTTTTTGTAAATAGATTGAAAAAGGGAATGAAGTTACAAACTGATCCTACTGTTGTTTATGCTATTACAAAAGGTTATGGAAGTATGAGAGGGCAAGCTCTTTATAGAAAAGATTTAAGTGTAGATAGTAAATATAATACTTATAAATATTATGGTTTACCAATTGGACCTATTTGTAATCCTGGGGCAGCTGCTATTAATGCTGCATTGCATCCAGAAGATACTGAATATTTGTATTTTGTTGCTAATGGAAATGGTGGACATAAATTTTCAATAGATTATAAATCTCATCAAGATGCTCATCAAGAATGGAGAGAAATTAAAAAAAGTAATGGAGGAAATTCTTCTGTTATAAAACCATTACCTAATAATTAAATATATAATTTTGGGTATGAAATTTTAGAGAGAAAATTTTCTCTCTTTTTTATTTTATTATTATGTTATATTAAACATTTGAATCGCAAAAACATATATTTATAAAAATTATTTTCATTTAGATATTTACTGAATCTAAAAAATTGATAAAGGACTCTTTTTTTTTGTTTTTAAATATGATAGTATGATAGTAGAGATAAGAGGAGAAACAATATGTTTAAGAAAGTAATATTTGGATTAGTTGGGATTATTAGTTTTATTATGACAGATGCAAATTCTGCAACTTGGTCAGGAGTTAATACTGCAATTGTTGGTGGAAGTTTTTCTTGTGGTGGAAGTATAGACGGTGGAGTTAATGATTGTGTAACGACTGCTGCAGCTTCTTCTTTTAATTTAAGTATAAGTGGAGTTGGTTCTTTTTCAAATTATGCTAATTTAATTATAAATCATGATTTAAGTACAACAATAAATACTGTACCTCTTATAGAAGCAGGTACAGCAGCAAATTATTTAAATATTGTTAATAATGCTTTAATACTTGGAGGAAATTTTGCTATAGCGAGGTGGGGTCCTGCAGAATATGGAAATATAACTAATATGGGGCTTCTTTATGCTTTAAGCGGAGGTGGTATTGCACTTGCTAATTATACTGGGTCTGTTTTTAATGGATATAATGGTACTACGATAAATTCAGATGCAGCTATTTCTTCTAGTTCTGCATATACAAGTTCAAATCCAAAATATGGTATTACTTTTACTGGGACTTATAATAATGTAATAATAGATAATTATGGTATTATTGGTAGTTATGTAGATTCTTCTAGTCTATTTAGAGAGGTTTACTATTCTCTTTATTTACAGGGTGTAGTAGGAAGCCTAGAAAATCCTTCAAAATTTATAAATAGGCAAGGTGGTATTATTTCTGGACAGAATGCTGCTATTACTGTTATGTGGACAAATGCTAATGTATATGCTGATTTTACAAATTTAAGTTCTATTATTGGTTATGCAGGTCCTGGTTTTAATGTATCAGAAGGGGCTAGTTTAAATGGTAATTTATATAATGGATGGAATGGAGTTAATGGAGCAGGGTCTGTAATAGATATAAACGCTAAAATTAAAGGTACTACGGCTATTGGAATCAATTCTAATAATGCTACGGTAGGGTTGGTAAAACTTAATATTTTTAATTATGCTATTATAGGGGGTGATTTTCAAACACTTACAGGTACTATAAAAACAGCTGGAGTTGCTATTAATGTGCTTAATTGGCTACCAGCAAGAATTGATCCTGTATATTTAAATATTTATAATTATAGTAGTGGTAGTATAACAGGAGGTACTGCAATATCCTTTAATGGAAAAGTTGAAGGAAATATAAGTAACTTAGGAATTATTGAAGGAACAACTAATCATGGTATAGTTTTATCAGGTGGTACATTTACGGGTTCTATTGTTAATGGGGCTTCTAATAATTCAACAGCTTTTATAACTAGTCAAACATCTACTACAGGAAATAGAGGTATAAATATTTTATCTGATATAGTTGGAAATATTGAAAATTATGGAATTATTCAAGGAATGCATGCAGGAATATATTTTGATACAAATGTAAATTTTACTGGAAAAATAATAAATTATGATGGAGGTGTTATAAAAACAGCATGGCCAACAAGTTATTATTCTATATACAATGCTTCATTAAACCAAGTTGTTTATCAAGGTAATGGTATGTTAGATGGTAGGTTATATGCAGTAGGGGGGTTTATATTTTCTAATATGAATAGAACACCTATTAATCAAACAAACACTATTGTAGGAAATGGAAAGATATCATACTATGGTGGAACAATATCATCAGTTGCATACGGAACAACACAATTGAACTTAGCTTACACTGCAGGTAATATGAATGTAGCAAAAGTAGCTACTCCTGGAGCATTAGAATTCAATGGAGTAACATTGAACTACACAGGAACAATTAACTCAGGTAAGTACTTAGTTGGAACATCAACTTCAGGAACAGTAACACAAACAAACTTAACAACTTTGATTAATGGTGCAGCAGTAGATGCAAATCATACA
>JAVBPW010000007.1:0-2825 GCA_031549385.1 Alphaproteobacteria bacterium
ATCTTTAATATCACCGCTACCGCCGTAATCCTTAATGCTTGCAACAATATCTGTAACCAGCTTTTCATTTGCAGCAGACTTTGTTTTCTCCTGCTCAAAAGTTTCCGTTGAGATATAGCTGCCATCATTTCCGACAACAAGGTCAACATCTGCTCCGTCTTTGCCTTTCCCCATTAATGCCTTTTCAACTTGCCCTGCAAGCTCTTCTCCAAGCATCTGTTTTATACAATCAATAATCATTTACATGTCCTCCTTCATAATTTTAGCGCAAAAAAAGAAAGCCTCTTTAACGTCAGGCTCAGGACGATTAACCTTGGAAATACTCTTCAATATCAAATTCAGATTCAATATAAACAGCATCTATATTTTTATCACTTAGGATTTTTAACTCTTTATCCTCAAGCTTATAAATTCCTATTAAGCTGGAATCTACATCTTGGAGCTGCTTCTCTTCTTTAAGCTCAGGAATGTGTTTTTTTAAAGCATCACACTGTTTATAAAATATTTCATCATCAGCCATGTTGCAGATAGTATAAGAAAACATAATATCACTCCAATCCGAATTTTTTATTTAGCCGATTTCCAATTCAGGAAACCTGCATAATCGCTGATAAAATCAGCAAATCTATTTATATTTAACCTCCATTGCGGTATAATTAGATTACTACCAGATAAAATAAAAACCACAATGGAGGGTGTTGCTATGTTTTGTCTTTCTGAGGATTTTCAACAATTAAGTTTTGATAAACAAATATCACAAATTGAAACTTTACTTACTAAAAGTCCTACTAAGTTTTTGCGTCTTCTTAAAAATCATCTTGATTTACCTTCTTTTATTCCAAAATCTTTTTATAACGCTTATTATTCCTCGGGTACTAACTCTCGTGATATTTCACTAGAATCGATCTTGTCGATACTTTTGCTTATTCATTTTTTCAACTTTGCAAGTGTTCCTAACTTTTTATTTGCTCTTTGTTTTTCGCCTGAATTATGTGACTTTTGCCATATCAAAAATGAATCTGTCCCAACTGAAAGTGTTATTAGTAAATTTAAAACTCGCTTTGATTTTCATCTTAAGGAACTTTTTGATAACATCGTGCTTCATGTTATTGATATATTTAATCAATATGATGAGTCTCTTTCAGATAATGCCCCACACAAAGGACTTAATCAAACTTTGATTTATGATACTACAGCCTTGAAGCCAAAAGTAAAAGAAAATAATCCTAAATTTGTTGCTTCTGAAATCAAAAAACAATCTAACTACAAAAGCTACTTGAATAAAAATGGACAAGATACATCAAAATTTAATCCTTATTCTGCAGCCTATAAAAATCTTCCTAAATCTGCCCTTGCTAATTCTTCTATAAGGCTTGATTATGCTAATGGGCATTTCGGATATTTTTATAAATTTGGCATGCTTACAAATGGTTTTGGAATACCTTTACATATTCACTTTCTTGATGAAAGCTTTTATAAAGAACTTCCTAACGATTTCAACTCTATGGAAGAGCAAAAATTTGTTTTTGATAATGCTTCACTAAAGCCTGTGTTTTCTTCATTTTCTCAAAAGGTTAATCGCAACACCTTTAGTACCTTCGTTGCTGATTCTGAATTTGATAGTTATGCTAATTATAGCTTTTTGAATCAAGTAGGATTTTCAAAGGTTGTGATACCATTAAATTCTCGTAATTCTCCTTCTAACGAACGGCTTCTTATAAAAGCCAATAAAGATAAAATTCCTTGTTGTCCAAAAGATCCTTCCTTGATTTTTAAATCAGATGGCTCCTGTAATGGTAAAAACAGAAGTTTTCGATTAAAATATGTGTGCCCTAAAAGTAAAAGACTTGGTAAAGCATGGACTTGCGAATGTGAAGATAAATGTCGTCCAACAAACTCAACTGTTACTACCTATGTTTATCCAAATGGTGATTTACGCACCTTTTCTGGAGTTATCCGTGGCTCGGATGAATGGAACACAATCTATAAAAATAGAGCTATTATAGAACGTAAATTTTCTTCATTAAAAAGTAATCCTTTACTTGCTCAACCTAAAACACATAATTGTAGTTCAATGCGTTCAGATGTTTTTCTAAATGCAACAACCAAACTACTTACAGTTATTCTTGCTTTTGCATTAAATAAACCTAATTATATGTCGAACTTAAGAAAGCTGATAAAAGCTGTTGCTTGAGTGCAAAATATTAACATATCCACATTTTTTATATAAGCATTTTTATAAAACGTTTAAATTTGTGATTTTCATGAACGTCTTATTTTTATGCTCATTTTCAGCTTGATTTTATACTTTTTTTCTGATATTTTCAGTTTTTTTGTGGATAACTCATTTTTTGAATTGGAATTACCCTAAATTTTATAATATATCAATTATTATAGCATGAATTCTTTTTATTAAAAAGTACAATCGGTGAATTTTTCTGATTTTATTCGCTCCAAATTATAACTAAAATGTTAAAAAAACCTGTACAACAAAACATATCTTTACAAAACCTTAGAAAACCTTTTCATCCCACCAAAATTCTTATAATAAAAAAATATCTCCGTTTCTTTATTTTCAACTTCCTCAAAATCACTTTCAATCCAGTCTGCAATATTCCAGCTGAATCTTTCATAAGAGCACATTCTGCTAAGCTGCTTTGATGAATATTTAGAAAGCTCAGAGTCCATCTTTAAAACACCTTCTTCATCGCAGAAAAATTGACGTTTTGAATTTTTAAAGCTTTCATCTTCATATATATTAAGCCACTGGGGCAAACTTCTTATATTATCATTGTTTAAAATATCAAATTTAATAATATCCTTTA